>JAGPLX010000015.1:8514-50052 GCA_018053185.1 Syntrophobacteraceae bacterium
GAGCTTCCCCCTCGGCTATGGACCTCTACTGCCATCGAATCCTCCATGTGCCTTCCACCGTTACGGCGCGAATTCAGGAGTGTCATATCGCCGTGGGCCATATTCTCTGTGCGCTGGTGGAAGAAACCCTCTATGGATCCAACCCGTGATTTCACATGAGAAAAAGCGAGAAGCCGTAGAACCCCTCTCACTGGAGGGTCTTCGCACCACAAGCCTGGCTGACCGCCCGAGCAAGGTGCAGGTTGAGGATTTCGGCAGGCCTTGGCGTGTGGGAGCGTCCTTTTCCGCCTTCCTGGAGAGTCTTCCCAACATCCTTGCCGCTGGGGATTTCCGTCGAGCTGTGGATGCTGTTGTCGTCGCCGTCAGGAACCAAAAGGTTGTTTTGCTGGGAATGGGGGCCCACCCCATCAAGGTGGGACTGAACCCCATCCTGATCGATGCCATGGAAAGGGGAATCCTTGGAGGGTTGGCCATGAACGGGGCCTGCGTGGTCCATGACGTGGAGGTAGCCCTTGCGGGGAAAACTTCCGAAGATGTGGAGACACACCTGGATCGTGGGGAGTTCGGGGCGGTCCGTGAAACGAGCGAATTGATCCATAAAGCCGTCCGATCAGGGTACCTACGGGGTGGCATAGGTCTGGGAAGAGCGGTAGGAGAATTCCTCCTGCAATGCCGGCCCCCCTATATCCAATCGAGTCTCCTTGCCGTGGCGGCCAAACTGGGAGTCCCCGTGACGGTGCATGTCGCCCTGGGGACGGACATCGTTCACATGCACGGGGCCATGGATGGTGCCGCCACCGGCGCCCTCAGCCATTACGACTTTCGGGTTTTCTGCCGACTCGTGAGCGGCCTGTCGCGGGGGGTCTATGTGAACCTGGGCTCTGCGGTAATCCTTCCCGAGGTGTTCCTCAAGGCCGTCAGCGTGGCCCGGAATCTGGGTTACAGCCTGGAAGGACTCACCACTATCAACATGGATTTTCAGAAACACTACCGAACCCAGATGAACGTCGTGGAACGCCCGCCCTGTGGGAGCGGGAAAGGGTTGCTCCTCATCGGGCACCATGAAATCATGTTTCCGCTCCTCTTGGCCGCCGTGGTGGAGCGATTGAGCTTGGAGGGGGACCATGGGGAAGCGCATTAAAATTCAGGCCGGTTCCATCGCTTTGTCGGCTGAACTGAATGATTCTCCGACGGCTCAAGCCATTGCGGCTGCCTTGCCCTTGAGGGCCGTAGCCCAAAGATGGGGGGACGAAATCTACTTTTCCATTCCCGTAAACTGTTCTCCGGAAAAGACGGCCGTGGAAACGGTGCAAGTCGGAGATCTCGGGTATTGGCCGACGGGCAGGGCCTTCTGCATCTTTTTCGGACCCACTCCCATCAGTCGGGGAAACGAAATCCGACCTGCCAGCGCCGTCAACCCCGTGGGGAAAGTCATGGGGGATGCCACTGCTTTCAAAGCAGTGCGAGACGGGGAGCCCGTGGAAATCGTCGCGGAATAGCCAGGGCCTGAAAGAAATGGAGCCTTGGATGTATCTTCTCCCAGACCTTCGCCCTCCGGGGTGGATGGGTTACAATGCCTTGAACCGGCTGCCTGTTATTGGGATGGAATTTCGTTGGAGGGATGAGCATGCCTATTTTTGAGTATGAGTGCTGCGATTGCCGCGAAAAGTTCGAGCGGCTTGTCTTTGGTAGTGGGGAAGCGGTGATTTGCCCCAAATGTAATTCATCGAAGGTTCAGCGCCTGATGTCCATGTTTGGATTCAAGAGCGGCGGGGATAAGGGGTCCGCAAGCAGCCGAATGGGGTCCAGCTCTGGTTGCGCGGGCTGCACGTCGAGCAGTTGCCATTCGTGCCATTAACCATGCAGAAGTGGAAGGAAAAGAGAGGTCTCCTTGGCTCGCTCGAAACTGAAAATCGGCACACGGGGAAGCCTGTTGGCATTGAGACAGAGTCAAAGCGTCCAGAAGGCCCTCGAGAGTTTCTGGCCGGACCTGGAAGTGGAATTGCGGATCATCAAGACCACCGGGGACCGGATCCTGGATGTGCCCTTGGCCAGGGTCGGAGGCAAGGGCCTGTTCGTCAAGGAGATCGAAGACGCTTTGCTGGCTGGGCAGGTGGACCTTGCCGTGCATAGCATCAAGGATGTACCCTCGATATTGCCGGACGGGCTGGAAATTGGGGCCGTCCCTCAACGGGACGATCCCCGGGACGTCATGGTGATTCGAGAGGGGGAGACTTTAGACGACCTGCCACCGGGAGCGAGAGTGGGCACGAGCAGCCTGCGCAGAGCGGCTCAACTCCGAAGAGAGCGGCCGGACATCGAGGTCCTCAATCTTCGGGGGAATCTCGACACCCGTCTTCGAAAGCTCCAGGAAGGGCGGTATGACGCCGTGGTTCTTGCCGCGGCAGGACTCCATCGCCTGGGCTGGGAGGATCGAATCACCTTGTACCTGGACCCTTCCCGCTTCATTCCAGCGGTGGGACAGGGGGCCATCGGCATCGAGGTCCGAAAGGGGGATTCCCATGTCGCCGAGCAAATTCAACCCCTCCACCATGAGGTCACCGCTTGCGCAGTCCGGGCGGAGCGGAGTTTTCTCAGGGAGCTCGAGGGAGGGTGCCAGGTGCCCATTGGTGGCCATGCCCGCATGGAAAACGGGATGATTCGGCTCTCGGGTTTGGTGGCATCCCTCGATGGTCTCGAGGTCCATTCGATGACGGCCGAGGCTCCGGTCGAGGAGGCGGAACCGCTGGGCCGCCGCGTGGCACGGAGGTTGCTCGAAGCGGGGGGCAGGGACATCCTCGAGAAAATCTACGCGAAATCGACGGCCGGATAAGGGTGGAGTTCGAGGCCTCGATTCGGAGGCGGAAGGAACGGTAACGAGCCAGGAGAGGGAGCCGAGTGTCCAGGGGGAAGGTTTATCTGGTGGGTGCCGGGCCGGGGGATCCCGGCCTGCTGACTTTGAAGGGACGGGAGGTCCTGGGGCGGGCGGAAGTGGTGGTGTACGACTACCTGGCCAACGAGGAACTGCTTCGGTGTGTGCCTCCCACCGCTGAGAGGATTTACGTGGGGAAGAAGGGTGGAGACCACACCATGAGTCAGGAGGAGCTCAATCGGCTTCTTGTGGAGAAAGGGAAAAATCATCTCGTGGTGCGTCTCAAGGGTGGAGATCCCTTCGTATTTGGACGGGGAGGCGAGGAGGCCCAAATGCTGGTGGCTGCGGGGATTCCCTTCGAGGTGGTGCCCGGGGTTACGGCGGCCGTAGCTGTTCCGGCCTATGCAGGTATTCCTCTTTCCCATCGGGATTACACGGCCAGCATGGCCTTCGTCACAGGTCACGAGCGAGATGACCGGGACGATTCCAAAATCGAATGGAGCAAGCTGTCCACGGCGGTTGGGACTCTCGTCTTCTTCATGGGAGTGAGAAACCTTCCGGAGATCTGTCGGAGGTTGACCGAAAACGGAAGACCTCCCACGACCCCCGTAGCGGTGATACGGTGGGGAACTCTCCCCGAGCAGCAGACGGTCACGGGGACCTTGGACGACATCGTGGACAAGGTCTGGGGTGCCCGGCTGAAACCGCCCGCCGTTATCATTGTGGGGGATGTGGTTCGTTTGCGAGAGCAATTGAACTGGTTCGAACAGCGACCTCTCTTTGGTCGAACCATTCTGGTCACGAGGACACGGGAGCAGGCCGGCGATTTCAAATCAAGGTTGGAAGAACTTGGAGCACGCTGCATCGAATTTCCGACCATCGACATCGAGCCTCCCGCTTCCTGGGAGCCGCTGGATCATGCCGTCCGGAACCTAGAAAAGTACCATTGGCTTGTCTTCACGAGTGTGAACGGAGTTCGTTTCTTCATGGAACGGCTTTGGGCGGCGGGACTGGACGCCCGGGCCCTGGGAAAAGTGCGGCTCGCGGCCATCGGTCCCAAGACGGCGGAGTCCCTCGGGAAGTACGGCCTGCGGCCCGATCTCATCCCACGGGAATACAGGGCCGAATCCATTCTCGAAGGTTTGTCTTCCATGGGGATTCGGGGGAAGCGGTTCTTGATTCCCCGGGCTCTGGTGGCGAGAGATGTGCTTCCGGATACTCTGAGGCGGGAGGGTGCCGAAGTGGACCTGGTGCCTGCTTATGAAACGGTAGTTCCGTCAGGGCACGGTCCCGAAATCATGAAGGCCATCGAGGAACATCAGGTTCACTGCGTGACCTTCACCTCCTCGTCGACGGTGTCCAACTTTTTCCAGCTTTGCCCCCAGGAAAAGATCCTTCCCTGGATGCGGACGGTGGACATCGCCTGCATCGGTCCCATCACAGCTCAAACTGCCCAGGAATACGGGCTCGAGGTCAAAATCATGCCTCGGGAATACACCGTTGCGGCCTTGGCGGAGGCCATTCTGTCACACTACCGAGAGGCACAGGATCAGGCCTGAAGCAAATCTATTTTCGGATCCGCTCGGCCCGGTGCTGGATGTAGGCATCTCGCATGGAGATATACGGATCGACGGCCGATTTCTTGAAATCTTCGTATTCGCCGATCCTCAAAGACAAGTCGTTGAGCTTCCCTCCCCCCCTTATGGCCACAGAGGTATAGATGGGTGTATAGTAATGTAGAGGATTTTCAAAGCAGTCGCCTGCGAGGCCCAGGCTATCCCGCAAGGTGGATGGCCCCAGGAAAGGCCAGGTGATATAGAGTACTTCCGGCATCCCGTAAAATCCCAGGGTTTGGCCGGTGTCTTCATCATATGGCTGTAAATTGAAGTCTCGAGCGGCGATTTCAAAAAAACCGCAGAATCCGATGGTGGAATTGATCAAGAACCTGGCGATCTCCACTCCGGCACGTCGAATCTTTCCCTGAAGGACGTTGTTCACAAATCGCACCGGCATGTTGATGTTGGCGTAACCGTTCCGAATGCAGGTTCGAAGACCTTCGGGAAGAACCGACCCATATGCCTGGGCCACCGGTTTGGCAAACCAGAAGTAAAACCGGTCGTTGAACGTGAACATAGCCCGGTTCCAGGATTCCAGAGGATCGGCCACGACCACCCGGTGTTCCGCGAAGGGTTCCCTTTCCTGGACTTCCTCATCGTCTCCCAGTGCCGTGTTGGTCCCCAAGCAGGTCCCAGGTGTGAGTGCCAGAAGACACGAGAAAAGGATAAGACAACCCACCCAGAACAAGGATCTTGCCGGAGTTTCATTTGGTAGGGATCTCATGTTGTCGTCTCCATACATCAATCTACTCATGTTCGTTTTTTCTTTTAAACTACCGCTCCTGATTCCGTTTGGCAATGGCATTTTGCTGTAATGATGACCTTTAATAGTGAATATCGGCATCGTGCCTTCCTTCCATGAGCATTGCAAGTCCTCGTCCCCACTTTTCTCGGAAAAGTTTCGGGAGGCTTTGCAAGCTTTAGTGAGTGTACTATACTTTTTTAAGTGGATTTCGCTCGATCTATAAAACTCTTCGCGGCTTGGGTTTTGCCGTGAAAAAGGGAATCGGTCCATGCTGGCGCGGCCGAATGCGGTCAGGAGCCTGCCATGCCGAAAAAAGTCCGGCATAAAGAGTCAAACCCAATGGATAGGTTCGTGAAGCATCTGAAGGGTCCATCCAGCGAAGGGAGTTCCCGGGAGCAGGACCCGTCCCAGAACCAGAATAAGTTTCATTTCTCCTTCTGGTATTTCTTCATGGCTCTCCTGCTGGTTGCCTGGATTCAAACCTATCTGGTGGAACCTCATCGGGAGCGCGTGACCTATTCGGAATTCAAGCAATGGGTCAAGGAAGGGCGGGTCCAGAACTTGATCCTTGGTCCCGACCGTGTCCGCGGCGAACTGAAACGGGATGGGGAAACCGGTATGCAGTTCTTCACCGTGCGCGTGGAAGACCCGGAACTGGTTCCCTTACTGGACAGCAAGGGAATTCGGTACAGCGGCCATGTGGAGAACAAATGGATTGGGGTCCTTCTTTCATGGCTCCTGCCCATGGCCATATTCATCTTCCTGTGGAGTTTTCTCGTACGCAAAATGAGTGGCGGACCCCAGGGAGTCCTCTCCGCTGGGAAAGCCCGAGTGAAGATTTTTGCCGAGCAGGAGATCGGCATCACTTTTGACGACGTGGCGGGAATCGACGAAGCCAAGTCGGAGTTGCGGGAGATCGTCGAGTTTCTCAAGACCCCGGAGAAATTCCAGCGCCTGGGAGGGAAAATCCCCAAGGGTGTCCTGCTTGTGGGGGCTCCCGGAACGGGAAAGACGCTGCTTGCCAAGGCCGTGGCGGGGGAGGCGGGAGTTCCATTTTTCAGCATGAGCGGTTCCGAATTCGTGGAGATGTTCGTGGGAGTGGGAGCAGCCCGAGTCCGGGATCTTTTTGCCCAGGCAAAGGACAAAGCTCCCTGCATCATTTTCGTGGACGAACTGGACGCCCTGGGCAAGGCCCGTGGGCTGAATCCCGTTGGGGGGCACGATGAACGGGAACAAACCCTGAATCAGCTTTTGGTGGAAATGGATGGATTCGATCCCCGTGCGGGTGTCATCATCATGGCGGCCACCAACCGCCCGGAAATTTTGGACCCGGCCCTGCTACGTCCGGGCAGGTTCGACCGCCATGTTGCCATCGACAAGCCGGATATTCGTGGACGCGAAGCCATTCTGAAAATCCATGCCCGGGATGTGCGACTAGCTCCCGAAGTGGATGTGAAGAAAATCGCCGCCATGACTCCAGGTTTTGTAGGAGCAGATCTGGCCAACCTGGTCAATGAGGCTGCCCTCATCGCTGCCAGGCGTGACCGGCAGAATGTCACCATGGCGGATTTTCACGAGGCGGTGGAAAGGATCATCGGGGGCCTCGAGAAGAAGAACCGGGCCATGAATCCCAAGGAAAAGGAGATCGTTGCCTATCACGAATCCGGCCACGCTCTGGTAGCCATGAGCCTCCCGAGGGCGGACCCGGTGAGCAAGATCTCCATTATCCCCCGGGGGATTGCCGCCTTGGGATACACACAACAATTGCCCACCGAAGACCGCTACCTCCTGACTCGCAACGAGCTCATGGATCGGCTCCAGGTACTTCTGGGGGGCCGAGTGGCGGAGGAGATGATCTTCGGGGACATCTCCACAGGAGCCCAAAACGACCTGCAGCGTGCTTCGGACATTGCCCGGAGCATGGTGACGGAGTACGGGATGAGTGAGCGGTTGGGACCGCTTACATATATCCGTGAACCCAGGTCCGGTCATCCCGACCTGGGACTGAGGGCCAGAGAACGGGAATACAGCGAGCAGACGGCCCGGAGCATTGACGAAGAGGTGGCTCGAATTATCGAAGAAGCCCATCAGAAGGCCAGGAACATCCTCAATGAACTGCGGGGAAACTTGGAACGGCTGGCCAAGATCCTGCTGGAAAAGGAGTCCGTGGAAGGGGAGGAATTGAGGGAATTTGCCGACGAGGTCAAGGAAGGTTTGGCGCACAATGCCGCAGCCGCAGCTTACTAGCCAAGGTATGAGCTTGTCTCAAGGGTTCGGGCACACGAAACCTCCCCAGACATTGCTCCACCAGGTCCTTGGAGCTGTCCAGGTCGGCGAGATGGCCCGGTGATAGGTAGAGGGGCTTCACCTTGTCCCGGGAACAGTAAACATAGCTCACCACATCTCCATCCAGATAGAGGGGCGTGAAATTCCCACGGAGCAGATCCAGATGGCCGTGGGTACCGCACAGCCTCTTCTTTGCACACCCCACTGTGGGAATGCCCAGACACAGGCCGAGATGAGAAGCAAGGCCCAGCCGGCGGGGATGGGCGATCCCCTGGCCGTCGCAGAGGAGAACTTCGGGCTGGTGCTTCAGTTGGCGGTGGGCGAGCAGGAGTGGAGGGATTTCACGGAAGGACAAAAGACCGGGAATGTAGGGGAAGGTAATGTTAGAGACGACATGGCTGCTCTCCACCAGTTCAAGGGTGGGCCACTGGAAGATCGCCATCACGGCGATCAGGCGGTTGGCGGAGGGTGCATACGCGATGTCCGCCGCTCCGAGGAGACGGAAGTCCTTTGGAAGCGGACGGAGACAGACCTTGGAGGCAAGCTTTTCCTGCAAACTCCTGGCTTCCTTCGGGGTCAGATCCCAGGTCTCCGGTAGGAGCATCCTATCGTCCCTCCATGGATATGCAACCGATCCGGAGGTCATCGAAGACCCCGTGAGATGGGCGAAGGTCCGCCCTCCGGCCACTCTCCCTCAACGCCCCCTCCAATGGCTTCCATATCGTTCCGGGGGTCCTGCAGCTTGTCCTCTCAACCACTTTCTTCTGAGGAGCCATACCTAGCTGCAGCGCGAAAAACCGCAGGCGCGGCAGACGATACATCCCCCTTCGTGTTCCACGAATGCGCCGCAGTCGGGGCAGGCTCCCATGAGATCCGAGTTCTGCTCGACGGTTGTCTGTACCTGGTGATTGAGTACCTTGGCGATGGCGTCCGAGCAGGAAACCACCTGCTCTCCGTTTTGCCAGGTGGGGGAGGGACACCGTATTCCCATGATCTGACGGATGATGGATTCCACCTTGACCCCCGAGCGAAGGGCCAGGGAGATGAGTCGCCCTGTGGCTTCGATCTGGGAGTAGGCACATCCTCCTGCTTTTCCCATCTGGGCGAACACTTCGCAAAACCCGTACTCATCACGGTTGATGGTGACGTAGAGCTTTCCGCATCCCGTGTTGATGCGTTCGGTGACCCCCACGGTTTTGTCTGGGCGTGGGCGTGGTTCGACCTGGGGGTACTTGGGTTTACGCTGGATGTTGAGCACCTGCACGTCCCGGCTGCCGTCCCGATAGATGGTCAATCCTTTGCATCCCAGCTTGTAGGCGCTGATATATGCGTTGCGCACATCCTCCTCTGTGGCGGTGAACGGGAAATTGATCGTCTTGCTCACAGCGTTGTCCGTGAATTTCTGGAAAGCGGCCTGAATGCGGATGTGCCATTCAGGGGTCACATCATGGGAGATGACGAAGCGCTGACGAACCTCTTCGGGAATTTCCTTGAAATTCTGAATACTTCCACGTTCAGCAACGCGCTTCATGAGCTCTTCCGAATAGAATCCCCCTTGTCTGGCTGCCGCCTGGAAGGCGGGGTGCACCTCGATGAGCTCCTGGTTGTCCAGCACTTTGCGAACGAAGCTGATGGCAAAGATGGGTTCGATCCCGCTGGAACAGCCCGCAATGATGCTGATGGTTCCCGTGGGGGCGATGGTGGTGGTGGTGGCGTTTCGCATGAACGGAGTCTCGGGAGTGTCGTAAAGGGATCCTGCATAGTTGGGGAAATTCCCCCTCCTCTGGGCGAGAAAAGCGGAGGCCGCTTTGGACTCCTTTTGAATGAAGTTCATGATCTTTTCTGCCATGAGGACGGCTTCCTCGGAGTTATATGGAATTCCCAAGGCAATGAGCATGTCGGCAAACCCCATGACTCCCAGGCCGATTTTCCGGTTGGCAAAAGTCAATTCCTGAATTTTGGGGAGAGGGTAACGGTTGACGTCGATGACATTGTCCAGGAAATGGACGGCATCCCAGACGACTTCCTTGAGATGTCCGTAGTCGATGGAGCCGTCCCGGCACATGTTTGCGAGGTTGATGGACCCGAGGTTGCAGGATTCGTACGGCAGAAGCGGCTGTTCCCCGCAGGGATTGGTGCTCTCGATCCGGCCGACGTTGGGGGTGGGATTGTCCCGGTTGATCGCATCCAAAAAAATGATCCCGGGTTCCCCGTTCTTCCACGCAGAGTGGACGATCTGATCGAAAACCTTCCGGGCGGATAGACTTCTCACCGGCTGGCCGTCTCTCGGGTTCACAAGATCATATTCCCCGTCCTGTTCCACGGCTTCCATGAAGTGATCGGTCACCGCCACCGAAATGTTGAAGTTGGTCAGACGTTCATTTTCTGTCTTGCAGGTTATGAAGTGCTCAATGTCCGGATGGTCCACGCGAAGGATTCCCATATTGGCGCCACGCCGGGTTCCCCCCTGCTTGATGGTTTCCGTGGCCGTATCGAAGACCGTCATGAAGGACACCGGCCCGCTGGCGACTCCATGAGTGGAGAGCACCTTGTCGCGCTCGGGACGTATACGGGAGAAGGAAAACCCTGTGCCGCCGCCGCTCTTGTGAATCATGGCCGCCTGCTTGATGGCTTCGAAAATGCTCTCGATGGAGTCTTCCACCGGGAGAACGAAGCAGGCGGAGAGCTGCCCGAGGCTTCGCCCTGCATTCATCAGAGTGGGGGAGTTGGGCATGAAGTCCAGGGAGGTCATGAGGCGGTAGAACCTGTAAGCGGTTTCCTCCACTTTCCCTTGTCCCTCATAAGCATCGTCACCTTGAGCGATGGCCCGAGACACCCGCCAGAAGAGCTCCTCGGCGGTTTCGGTTGGTTCTCCCTTTTCGTTCTTGGCAAAGTAGCGCTTTTTCAGAACGGTCAGAGCGTTCGGAGTCAGCTGCAGTATGCTTTCAGGTCTCAGTGCGGTCATGGGTCCCTATTCCATTCGTTTCGGCAATCCGCATACTTATGGAATC
This sequence comes from Syntrophobacteraceae bacterium, assembly GCA_018053185.1. Taxonomy (GTDB): domain Bacteria; phylum Desulfobacterota; class Syntrophobacteria; order Syntrophobacterales; family Syntrophobacteraceae; genus JAGPLX01. Next base: position 19,045 of record JAGPLX010000015.1, read on the forward strand.
CCGGTGCGGGATTTGGAGCCAACGTCGGCTTACGTCTTCATTTTAACCCCTGTTCCCTGGAAAAGAACCTTTGGTGGCATCCCCAATACTTGCCGGGTCGTGTGCCCCCTGGCAGGGTGGAAACTCGATGTCATGATAGGGAAAAGCGGTGGGAGTCAAAAGGGAAAAAATTGCTTGGAAATCAGAAGTGTTTGGCTTAACGATAAGGAATCAATACCAAATCTGGCCGGATCTCCCGGCTCAAGAAGGTTCTCGATGGGAAGGAATCTTTGGCGCTCCCCTCTGGAAAGTAAATGGATCATGATTAAATTCATTCACATATGCTAAAGGGAAAAGTTAATATTTCACCAAAAGATGCTTTAAAAATACCCATTGCATAAATTTCGGACAAGGGGAAGCGGTCGGTTGATGCGCATCCCGATTTCGGAGAGTAGAATAAGGAGGAACAATCCATGGCAAAAGCGGTAGGAATTGATCTAGGAACTACCAACTCAGTAGTGGCCGTATGGGAAAATGGAAAGGCCACGGTCATACCCAACGCAGAGGGATCTCGTACCACACCCAGTGTGGTGGCTTACACCGAAGACGGACAGCGCTTGGTGGGCCAGGTAGCCAAGCGCCAGGCCATCCTGAACCCTCTCGGAACTCTATACTCGGTAAAGCGCTTTATGGGCCGCAAATGGGGTGAGGTGGATGAGGAATCAAAGATCGTTTCCTATAAAGTGATTCGAGGACCCAATGATTCCGTTCGCTTCGAAGTGCGCGGAAAGATGATTTCGCCCGAGGAAGTCTCGGCGCAGATCCTCCGCAAGCTCGTGGAGGATGCCTCGAAATATGTAGGGGAACGGATTGTCGAGGCCGTCATCACGGTTCCCGCCTATTTCAACGACGCCCAGAGGCAGGCGACCAAGGATGCCGGGGAAATCGCCGGTCTGAAAGTGCTCCGGATCATCAATGAGCCCACTGCAGCGGCGCTGGCTTACGGCCTGGAGAAAAAGAAGAACGAAACTATCCTGGTTTTCGATCTGGGTGGAGGAACCTTTGATGTTTCCATCCTGGATGTGGGGGAAGGCGTCTGTGAGGTCCGATCCACTTCGGGGGATACCCATCTGGGAGGAGATGATTTCGACAAGAGAGTGGTGGACTGGCTTGCCGAGGAGTTTAAGAAGGAGACGGGCATCGATGTGAGAAATGACCGCCAGGCGCTGCAGCGTTTGTACGAAGCGGCAGAAAAGGCCAAGATCGAGCTCTCCAGCGCGATGGAAACCCAGGTGAACCTGCCTTTCATCACCGCGGATGCAACGGGGCCCAAGCACCTGGTCATGAAATTGACCCGGGCCAAGTTCGAAGATCTGGTCCATGATCTGATCCAACGGTGCATGAAGCCGGTTCAGCAAGCGCTGGCGGATGCACGCTTGACCGAGAAAGACATAGATGAAGTCATCCTGGTGGGGGGGTCCACTCGAATTCCCGCGGTCCAAGAGTTGGTCAAGAAACTCACGGGTGGAAAGCAACCGAACATGAGTGTCAACCCCGATGAGGTGGTGGCCGTGGGAGCTGCTGTGCAGGCGGCGATTCTCAAAGGGGACGTGGACGAGGTGGTTTTGCTGGATGTGACTCCCCTTTCCCTAGGCGTGGAAACCCTGGGAGGGGTCATGACCCGCCTCATCGAACGCAATACGACGATTCCCGCACGTCGGGAGGAGATATTCACCACGGCTGAGGACAATCAAACAGCGGTGGAAATCGTGGTGCTCCAAGGGGAACGTGAATTGGCGCGAGACAACCGGGTTCTCGGGAGATTTCGTTTGGAGGGCATTCGCCCGGCTCCCCGTGGTGTTCCTCAGATCCAGGTGATCTTTGACATCGACGCCAATGGAATCCTGAACGTGACGGCCCGGGATCGAGAGACGGGAGTGGAGCAGAAAGTCACCATCTCGGAATCCACCAATCTTCCCAAGACGGAAGTCGAACGGATGGTTCGAGAAGCTCAGGAGCACTCCTCCGAGGACAAGGCTCGGCGTTTGACCATCGAGGCCAGGAATCAGGCGGACAGCCTTGCTTACCAGCTGGAACGGACGCTGAAGGAACTCGGGGATAGGGTTCCCCTGCATGAAAAGGCCCGCTGTGAACAGTTGATCCAGGAAGCGCGCCAGGCGGTGAAGGACGAGAGCACGGATCGTGAACGGTATCAGAGGCTTGCCAGCGATCTCCAGCAGGCAATTCAGATGGTGACGGCGGCAAGCCAGGAGAGGACTGCGTCCGCTTCTACCGGTCCGGAAGCCTCACGGGGCAGGGCTTCGAAGCAGGGGGGCGACGATGTGATTGACGCCGAGTTTACCGAGAAGTAAATCATGGTTGGGGGCAAAGTAATGCCGGTGCCCTAGAATCTAAGAGGGAAGGGGTTTTGACGAAAGCCTATGGCCATCAAGTTTAAGGACTATTACGAAACCTTGGGGGTTTCGCGCACGGCTTCCCAGGAGGAAATCCAGCGGGCCTATCGGAAGCTGGCTCGAAAGTACCATCCGGACATCAACAAAGCCCCCAACGCCGAGGAAAAGTTCAAGGAAATCAACGAAGCGTACGAGGTCCTGAAAGACCCCGAAAAGCGCTCGAAGTACGACCAGTTGGGGCCCGAGTGGCGCAGTGGTCAGGATTTCCGGCCGCCTCCCGGATGGGATTTTCACTATGACTTCGGCCAAGGCCAGGGAGGGGCGGAAAGAGGGTTCCAGTGGTCGAGTGGAACCGGCTTCAGCGACTTCTTTGAATCCCTTTTTGGGGGACAAGGTTTTCGCAGTGCCGGGGGCCGGGGTACTCGCAGTAGACCCGTTTGGAAGCAGGCCGGCTCCGACCAGGAAGCCACCGTTCGGATTTCCCTCGAGGATGCTTTCCATGGAGCCACCAAGTCCATCACTCTCCAGGTGCAAAGTGTGACTCCCGATGGGCAATTGTCGGTGCAATCGAAGAATTATGACGTGAAGATCCCGCCGGGAATCCTGCCCGGGCAGAAGATCCGCTTGGGAGGCCAGGGGGGAGAAGGTGTCGGGGGAGGTCCGAGGGGGGATCTTTACCTGAAGGTCGAGATCGAGCCCCATCCAACTTACCGCCTGGAAGGAAGAAATCTTTACATGGACCTCCCCGTCGCTCCCTGGGAGGCCGTTCTCGGTGTGGAAGCCAGGCTGTCCACCCTCTCGGGAGTGGTCACAGTCAAAGTCCCGCCGGGGACCCAGAACGGCCAGAAGCTTCGGCTGCGAGGCAAAGGAATGCCCAACCCCAGGGGAACTCCTGGGGACCTGTATGCGGTGGTGCGTGTCATGGTTCCCACCAAACCTTCGGCGCGGGAGAAGGAGCTCTTCGAAGAGCTCCGCAGGATATCCAGGTTCAATCCACGTTCCCAGCAGGAGGGATAGGCAGCCATGGCAGATCGGAAATATTACATGGTTCAGGTACGGCGGCCGGATCTGGGGTTTCCCTTCCTGACGGTAAACGAAGTGGCCTTCTACAGTGGGGTGCACCCGGAATTGGTGGAGAGGTTTCTAGAGCTGGGCCTGATTGAATTCACGGAACGAGATTGGGGCAACGAACCGCTTTTTACCGTGGACGTCGTTCCCCTCATTAGAAAGATCCTTAGACTTCGCAATGAACTGGGGGTCAACTACGCCGGGATCGGGGTCATTCTTGAGCTCATGGCTCACATCGAATCGCTGGAAGCGAGGATTCGCGAGCTGGAGGAGAGAATCCTCGGGGGTGAGTGACGAAGAAACCCGGTCGGAGAACGCCCTCGAGGGGAAACGGTTCGTGCCAGCCTAAGGTAGAAGATATAGGAAGCTTAGGAGGATTATACGATATGGATTTGAGCAAATTCACTACTAAGTCTCAAGAGGCGGTCCAGGAGGCCCAAACCAAGGCCATTGGATACGGTCATATGGAAGTGGACGGAGAGCATCTGTTGCTGGCGCTCCTCGATCAGCCCGACGGACTCGCCTCGCGAGTGCTTCAGCGAATGGAGGTTCCCGTCGAGGGAGTTCGGGCACGCCTCGTTCAGGAACTGGAGCGGAAACCACGGGTCAGCGGGCCGGGAGTGGAACCCGGCAAGGTTTACATTTCTCAACGAGTGAGCAAACTCCTGGTTCAGGCCCAAAATGAAGCCAAGAGACTCAAGGACGAGTATGTCTCGGTGGAACACATCCTGCTGGCCTTTGCCGATGAAGGGACCACGACGCCTGCGGGCAGGATCTTGAAGGAGTTCCAGGTGACCAAGGACCTCCTGCTGAGAACCCTGCACGAGGTGCGAGGACGTCAGCGGGTCACCAGTGCCGACCCGGAAGGCACCTACGAGGCCCTCCAAAAATACGGCCGTGATCTGGTGGAGGAGGCCCGTTCCAACAAGCTCGACCCGGTGATCGGTCGAGACTCGGAGATCCGCCGGGTGATCCGAATTCTTAGCAGAAAGACCAAGAACAACCCCGTTCTCATCGGAGATCCCGGGGTCGGAAAGACCGCCATCGTCGAAGGCTTGGCTCACCGGATCGTGCGCGGAGATGTCCCCGAGGGATTGAAGGATAAGAGCATCTATGCCCTCGACATGGGGGCCCTGGTGGCTGGAGCCAAGTACCGAGGGGAATTCGAGGAGCGTCTCAAAGCCGTTCTCCAGGAAATCAAGGAATCCGAAGGGCGTATCATTCTATTCATTGATGAATTGCACACCATTGTGGGGGCAGGAAAAGCCGAAGGGTCCATGGATGCGGGAAATATGCTCAAGCCCATGTTGGCTCGAGGCGAACTTCACTGCATCGGGGCCACCACCCTGGATGAATATCGAAAGTACATCGAAAAGGACGCGGCCCTGGAGCGGCGATTCCAGCCGGTATTGGTGGACCAGCCTTCTGTCGAGGACACCATCTCGATTCTGCGGGGACTCAAGGAACGCTTCGAGGTTCATCACGGAGTGAAAATCCAGGACAGCGCCCTGGTAGCTGCGGCGGTGTTGTCCAATCGGTACATTTCCGATCGGTTCCTGCCGGATAAGGCCATTGATCTAGTGGATGAAGCCTGTGCCATGATCCGGACCGAAATCGATTCGAGGCCCGAAGAACTGGATGAAGTGTGCCGACGGGTCATGCAGTTGGAAATTGAGGAAGTAGCTCTCAAGAAGGAACGGGACCGGGGAAGCCAGGAACGGCTCGAGGCCCTCCAGAAGGAGCTGGCGGAACTGAGAGCTCGGGCGGATGCCATGACTGCCCAGTGGGAGGCGGAGAAGCAGGCCATCAAGAAAGTCCAGGCCCTGAGGGAAGAGATCGAGAAGGTCCGGCGGGAAATCGAGGTTGCTCAACGCAACTTTGATCTTCCTCGTGCAGCCGAGCTTACCCACGGCCGATTGCCCGAGCTGGAGCGGCGACTTGCCGCGGAGGAGGAGCGACTCAGCTCCAAGCAGGGAGGGAACCGGTTGCTTCGAGAGGAGGTCACCGAAGAGGAAATTGCGGAAATTGTCTCGCGGTGGACGGGTATCCCCGTGGCCAGGCTGATGGAAGGCGAGCGAGAAAAACTCCTGAGACTGGATGAAGTTCTCCATCGCCGCGTGGTTGGCCAGGATGAAGCCGTGAAGCTCGTGGCGGACGCGGTCATCCGGGCGCGCTCCGGCATCAAGGATCCCCGCCGTCCCATCGGTTCTTTCATCTTCCTGGGTCCCACCGGAGTGGGAAAGACCGAGTTGGCAAAGGCCCTGGCGGAAGCGCTCTTCGATACCGAAGAAAATATCATTCGGATCGACATGAGCGAATACATGGAAAAGCATACCGTATCCCGGCTCATCGGGGCTCCCCCTGGTTATGTGGGCTATGAGGAAGGTGGACAGCTGACCGAGGCGGTGCGGAGGAAGCCGTACAGCGTTATCCTCTTCGACGAAATCGAGAAGGCTCATCCCGACGTCTTCAACGTCCTGCTGCAGATCCTGGACGACGGGCGCCTGACGGACGCTCACGGACGCACGGTCGACTTCAAGAACACCGTGATCATCATGACCAGCAACATCGGATCCATGCATTTGCTCGAAGGGGTCACGGATCGGGGGGAAATCCGGGAGTCCGCCCGCAAGCAGGTGCTGGCCGATCTTCGGCGAGTTTTCCGACCTGAATTCCTGAACCGGGTGGATGACGTCGTGCTGTTCAAGCCGCTCACCCTGGAAGAAATCGAACAGATCGTCGATCTTTTAACCGAGGACCTGTCCAGGAGGCTCAAAGATCGGCGGATCACCCTCGAGCTCTCCGACAAGGCTCGAGCCTTTATTGCCCGGGCCGGTTATGATCCCGTCTACGGTGCCCGGCCTTTGAAGCGATACCTGCAACATCACCTGGAAACCATGATCGGTCGAGCGCTGATTGCTGGAGATATCCCGGAGGGGAGCACCATCCTTGTGGACGAAGAGAACGGACAACTAAAGGTGACCCACACACCGGGGAAATGATTTCGGTAAAACGGGGAGTGAAGGGGTGGGAAGCTGCTGAATCCGCATGACACAGTGATACCCTGTCACCCGGATCACACGATTCCCTCACCTTCTCTCCGGGGGTGGGTTCCGGGCACGATGAGAGATCTCAAATACTTGTAGACAGGTACGGACCCCGAGGGAAGGGCCCGGGGGATAGGTAGTGAATTCGTGAGAAAAACGAAGGAAAAGGAACTTTGATCTAGGCAAAGATGGATATTAACGATCAATATTGCAATAGCTTATTGAATTTACTGTAAAATACTTTAAAAGACTTCTTTCTTGCCAATCAAGGGGTTAGGCAGGGGGGAAGGTTAACACCCGTTCATTCCAGCCAAAATTTTCCTGAGGATCACCTCCAAGGATCTTCTGAAGAACTTGTAAGATCGCCTTTGACCTCCCCTCGTTTTCTCGCTAAGAAGGGAACCCTCATCGGGGGGATTGCGAGAAAAGAGGCTGTCGAACTGCATCCGACCTTATCCATCCCAACAATTCATATAATGCTGTCCGCACCTCAAAGTTGATGTCGTGCCGGGGAGTCCCCACAGGTGAGCTCCCGGGACTGAGACGGGGGAGGCCCATTTCATCGGGGAGAAGCGACCGGGCGGAACGGCTTTGACCTGGCCGGTACGGGCAAGGGAGCGGCATGGATCAACAGTGGCAACAGATCAGGGGCGAAGTGGAGAAGACCCTGTCGAGGGGGCAGGTGGATCTATGGATCTCCACCATCGAGTTTCTGGGGGTACGGGAAGGGTGCCTCTGTCTGGGATGCCGAAGCCGCTTTCACATCGAGTGGCTCAGGGGAAGGTTGGAGCCCAGGCTGCTTGAGATCGCACGGCTTTTCTTTCCACAGGCGAAGAGGATCGAGTACGAGATTGTCGAAGACCCGGAGGGACCTCGGGTCGAAACAGAGGTGGAATGGCCCAGGCAATTATCGTTTCATGAAACGGTGAAGCGTTCGGAGCCTGCGTACAATCGGCGATTCACCTTTGACCAATTCGTGGTGGGAGGCTGTAACCAATTTGCCTATGCCGCTTGTCTGGGTATGGCCAGCGGACAGAATCTCTACAATCAATCGGTGTACCTGGTGTCGGAGACCGGGCTCGGGAAGAGCCATCTGTCTCATGCCGTGGGCAATTACCTGCTGAATGCCCAACCGGAAGTCCGTGTTCATTACGTCACGGCGGAGCAGTTTACCAACGAGATGATCCGCGCTCTGAGATCCGGGAACATGGATATCTTCAAGAACAAGTTTCGCACGGACTGCGACGTCTTTCTATTGGAGAAAGTCGAGTTCCTGAGCGGGAAGGAGAAGGTTCAATCGGAACTGGTCTATACCTTGGATGAGCTGATGAACCGGGGGAAGAGGATCCTGTGCACGGGCAATTCTCATCCCAAACAGATCCCCAAGCTATGTCCCGATCTACAATCCAGGCTCAGCGGCATCCTCATGGCTCCTATCGAGCCGCCCGATTTCAAGACCCGGATGGAAATTATCCAGTGCAAAGCCAGGAGCGAGAACCTGGCACTTCCCAGGGAGGTGGTCGAGTTTTTGGCGGATCGAATCTCGGGGGATGTGCGCAAGATCGAAAGTTGTCTGGTGGGGCTCATCGCCAAGACCAACATCATGGGGGTCCCCTTGACGCTCCAGCTCGCCCAGGAAGTCACCCGGGCAATGTTGGAGAACCTGCCCAAGATCACCGTGGAGCGAATTCAAGAGGTTGTTTGTTCCAGCTTCCAGATCACACGGGAAGACCTGAACTCTCCCTCGAGGCGGAAAGAAATCGCTACTGCGCGAAAAATCGGCATGTACCTGGCGAGGACGTATACAACGGAATCTGTGGTGACCATTGCGAAGTGTTTCCACAGATCTCACAGCGCTGTCCTCCACGCCGTCAAGGATCTGAGTCGGGAGATGGAAGACAGCGGGAGCGGAATACGCCGGCAGGTCGAATATGTAAGCCGACGTCTCGAGACGACCTGCCTCGCCCCATGACGGCGCTTTCGCTGATGCCGTTTGGATAAGACAGGACCTCTCCGGGAAAAAGTCCCCGGCTCACTTGGCTCGGTTGATCTTCTCCCGCAGGACCCCGGAGCACTTGAAAGTCACTACTTTTCGAGGGGAGAGCATGATGGGTTCGCCGGTCTGGGGATTTCTGCCACGGCGCTGGTTCTTTTCCTTGATGCTGAACTTGCCAAAGCCGCTGATCAGGACGTCCTCCCCATCTTCCAGGCTTTGCTTGATAATCTCGAAGAGCGTCTCGATGATTTGAGCGGATTCGGTCTTGGTGAAAATATTCTTGGCAAAAAGGTTTTCCACTATATGGGCCTTTGTTAAGGTCATACATGTTTCCTTTCCGAGCGGTCTAGCCCTGGAGCACCGAAACCGGTTAACCGAACCCCTTCCTCGATTTCCCTAATCTTCTTGGGCTTTTAAACGATAATTCCCAAACAAGCAACACAAAAATGGGGTTCCGCTTCCGCAGAACCCCACAACGGATCTCCTTTGGTGGCGGTGCAGGGCTTCGAACCCCGGACACTGCGGATATGAGCCGCATGCTCTGACCGACTGAGCTACACCGCCGTCAAGCGTCAAGAAAAGTAAAGGAAAACGAGAGGGGCGTCAATACCAAAATGGAAGGGCATTGGGGTGCCGGATGGGCGTCGGGAATGGAATTGACAAAGTCGGCTCTTTCGGATAGATGTTGTTAACTCATTGAAGCTAAGGGCTTTTCTCATTTTCCTGCGAGCGGCTCAGGGATTCTCCGTGTCCGGTGGTTCTTCTCCGGTCGGATCCGGAGGGGAGGCTGTTCCGAGCGGGGGTGCCGCCCAGGTGCATCATGTTTGACAAGGAGAGGCTCCTTTGAACCAGGGTGTGTACGAAATCAAAGTTATCAGTGATTTTTCAGCGGCACATCTTCTTCGGAATTTCCGCGGCAAGTGTGAGAACCTGCATGGGCACAACTGGAGAATCGAGGTGGCCTTGAGGGGGACTCGCCTGAACCAGGCCGGACTTCTCATGGACTTCGGTGAAGTGAAACAAGTGACCCACGACCTTCTCGGAGAGATCGATCATCGGTGTCTGAATGATCTTCCTTCCTTCAAGGACCAGAATCCTTCTTCAGAAAACATTGCCCGTTACCTGTTTGAACAGCTTTCAGTGCGCTTGAATACGGAGAGTCGGCGCGTATACAGCGTGTCGGCTTGGGAGTCTGCGGATGCTTGTGCCACGTTCATGAGTGAGTGAGTGGGACGGAAGGGCTGAGGATGATAGGAGCAGGAAGATGGCGCTGAGCAAATGGATCCATCCAGTGGTGAGAGAAAGGGTTTCGCACCGGAGACCGACGGTTTTGGTGCTCGGGTTTTTACTGACTCTATCGGTGGTTTTGGGAGTGTTCGAGCAGGGCTCGGCGCTGCAGCGGCCAGGCGGTGGCGCTCCGGGGAGTCCACCCGCACAGGCGGTCGAGCCGGCGGCGTCGACTCCGAGCCATACTCCCCCTCAAGCTCCGGAGGTCCAGGCTCCGGCGGTAAGCCGACCGGCCCCGGAGAGCGCAGCACCCCACGGGGGGAAGGCTGCTGCGGTGCCCCATGGAATGCCGGCAGGTCCTCCCGCAACCGGTGCGGCCTCTCATGCCCCCGCCGCCGGGGAAGTGACCCATGGAGGACACGGACCTGCGCTACCGGAGATCTCCCCTATTCCTGGGGTCACCTTCGTCGAGACGATGATTGCTCTCATGGAGCACGAGCTGAAAGGGCGCACCCTGGGATGGCGCCCTAATGACATCATTTTCGGAAGGTTCACGGACAATATCAACAACTACCAGTTGGGAGTTCTGGAAGCCCTGCGTTTCACCACCCTTCGTCTCAAGGACAGTCTCACCCGAATGGGGGACGCGGATACCTACGATCCTGATTTGGAGGCGGCTTTGAACCTCTTCATGAACAAGGCCACCCTCTTCTGGTTTCCATCCGCCGAAGGTACTTACGGGGATGCCGTCGACCACCTCAAGAACTTTGTGACCAAGCTGAAAACCGGCAAACGCAGCTTTTATTACCGCAAGGACAACCTGGTTTCCCTGCTTGCGGTCTATCGAGACCTGTTGGGCAATGTCAACAAAAACCTGATCAAGGGGGATGTCAGCTGGTTCGAAACGGACGATTATTTCTATTACGCCAAAGGGGTGGCCCATGTCTATTACGAGATCCTGCGAGTGGTGCGAGTGGGTTTCCTGAGTCAGCTCCAGTCCACAATGTACGCGGTGGATATGATGGACGAAGTGATTCATGAGCTTCATCGTGCCGAGGAAATGGATCCCTGGATCATTCTCGACGCCAGCCTCGATGGTTTCTTCGCCAACCACCGTGCCAACCTCAACGCGCCGCTGAGTGAAGTGGTCCACCTTCTTGTGATCTTGAGCCAGCTTTAAGGAAATCCTTCCCCAGAGTTTGCGAATGCAATGGAGGGTGTTTCGACGGAGACGCCCTCCACTTTTTCCATACCCCTTCCAGGCTTTCTCATCCCCTGCCCTTGTGAAACATCGCGTGGCTTCCACCGCTGAATGCTTCACCCGTTCAACGCTTTGCCGCATCCAGCGCTTCCAGAAATTTCCGTTTCTGACACTGAAAGTAATCCGGGTTTTTGGGATGGAGTCTCAGTGCTTTTTCGATGGTTTCCAAGGCCTTCTCGAAGTCTCCGTTCACGAAGTAGGCCTCGGCCAGAGTGTCGAGGATATGAGGGTGCTGATCGAGCTGAGCGGCGCGGGACGCGAGCTGCAAAGCTTTTGTCGGCTGAAAGTAGGGAGGCGGAGAGGTGGCATAGAGCCAGGCAAGATTGTTGAGAATCGTGGCGTTCTCAGGAAGGAGTTCCAAGACCCCTGCAAGAATCTCTTCCGCTCTCCCGACATTTCCCATCTCCAGGAGCACCCCGCCGTATAAGGCTGCCAGGTATGGGTTATCCGGGTTCTTCTTCAATTCTTGTTCGATGAATTTCGACTGCACTTCCAAATCCCAGCGGCGGACGGTTCTCGAGTCCTTGAGATGGAGACCGAGAACGGAAAGGGTGAGGAAGGTGACCAGATAGAGCAGAGACGCAGACCGCAGTTTCCGATCATGTTCCTGAATGAGTTTCGGGTTTCGGTGCGAGTCCAGGAGATACTGGATTCTCTCCCCAATGCCGTAGTGATGCCAGCTGGGCAAATCCCGAATCCTCCCGCTCCAGGCGGCGATTTTCTCCAGGGCCGAGATGAGGAAGAAAGGATGACCGATGAGCTTCAGGGCGAAAAGATCCGCCTGTCGCTCGCTGTTTCGAAGGAAAAACCCGAAGATGAATCGGATGTAGATCACGAGAAGGACAATGATGGGAAGACTATGGACGAGGGAAAGGAGCGAATGATGGATGGCGGAGGGGGGGGTAAAGAGCTGAAGAACCGCGGGGTGTCGCAGGAGGGCAAGGAGAATGATCTGATTGAAGGAGAAGGCAAAGAAGGCGTAAAGGAGAAAAAAGGCGAGATAGACAAGTACATGATGACGGCGTACGTGGCCCATTTCGTGGGCAATCACCGCCTTGAGTTCCTCGGTGTTCAACAAAGTGAGCAGTCCTTTGGTGATCAGAATATAGCGCATCCTTGGAAGGATGCCGATGATTCCTGCCGTGAGCATTTCCCCGCCGAAGAGAGGCCAGAGAAGAAGATTGCCCACTCGAAAGTTCCAATGCCGACAGAATCTCTCCAGTTCCTCGCGGGTGGGTGAGTCCGGAATGGGTTCACACCCCCAAAGACGGACTACCCACGGTGGCGCCAAAAGAACGAACAAACCGGTAATGACGGAGAGCAAAAGAAATTGGCCCAGGTCGGTCTGTAGAAATCCAGGGCTTCCGACGAGTGAAACCAGGTCCGATGCGCAGGAAATCAGGAACCAGGGAATCAGGATGGCAGAGCCGAAGGCGAGATGTCCTCTCAGGAAGGCGGTAAGCCCGATCTTGGATCGATAAATCCGGCAGTGGAACGGGTGGCTCATGGTCCACAACACGAGGAGATGAAGGACATAGAGAGCCAACCCCGTCATGCCGACGAGGGTGAATGATTTATCGAACCAAGGCAATCCTTGAAGGTAGACCTTGATGTCCAGCACATAAGTGTAAACAGCGAGAACCCCCAGGGCGAGGATGGATATCTGGGCCTGGATTCGGTGATACCGTGCTGTGAGGACCGATAAAGCGATGCCACTGTCGAAGAAGCGGGCAAACCGTCGAAATGACAGGTGGGTGGCGAAGACAAAGGTCCCGAACACCCCCAGGCACGACAATGCGGTCTCGAGGGGAGGAAGAAGGGCGCGAGGTCCCGGCTGTTGAGCAGAAAAAAGGAGAAGTGCGACGACAAAATAAAGCAGTTGATTATACATGGCTCTCCCACATTCCGAACGGTCCGATGCACGGATTCGGAGTACATGCCGATCAACCCTCTTGTCGGATCCATGGATGAGGGGTGAAAGACGGCGTGTAACCCTCCACCAACCGGCAGCAGGGGTGCTGAGGAAGCTAGAAAAAATAACCTGGACAGTTTCATTTTACATGGGTGCCTGCCTGTAGAGGGGCAGTAGCATAGATAACTTCGTAAAAGTCACAAATAAGCTTACATCCCCCCTCACCCTCTCTCCGCAGAAGAGAGGGAACCTGCTTATACTTCCCCTCCCTTGAGGGAGGAGACAAAGGGGAGGATGATAGAATGTAAACTTGTTTTTGTGGCTTGCTAAACGTTCAGCTTATCTTTTCTGGCCTCCTAAGGGCACGAAGTCCTCCCTTCGGACTGCTCCGGATGGACCCGGCATGTCGAGGGTGGCTCCTTTCAGCCCGGCTCTGAGGCAAAACTATAACCGAATTCTCGGGAATGGGCCATATTCATGCCATAAAGCGACACAGAGTATTTCCGTGGAAGAATTCATGCAGTGCGGGAGTTCACCTGCTTTCTCCCCGTGGCCGTTCACAAAGACCGCCGCATCCTGGGAGAAAGAGGCCGGCAAAGCTATCCTTGACTTGGGTTCATTGCTGTGTAACCCTGATGAGCATTGTCTCCTCTCACCAATCCGGCCCAAAGAAGCGACAATGACAATCTGGAGAAGAGTGTGCGGTACATGGTGATAAAGGTCCTGGCCAGCCTTGGGCTCATGTATTTTTTAGTTGTGGTGGCTGTTTACGTGTTTCAGGCGGGCCTGGTCTATTTCCCAGAGAGGAAAATGGTCTCGACGCCCCGGCACGCAGGCCTGCCCTACGAGGAGATCGTTTTGGTCACGGAAGACGGGGTGGCTCTCCAAGCCTGGTTTGTGGCCGTCCCCCATGCCAGGGCCGTTCTGCTCTTCTGTCATGGAAACGCCGGCAACATTTCCCATTGCATCGAGTCCGTTGCGCTGTTTGCTCGTCTGGGTTTGAATGTGCTGATATTCGACTATCGAGGATACGGGCGGAGCGAAGGGCGGCCTACAGAGAAGGGCACTTATCTAGATGCAAGAGCCGCATGGAGATACCTTGTGGAGGAGAGAGGGATTCCGCCTCAAGAGATCGTTCTTTTTGGGCGTTCCCTGGGTGCTGCGGTTGCATCCTGGCTTGCCGTAGTGGAAAGGCCCGGCGCCCTGATCCTCGAGTCTGCATTTACCTCCATCCCGGACATGGCAGCCAGGCTCTACCCCTTTCTGCCGGTCAAGGTCCTCACTCGTTTCAAATACAACACCCTTGGCAATGTTCAGCGGGTGAAATGCCCCGTGTTGGTGGTGCATAGCCTCGAGGATGAAATCGTGCCCTTCAGCCACGGTCGCAGGCTTTACACCTCTGCGAGGGAACCCAAGAAGTTCCTCGAACTCAAGGGGGACCATAATTCCGGATTCCTCATCTCCCGTTCGCTCTACCTGGAGGGAATGAGCGATTTCGTTACGGCTTCTCTCAAGAGATGACAGACCTTCGGATGACGAGAGATCCCGGTCTCACCTGATGTTTTCCTCCAAGTCATACGGGTTACAATAAACCAATGGCAATGATCGGGTGCTTCCAACATGGGAACCACAGGGGGGAGAGATGAAGAGCCGGCTTAGAGGATTTTCAGCGATATGGGGCGGTCTCATGGGAATGATCGTGGTTTTGTTGGTTCTGGGGGGGTGCCGGACCCTGTCCCTGGACTACCGGGCAGGCAGAGTCCCGGAAGAGGATCGAATCTCTATTCCGGAAAATTCGGAACAGGAGGATGTGTGGCGGACTCGGGAAGCCACCGTCGAGTATCACTATATACGGAAGGGAAGTGACCTGAGAATTTCAGGGGTCATGAAACTTAACGAGCCCATTACCAACAATTTCTCCTGGATCGATTACTCGCATCTTGATGTGATTTTTGTGGATGCCCAAGGGCATGTCCTTGAGATGAGAGGTTTGATGAGCAGCTGCCGTGGCCGCCCGGATGCGCCCGAGCCCTTCGATTTGCGGCTCACACTGCCTCCAGGTACGGAGGCCATAGCCTTCAGTTACAGGGGGAAGGCTTATGCCGGCGGCGGCGGGGATAGCGGTGGTGACGTCTATTCTTTCTGGTATTACCCCATCCACCGGTGGTGAGGCATCTTTGGATGCCGAGGGCAAAACTTGCCCGAGGGGTTCTCTACCTCGGGCTGACCCGGCAAGGCTTTTGGGGGCTTTTGGGAATCAGGGGGCGTCGGGAATGAAAGAAACGGCATTGGGAGGGCAGGGACGAGAGGACCAGTGATTCCTTCCTCGGTGATCGGGGCGGCTCTTGCCGGCTTTACCGGCACCATCGCGCAGATCCTGGTTCTGAGGGAGCTCCTGGTCCTTTTTTGCGGAAATGAGCTCTCTTCGGGGGTGGTTTTCTTTTGCTGGCTCCTTTGGACTGGATGTGGAAGCGCCGTCGCCGGATTCCGACGCTGCAGGACCTCGAATCCGGACAAGAGCCTGGTTCTGACTCTTTCCCTTCTGGGGGTGGTATTCCCCCTGACCCTGATTGGAATCCGCGGAGCCAGGTTCCTGCTGGGGATCCCTTTGGGGGACTTGGTTCCGCCAGGCTGGATGCTTCTGATTTCCCTGGGGTTCAGCTGCTTTTTGTGCCTGACCTGTGGAGCCCTGTTCTCCCTTACCTGGGCCGTTCATGTTCGAGGCTCTCCCCGGCAAGCCTCGAAGCCCATGCTGGTCTACGCCGCGGAAGCCACGGGGGCGGCTCTGGCGGGATTGCTGTTCTACTATGTCCTCCTTCCCCGCTTCTCAGCCCTCTCCATTTCCTGGCTTGTCTCCGTACTGGTGATTTTTTTTGCCTGGGTACTGTCGTTGAGAAAGGAGGTAGTCCTTCTCCTCCGCAATCGTTTCCAGACAGCGGGCCTTGTGGGAGTTTTGGGATTGTCGATCCTGGCGGCTGGGTTTTTTCTCGAGGACCTGGAGAGGGTGAGCCGCCGCCTGCAATGGGGGGACAACCTCCTGCAGGTCGTGGATACTCCATATCAGAACCTTGCCGTGCTGAAAAACCTGGATCAGTATACCCTGTTCGGGAACGGGGTCTGGCTCTTTACGGTGCCGGATCCTGAAACCGAGGAATTCTCCACGCACCTTCCGTTGCTCCAACATCCCAATCCCCGCAAGGTATTGATTGTGGGGGGATGTCTTCGCCTGGTAGGGGAAGTCTTGAAGCACCCGAGCATCATGCTTGTGGATTGTGTCGAGCCGGACCCCGCGGTGATCCGGCTGACCCGCCCGGTACTCGAGAAACAAGACAGGAAACCTCTTCTGGACGGAAGAGTTCGACTCCATACCATGGATGCAATCGCCTACCTGCGCAAGAACCATGGGGAATCCTACGACGTCATTCTCATGAATGTAGGGGATCCGGCCAACGCAGCCACGAACCGGTTTTACACGGTGGAGTACTTTGACCGGATCGGCCGACTCTTGACTCCAGGCGGGGTCTTCTCCTTCTCCCTTTCGGCTGCCCCCGAGATGTTGGGTCCGGCCCAGGCGCGTTTGATCGGGTCGGCGGATCGCACCCTTCGATCCGTGTTCCCCCAGGTGATCCTGGTCTTGGGCCATGGGGCCCGATTCCTGGCGGGCAACGCCCAAACGGGCTTTCAACTCGAGGTTGAAACCCTGATAAAAACCATTCAAAAGAGAGGGCTCGATCTCCGGTATTTTCGGGAGTATCTTCTTTTTGACTACTTGAGTCCATGGCGCCTGGCCTATGCCCATTCCATTCTCGAGAAAGCCGGGGTTTTGCGAGAGAACCAAGATTTTTCCCCGACCTGTTATTTCAATCATCTCGTGGTGTGGGCCTTTCAACTCCATCCTCACCTGGCAAGCCTGTTCCTGTTTCTTTCCCAAAGGAAAGAGCTCATTCTCGAGGGACTGTACGCACTGGTTTTTGTCGCCTTTCTCTGTGTTTATGGGGTGGGGCGTTCTTGGAGAACTCTCCCTTACCTGGCCAGTGTGGCTCTGGTGGGTGGTGTTCAGATGCTTCTTCAGATCATCCTGTTGCTGGGGTTTCAGATCCTCGAGGGCTTTCTCTACAAGGATCTGTGTCTCATGATCGCTTTCTTCATGGCGGGAGCGGGAGCGGGGGCGGTCATCTCCTTTCGCATTCCCGCGGGCCCCAAGAGTTCTCCGAGAGGGGTGTTTGCCGTTCAGGCGGTACTGGGTGTGTACACCCTGGTAGTGCTGGGAGTCTTATGGCTCCTCCACGCTCGTGGACTCGAAGGCGGCCGGGTCCTTTCCTCATCCCTTATTTTCTGCATCTTAGCCGGGGTTTCCGGAATCCTGGGAGGATTGCACTTTTCCCTGACGGTAATGGCCGTATCGGCGAGCAGGATTCCTTCGGAAAGAACGGGTGGCGGTCTCTATGCAGTCGATCTTCTTGGCGGAAGCCTTGGCGCTCTGGTAGGATCGCTGCTCCTGCTGCCTCTTTTCGGAATCCCCCTCACCATGATCCTGCTCGGGGTAATGTGCCTCGGGGGTCTCATCATGCTGGTTCCCGCCTTGTCGGAACACGGTGGGCCAGGTGTCCAAAGCGGCTGAAGAGTTCCATCGAAGACCTCGGAAGTATCCCTTAAGTACAAAATGAACCACATAGGCACAGAGGACACGGAGAGGGAATTCTTTTTTACCGGCCGGGAAGTGGCCGGAAAAAAGATAAGCCCAAAGGATCGATTCTTTGTCGGTGCCTGGTTTCGAAGGATGGGCTAAAGCCGCCCCCTATCGGTGACAGGCGAACCAATGAGGTCCTGTGACCGTCGAGGGGCCGCCGGGGTTTGAGCCTATATTTTCTTCGCTTCCGGGAGACTCCAGATGCCGGGAATGTGAAACCCGCAGTTCTCACACTTTCCATTTTTGAGTCGCGTCGCTTGAATTCGGTAACCCACTCGCTCGATGACCAAAGTTTTGCATTGGGGACAAGGGGTGTTTTCCGCGGAATGGCCGGGGATATTGCCAATGTAGACGAAGTGGAGTCCTTCCTCTCGGCCGATCTCCCGTGCCTGCTCGAGGGTGGCCACGGGGGTGGGAGGAAGGCTTTTTAGCTGGTAGAGGGGGTAGAATCGGCTGAAGTGCAATGGGACGTCCGGTCCCAGTTCATTCCGGATCCAACGACACATGGTTCGGATTTGTTCCGGGGAATCGTTTTTGCCCGGAATCACCAGGTTGACGATTTCTGTGTGGACCTTCGCCTCCTTCAACATCTTCAGAGTCGCCAGTACGGGTTCCAGGGTTCCTCCGGTCAATTCGCGGTAGTAGTGGTCCGTAAACCCTTTCAAATCGATGCAGGCGGCATCCAGGGTCTTGCACAGGTCCTTGAGAGGAGCCTCCTGGATGTAGCCGTTGGAGTGCATGACCTTGAGCAGGTCCTCCTGCCTGCACAGCCGTCCGATTTCGATCATGTACTCCAGGAAAATTGTGGGTTCCACATAGGTCGAGGCGATGGATTGACATTGACTCATGCGAGCCAATTCCACGACCCGTTCCGGCGGCATGTCGTAATTGAACGTGTCGTCGGGCTGTGCCTGAGAGATTTCCCAGTTTTGACAGAATTTGCAGTTCAGATTGCAGCCGGCCGTGGCGATGGAGAAGGATGTCGAGCCCGGGAGCACATGAAAGAAGGGCTTCTTCTCGATGGGGTCCACATGAACGGCACAAGGATTTCCATAAACCAGCGAATAGTATTGGCCCCCCCGGTTTTCTCGAACCCTGCAGTGGCCACGAGCTCCGTCCCCGACTTCACAGGAGCGCGGGCATAGATCGCATCGAACCCGGCCGCCGGGCAAGGAAGTGAAATAGGGAGAGAGCTTTCTTTTTATCAGGCCTTTTTCCATGGATTGGGCCATCGCCGGTGGCAGGCCCTCGAAGGGGTTGCCAAGCTGCATGGATGCCCAGAAAACGGCACACCCTGTGCACTGTTTGAGAAAATGACGCCGTGAAATCATGACAAGCCCTCTCTCCGTGGGGATTTGATTCCCCAGGGCGTTCGCTGCTGGAGGAATCCGAGAAACTTAGGCCGTGCCAAGGGCTAAAAAACCTCGGCCGCAAAGACGTAGATCTCGGTCTTGGGATCCTTCCAGGCATCCCGAGGCAATCCGGCTTTGTTGCAGGTTTGCTCGAGGAAGACCTGCCGGTCCCAACCGTGTTCGACTGCCACCTGGGGCAGGAGGAGTCCTGCGGAACCGTTGCGCTGGATGTAGATTCCGTGAGTCCCCACCTGGATTTCTTGCGGATCGGTGATTTTCCTCAAGGGCGTGAGGACGGATACCTCGATCTCGATATCCTTCAATTCATCAGCCGTCAGCGGTGGAAACCGAGGGTCCCGCGCGGCGGCGGCAACCGCCATTTCGGCCACGGTCTCGGCCAAAGGTCGGTCGGAGATGATCCTCCCGATGCAGCCCCTGAGCTCTCCGTGCTTCTTCAGTGTGACAAAGGCGCCGCATGGCTCCTCCAGCCGGGGGGATGCAGACCGGATTTCCGGTGCCTTCTTCCCCCGACAGTGCGCTTCGATCATCTCCCTGGCGATTTTGCGCAGTTGGGCCTTATCTTCAAGAGTGAGTCCCGGCTTTGCTTCGCTTCCCGAGCTGCTCGGCGGAGGGGGGCTCTTTGACTCCCGCCTGCCGGCGTCGGCCCAAAAGGCTGCCGCCATGTACCCTACTACTCGGTTGCGATCCCCGATCACATCTCCGGAATTGGCATAGTGGAGCACCTGGGCGCGATTGGCTCCGAGACGCTCGACGACAAGCATGGCGGTGATGATGGCCCCCCCGCCGCACGCTTCACAAAGGTTGCTGGAAAGACATCGACTCAATCCCTCCGGATCCATTCCGGCTACCTTGTCCTGCACGACCTTGTCGAGAGCCTTGGCCTGATCGTAGGAGTGGAAATGGGAGAGGTCCGAGGTTGCAATCACCACGGCAGGTTGCTTCTCGATACACGCGGTCAGGGCCTTGGCCAACCATTGGCAGGTGCCGAGATCCTGGTCCCCCATGACCAGCGCAACAATGTGACTCTCGGGGCTCGCAACCTGCAGGAAAGGGAGCTGAACCTCCACGGAATGTTCCTTGGCGAAGGCTTCGCTCAAGGGCTGTATTCGCGAATCCTGGGCCTTCAGGCAATCGGCCGTCCTCCGGTCCACAGAAAGAACCCCTAGAGGGGTACGGAAACCAGCCCCCGGGTATAGGGCAACCCCCGAAAACCGTAGGTGGTGGCTCGGGGCCACCAGGATCACTGTGGCTGGTTTCTGTGCCTGGAGAAGACGGTAGGCGTGGGCTGCCACGCCACCCGAAAACATGTAACCGGCGTGGGGGCAAATCAGTCCTAGAAGCCTTGCGGAATCGTCCGATCTTGGAACCCTTTCCAGGTAGCCCTCCACCTCCCGGCGCAAATCAGAGGGGGAACCCGGATACCAGCTGCCGGCAAAGACGGGCTCCCGGATTTGTTGGGACTCCGATTTTGCTTCCTTTGCGGGCAGTGCTTCGGGAACCCGGAGAAGTGTCCCAAGGATTGCCAGGAAGATTACTTTCCCGGCAAGGCCGACGGCTCGGGGTATCAGAGATCGGCTGAGCTTTTCCATCGGCGTTTTCTCCTTTTGTGGGCAGAAATATTTCATCGGCGGGATTCCCCGGCTGCGGCACCGAGGTCCCATCCATCGGCATGCCGAGACAGAAGCCATGAAAAGGTCGAGCGGTCTCGTCGTAAGGCGGGCAACAAATATCGAGGGTTCCATCCGAAGAAACCTTTTAGAAGCAGGTCCATGGGTTTCCCATTCTTTCCCGCAGGCGGGAAATGGTGTCTTCGTCGGGCTCAAACGGAAGAACCGGCGGGGAGGGCAGGGGCAACATTCCGTCCGTGGCAAAGGGAGTGTTTTCCATCTTGAGGTTGTAGGCCTTGACCATGAGAATTTCCAGGTTGGCGGCGTCCATGAGATTGTAGGCCAAGAGAGTCTCCAGGGCTTTTCGATCCCTTTTTCGGACGTATTCGTCCCACAGCAGCACTGCAAAGGATCCATCGACCCCCTCCAACCTTCCCCGATCCAACCCCAGTTGTTTTTCACAGTTCTTCAGGCCGCCGCCGTACCCGAGGTTTTTCAAGAGGTATCGAAGATCCAGGTGAACATGATTCATGGGAATGCCGAGGGAGGATCGCAGGAAAGGAATATCGAAGCACTTGCCATTGTAGGTGACAATCAACCGGTACCTTCGGATGTCTTCCCTGAAATCTTCGAGATTGCGGCCGTGCACGTAGTGGAACAGGGCATTGCCGTCGTAGAGAGCGATGGTGGTGATATGGTCGTGAGGTGGCCCCATGCCCGTCGTCTCGATATCGAGGTAAGCGGTGGAGTCCCGGAACTCGGCAAACAACCGCCACATTTCGCAGGAAGGGAGGTGATGGGCGAAAAAACGGATGTCCCCTTTCTTCAGGCTCACCATGGAACGATGTAGAACTTCCCTGGAACTCACAGCATGTCGACCGATGACGGAGGGAGGATGAGACAGTAATTGTTCCCAGCAGTGTATGCCCAGGTTCCAGAGCCTGCGCTCCGTGATCAGTCCGATTCCGGGAACGTGACAAAAGGTGTTCCGAAGTATTCCGGGCATGGCGCAAACCGTTTTCTCGTCGACACGTTCCGTTCGTCCGGTGACACCGTGTCGGAGGTAGGACAAGAGCCGGACAAACCCGAATGGAACGAAGGGATTTTATATGCCCGTGTCCAATATGTGTATCTCGACCCAGGTGAAGGTGACCAGCCTACCGTATGAAGCGCAACGTGAGTGGATACCGATAGGTTTCACCATTGCCGGCTTTGACCGCTGCAATGATGAGAAAAACCATGTCCATGACAACCAGGATGATGAGTAGAAGGGCTCCGATGAGCACAAAAACCAGGATTGACGAAGCGAGGGCGTAGATGGTCATCGAGAGCTGGAAATTAAGAGCCTCCTTCCCCTGATCGTCCGCGAAGGGATGCCGGTTTTTCGTGAGGAGCCAGACCACCAAGGGTCCGAGGATGTGGCCAAAAGGGATGGGCAGGATTCCCGTCCCGGGAAACCGGATGAACCCCAAAAGCGCACTCAGATGGCACAGCATGCCCCAGTTGCGCGCCTGAAGCAGCTCTTCATTTTTAGGTTCCGCGCTCTCGGTTGTCGGGAGCGTCACTTTGGGCCCTTCCACGATCCCCACCTCCCCCGAGTCCAGCGATAAAGTATCGCATAGAATCGACCTCATCGGAAGTCACAATCGAAAGGGGGAAAGGTATCTTCATTGCGGTCGACGGCAGGTGGGGCTCTGGAGCGGCAAGAGCATCCGCGAATGACCGCCACGTCGAGAGCCCGCTTTATCCCAACGACCGGCTCCCTCTTCCCGGCGGGTTGTGACCTCGACGCGTGTTTCCATGGAAAAGGGGGGATACAGGACAGAAGGCTCTCAAAGTCCATGCCGCTTACAAGGGAATTGTCCCCGGGGGAGATCCTCTTTCATGGATAGGGAAGGAAAGTTCGGATTTTTCTAGACTACTCGTTCCTCAGCAGCGGCAAGACCTGGTCCGCCACCTTGCTGGATCCAAGTCGAACCAACCCCAGCGGAACCTTGTTGTTGAAAAGAGTGACAAGAATGAACTCGTGATTCACTCGGGCAAAGTGGATATTCTGTTTCGACCCTTTGTGGAAAAGGAGTGTGAAGTCGGACTCCCCAATGAGTTGAGCCATCCGTTCACTGGCCCCAAAGTTTGCCGCTGAGAGGGCCGCCAGTGGTAGCAGGTCTTCCATGGGAAGACTTCCTTTTCCCATGATTAGATTGCCGGAAGAATCCACGATGAAAACATGGGTGACCCCCTTGTCGAGCAGTTCACTGCGGATGATTCTTTCCAGTTCCTTTGCGGAGTCTCGTGACAGAATCAAATCCATGGCAGGCTCTCAATGTTTTTTTGTGGTGTTTGAAGGGATTCAGGTCGACCCGACACACCCCTCGGCGAGACCACAGGGATTACTCCGTATCGGATTGCCGCAATAGCAGGTTTTGGTGAAGATAGAGGCTGCATTATAGACCAACTCATCACCCTGTCAACAAAAGTCCATAAACAGCAGTTCCCACTGAATACAGCCGTCTGACGACTTGGGTACATCGGGTTCGTGGAGCACGAGGTTGGGGTAAGATAGGAAATTGAGGCCTCATTCCGGGGAGCCGACTTGGAGGATTTCGGCCGTATGGAACCGCCGGGCGCCCGGTTCAGGCAATAGAAATCCATTGAGTCCATTTCCGGTCAATGAAAAGGGATTGGGGGCAAGGGATGGAGTCGGAGAGCCGGTGTGCAGGAGAGGCAGATCAGGATGTGTCCGAAGCAGCATGATTTGGCCAAAGTGGAGGCTCAACTTTTTACAGTAGTATTCTAGCTAATAATTCCAACGAGTTAGCAAGCCTTATGTGGTGCCTTTTTCACTAGATTCATCTTTTCTGCCGTCGCAAGCCTTTGGAATTCAGGATGCGATGGTAAGAAATTCAGAATATATCCAATGGAAAGACGGCCTTCCGGGCTGAGGCCGGCAGCGCACCTTCATTTCCCTTGACACTTTGGAATGGCTCTGAGTATAGTTTTTTCCCAGTGCCGGAGTGGTGAAACCGGTAGACGCGCTGGACTCAAAATCCAGTGGGGGCAACCCCGTGAGAGTTCGAGTCTCTCCTCCGGCACCAGTATCATTATGGGTTAGGGGTTTCCCCTGCTAGCCTTTTTATTCCTGCCGAAATAGTGCAAGATCTTTTGTGGGGGTTCGGAAGAGTAGAAAAAAGGCGTTTTTCCGTTACCTGGAGTTTGGCAGGAAACCAACCCGGAAAGGAGAAGCGCCGGCAATTTCCGCCCCTTTTGGAAAGGGGATTTGGGCCAGGGGGGTCAACTGAAGTTTCCGTAAACACCACCGCCAAACCACCGGTCTGTCAGCCCAACCTCGAAACACTTTCCCTCTGATTTTCACTTTTCGCCGAACAAGCCCGCAGGAGTTGTGCATGCCCGTACCGACCTTGGTCCCCGGGAACCAGCGTCGCAGCCCAGGCGGCAGGGTTTCGATGAAAACTCCGTTTTCTTGCCGCAATTTCCTCGTTCAGGGTTCGTTGGACCCATCTCCCTCGTGAGCACAAAACACCGGTTTGGAGATCACATGTCGCTCGAAGGCCCCCCGATGGTCTTCGATGGGGTGTTCTCGTCATTTCATTTGCGGCGTGCCAAAAAATGAGGGCTGCTTGCGCACAATCCATGCCTGAAAACCGATTGAATGCGGCCGGACAGGGTTGGAGAGGAAGTGGAGGAGAGCTCCTATTCCTCCCGGTTTGAAGCCAGTTCATTCATGAGGGAATGCATCCGGTTCCCGGAAGCCAACCGGTTCCGGGCTTTCTCGAAAAGGTTCTGGGCTTCGGGACGGTCATGGCGGCTCAGTGTCTCCATGACCCAACGGACCACGTAAGTGTTCGGATGTTCGATCAGCCGGGTGAGAAGGTCGAAACCGGGGGAGGTACGGAGGTTGCCCAGAACAGAAATCGTTCCGACTTTGAGCTCGTCGAACGCCGGGTTTTCCTCCCAAAGCCTCTGGATGAAGGAGACAGCGCGTTCACCGAAGGATTCCAGGTGCAGCAGGCATCGCTGGGCGAAAAAGGGAAAACGAAACATGGAGAGTTCCCCGAGGAGACGGATGCTATCGTCCGTCCCGCAGTTTTTGAGCAGATCGGGTACAAAGAGGCTTGCCCACGAAAAGTTGTAGGTCAGGGGCAGAAGGTAAGGGATGGCCCTGGTTCCCTCCGCCTCCAAAGCATCGAGCACGGGTGCCAGGGCTTTCCGGCGAACTTCAAACCCTTCTTCCCCCTTCTGAGGAAAACGATTCAAATCGTTGGCCCCATAAAGCTTTTCCACCAGAGCGGTCAGGTGGCTGCCTTCCTCTCGAGGATAGGTTTCGGAGTAGAATCTGGCCCGTTGAGCGATCCAGAGCTTCTCCAACCAGGTGGGCGGTGAGTAGAAATGAACCAAGTTCTTCCGTTCCACCCCTTCCCTCTTGTGGAATCCGTTTTCCTGGTAAAAATCCTTTTCCTCGAGAGCTACCTGCCAGCGGCGTCGGCACAACAGGAAGGCGTCTTCGTATCGGCCGGAGGCCAGATGGCTGGAAACCAGGATGTCATGAAGGCGGTCGTCCTCGGGATAGGTTTCCAGGAGCTTCTCCGCCATTTTCCGAGCCTTCTCGTAATCCTGGGCATGCAAGAGGTTGAAACCCCTTCCGATCTCCTTGTCCAGCTTTTCCCGTTGCCGGGAACAATCCTCCATCTCCTTGAGCCGGTTTTTGGGCATTTTCCGTGTGATTTCCTCATGATGGGGCAGGCAACATTTCTTGAATTTCTTCCCGGAACCACAGGGGCAGGGTTCGTTGCGCCCGACTCTGCGCAGAGTGAAATGGTCCTCCAGGGCAAGTTGACGCCGAGACTCCTGGTAGGCGCTCAGTCGCTGTTCCAGCTCATGTGGGGCAAGGCCGTACCTGGTACAGACGGTTTGAGCATCTTCTCCTCGAAGAAAATCCATCACCGGCTGCAAGGGATCCTGTGAGGAAAGGTGTCTTTTTACCGGATAGGGGGGTTCCGCCATGATCGGTCCTTTTCCTGAAACGGCCGCCGGAATTGAGTTCCATATCATGTCTACATTCCAGGACGGCGCAGGTTTTCACGATATCCCGAAGTTCCCATGCCTTATATTCAGCCCGTGAAAGTTTGACCACGCCATAGGGTATCCCCGGTCGAGGTCATTTCCTGGGCCGAAAAGCAACCGTCCGTCATCGATTCCTCCATGTGCATGAAATGCCGGTCGTACATCTCGGCATCCCGGTTCAAAGCTATCGGCTGACGGGTGGGAAGAACGGCCAAGACCACTTGATTTCACCCTCTAACGAACTTCAGACCCGCACAACCCCGAAGAACTGAACATCCATTCTCTGCAAGCAGCATGAAGGGCTGTGCCCACGAGAAATGGATACTGAACCGGGCCGTACTGTACGAGGGGATGTTCCTGTCCGCCGTAACCTGGAGTTCTGAACCGTCCCACGGCAACTGCAGGCCCGGGATTGGCTCCACCGAACGGTTTTCCCTGTGCTTTCCTGCCCTGTGGGGAAAGGGTCGGCCGGGATGCGGCCTTTGCTCCAACAGGTGTCTCACCAGTCCTCCGAGGAAGGGGTGAACTCATACTCCCGCCCGCCCACATCGAAGGTCACCTTCGTTTCGGAGTTTTCCTTGATTCTGCCCTCCACCATCCGCTTGCACCCGAAAGAATAATAGGTGATCTGGTGGGTGGGGGCAGTCGCTTCCTCCCCACCGGCGGTAAGCGGGATGAAGTTGAGTTTCTGGCAGATCTCCTTTTTCTCTATGTCTCCAAACCGGATCACCACCTGATAGTTCCCGTGAAATTTGACCGGCATTTTCACATCCATCTCATTCCTCCACTCGCAGGTTCCTGGTTGCAATCGTACCGGAGGGTCTCCTGGGTACTACACCCCGCACGCATCCACTCCGTTTTCGGAGCCCCCCCAACGGTTCATCCACGCGGATGGAACAGGGCTCCACAAAGAAAATCCCGCGTGGGTCCTACGTGACATTGTAGTCTTTCAGCTTACGATAGAGGGTTTTTCGTCCGATGCCCAACAGCTCAGCCGCCTGGGAACGGTTGTGATTCACAAGTTCAAGAACCTTGAGGATATGGCGCTTCTCGACGTCCTCGAGGCTCGCGAGGGCCGGCTCTTCCCGCTCTTCCATTTTCTGCTCCCTGAGTTCCTTAGGGAGAGCCCTGGGCGTGATCCACCCGTTCTCGGACAGAATGATTCCACGTTCCAGTACGTTGCGCAGTTCCCGCACATTGCCGGGCCAGTGGTAGGCCATCAGGTACTCCATGACCTCCCTGGACACCCGGCACAGCGGCCTTCCCATGCAGAGAAGATCCAGGTAGAAGTCCACCAGAATGGGGATGTCTTCCCTGCGTTCCCGGAGAGGCAGCACATCGATGTGAAACACATTGATCCGATGGAAGAGAGCCTCATGGAAGCGTCCCATTTTCACTTCTTCGGCCAGATTTCGGTTGGTGGCGAAGATGAATCGGACATCCACCTGGCGTTCCTGCTGATCCCCCACCCTTCGAAAGGTTTGCTTCTCAATAACCCGCAGCAAGGACGCCTGGACTTCCAGGGGGAGCTCCCCAATTTCATCCAGGAAGAAGGTGCCCATGTGAGCAAGGGCCAGGAGCCCTTCCTGAGACGCCGTCGCCCCGGTGAAGGCCCCTTTGCAGTACCCGAACAGCTCACTTCGAACCAGCTCCTTCTGAAGGTTTCCGCAGTTTTTGACTATGAACGGTTGTTGGGCTCGAACACTGCGGTTGTGGATGGCGTTGGCCACCACATCCTTGCCCGTGCCGCTTTCCCCGGTAATCAAGACAGGGACATTGGTGGGAGCCACTTTGTCAATGAGGTAATGGATCTGCTGCACTACCTTGGAATTCCCGATGAGATGGGACGGTGGCGCATTTCGTTGGGCATGGCGTAAGAGCCGATTCTCCCTCTGGAGGCAGACTCGCTGGAACGCCTTTTCCACCACCAGCTCCAGGCGATCCAGGTCGAAGGGCTTGGTGATGTAATCGTAAGCCCCTCGTTTCATGGCTTCCACCGCGCTGTCAATATTCCCCTGACCAGTAACGAGGATCACCTCCGCGTCCGGGACGGATTCTCTGAACCGTTCCAGCAGGTCCAGGCCGTCTGCGTCCGGGAGTCTCACATCGAGCAGAACCACATCGAACGAGTGTCGGCGGATCAGGTCGAACGCCTTCCGGGCGCTGTCCGCACAGCGAACCACACGACGAGGCCCGCCCAGCTCCCTTTGCAGAAGCCGCCGAATGGACTCCTCATCGTCCACAACCAAGAGTTGTATTGGATTCACTCTATTCGCCTGCATCCTTTATACGGCATGGAAATCGAACCAGGAACGTAGATCCTTGTCCTTCCTTGCTGGTAACGGCGATCTCTCCCCCGTGCCCGGTCACGATGTTGTAACAGGTTGAAAGGCCGATCCCTATCCCCTTTCCAGCGGGCTTCGTCGTGAAAAAGGGTTCGAACAGCTTGTCCCGATTTCCGGTGGGAATGCCGCAACCCGTATCTTCCACAACAAGTGCAATCCAGTCCTCGTTTTCTACAAAAGTGCGAATGGTGATGATCCCCTGACCCTGGATGGCGTCAAGAGCATTGAACATCAGATTGAGGATGACCTGCTTCAGCTGAGACTCATCTCCATAGATGGAAGGGAGCAGATCGTGAAGATCCAGACGGACGGTCTTCTTCGGGAAACGCTTCAGGTGGAACTGCAATAACTTCACGGTATCCGTCACGACGGCGTTGAGGTTCACAGGAACAAAGTCGCGAGCCGTCTGATGGCCGAAGGCGAGAAGGCTCTTCACGATTTCACCGCACCTCTTGCACTCCTTCAAAATGATCCCGATGTATTCCTTAAAATCCTCGATGATTGCCTCCTCACCCGGCTTACCGAGTCTCCCCAGCCTCCGCTTCAATCCCTCGGCAAATCCACTGATGGCCGTCAGGGGATTGTTGATCTCGTGAGCGACCCCTGACGCCAGGACTCCCATGGTGGCCATCTTCTCCGCCTGGCAGTACTTGGCCTGGTATTCCTTCTCGAGGGTCACATCCCGAATGAGAAGCAGGAGGTAACTGGGTTCTCCGCAGGCATTGCGCAAGGGAGAGGCGGTCACCTCGTAATGGCGGTTCCTCCCGTTTGTGGAACAGATATGGTTCTGACGGCAGACCTGGTTGGTTTTTGCCGCCGTGACGGCGGGACAAACGGCACAAGGCTGCTGCTGTTGATGAAAGACCTCATAGCAGAATCTGCCTTCCGGTCTCGGATCGGCGTACATTTCATGGTAGACATGATTCACCGACTGGATGATCAAATCTTGCGAAAGCACCACAATCACATCGGTGATTCCGTTCAAGATGGCCTGAATCTGGAGTTTTTTCTGC
This sequence comes from Syntrophobacteraceae bacterium, assembly GCA_018053185.1. Taxonomy (GTDB): domain Bacteria; phylum Desulfobacterota; class Syntrophobacteria; order Syntrophobacterales; family Syntrophobacteraceae; genus JAGPLX01. The sequence continues at coordinate 48,059 of JAGPLX010000015.1, forward strand.
GCCAGTTCCTGGTTGGAAACCCTCAACTCATCAATGGTTTCCCGTGCTTCCCGGAAGAACCCGAGCTTCACATACTCGATGCCGATCAGGTCTTCAAGGGTAGGTTTCGGTTTGCTCACCTCACCACGCCTCCTCGCAAATCCCCATCAGGTCCTCCCAGGAGGTTTCCCGAGGGTTGGTCAGAAGACATACATCTTTAGCCGCAATTCGGCACAGCTCTCCAAGCCTGGATCGATCGGCCACGATTTGCCTCAGGTTTACGGCCCCCCCAAGGGAGGCACAGAACTCGTCCACCCTGTCGATGGCAGCGTCGCAGGTGGCCTGGCGGGAACCAAACCGCCTCCCCAGGATGATTTCTCCAATGACAGCCATTTTGTCCAGGCAAGAAATCGAGTTGAACCGCAGTACCGCAGGTAAAAGAACGGGGTGCACCCATCCGTGGAGGACGTCAAAGGTTCCGCCCAAGGCATGGGCCAAAGCGTGCTCGACCCCGACACCCGCGTTGCTGAAGGCCATGGCCGCGGCATTGGATGCAATACTGAGCTGCTCCAGGTATTCGATCTCCCTGGATTCCACCGCACGACCGGCAAACTTCATGATCAACTGGACCGCCTGCAATGAATGCCACTCTGTGAACGGAGAAGCGATCTTGGAAACGTAGGACTCCACCGCATGGCTCAACGCGTCCAGCGCTGCCGCGGCGATGAGGTCTTCACTCAGGGTCGTGAGCAGTAGGGGATCAATGATCGAAATATTCGGCATGAGCGTCCGGCTGATGATGGACATCTTCACCCGCCGTTCCACATCCTTGATGACGGCGAATTGAGATATGTCGGAACCGCTTCCGGCCGTTGTCGGGATGAACAACATGGGGGGCAGCGGATAAAGGATGCGGTTGGCTCCTTCGTAGTCCTGAATCCGCCCCCCGTTGCTGGCGACCAGGGCGATTCCCTTGGCGGTATCCATGGGACTCCCACCCCCCAGTCCCACCACCACATCCGCTTCCTGATCCCTGTAAAGGGCCACTCCTCCATGGACCTGGAAATCCCGCGGATTGGTCGTCACATTCGAGTAGTAGACCCATCGGAGTTTCTCTCTTTCCAGGATTTCCCCGATTTTCCAGACCCAACCCGCCTTTTCCACCCCCGGATCACTGACCAGAAGGACCTTGTCGGCCCCGAGCCGGCGAGCACAAACACCCACGTACTTGATGCTGTCACGCCCGAAGATGATCTCCGGGATGGAAAACTTCAACGCCCGCATGAAGGTCGCCTTTCTGGGAAGTGGAGCGTTGTGAAAGAAGACTTTCCCGGGTTCCCACCGGAGGGGAGGTTCCCCAAGCCTTCCCGGTCTCGGCAAACCCCACGCATCCGGTAGTACCCCACGGCTCCAGCACCCCGTGCAATTTCGACCCAAGAGCTTCGATGGAAGAGTTGAATCAACCTTATCCGATACACAGGAAATAAGCAAGAATCGGCCCGGCCGGGGGGTGCAGAGCCAACGCACCAAATCATGCAAGTTAAGACAAGGTAAGGAAGAAATCACCGCCACGGCCTTTCCTCTTGCTACTGAACTCTATCCGGGAAGGTGATCGCCGCGCAAACTGCGTGCGCCGATGATGGCTCTATCCAGGACCTGGTCCGATTCAAACGCCGGAGGAAAGGGCGGTTCCGTCAGCTGGGCATCAGCCATGGAGCTTCTCTTCCCACGAGAATTGCATCCACGGTGTCTCATCTCATCGCTCGAGAGCGAGTCCCCTTACATGCATTTGCCTTGGAAATGAGGCAGGGCCATCGCACGAAATTTTCATAGGCCAAGTAGACGATGGAGGTAGCTCTCGTCCCAGCCGGCGCGTTTTCGCGATGCCTTGACACCTGACCTTCGGGTTTGGTCCTGTTTGATAAGGTTGAGGGCGAAATGCCGTACGATACCCAGGTTGGTAGCGCCATGCCCCATTCGTACTCGGCTCTGATCCTCGTTGAAGGCTATGTCGA
>JAGPLX010000061.1 GCA_018053185.1 Syntrophobacteraceae bacterium
AGGTTGTCCGAATGGAGAAACTCGGGCATAGTTGTTAAGAAGCTTCCCTTGAGAGGATATCTCGGGCGGAGTGCCTCAGGTCCGGAGTTCCACTCGGAAGGGGTTCATGATGTATCCGGCGAGGCGGAAACAGGCCCGAGATGGATATGAAAGATCGAGGACCGTGCCCAAAAACCGTATCTATCCGATGGGTTTCGCTCCGTTCTTCCCATCCTGCATCTTCCCGTGCCTTGATCGTGTGGAACTGTACTCATGTTGCGGGGAAAACACGGAGTCCCTCCCATGAAACGATTGCCCGTGCGGCGAACCATGCAACTCAAGCTGATGCTGCTTCTTTTTGTTTATGTCCTTGTTCCCCTGTGCGCGGTGGGCCTTTTCTCGATCAGATCGGCGGAAAAGCTCATCCTGAACATGGCCGCCAACCAGATCGAGCATGTGGTGGCCGACAAGGCTGCATTGCTTCAACGATGGATCTCGGAACGCAAAGCCGATATCCAAGTGCTTGCCGGTTCCTCGGTCCTGACCTTCCTGGATACCCGACGGATGGCTTCCTACCTCGAGTCCTTCCAGAAAAACTATAAAGTCTACAGCGACATCAGCCTTGTATCCACTGTCGGAGACCCCATCTACAGCAGTTCCGGCACGGAGATGCACGTGGGAAAAGAGACATGGTTCCAGGAAGCGCTGGCCGGGAGACTTCATGCCTCGGATATCTTTCTCCACCCTGAGCAGAAGGCGTCCTTCTTTCGGATTTCCGCTCCCTTGATCGGGAGCTCGGGGGAAATCGAGGGGGTGGTGTGTGCCACCGTGGGAACCAATACCATTCTCTCGGACGTTCTTCACATCTCCCTCGGAGAAACGGGCGAGTGTTATCTTGTCAATGGAGAGGGGACATTCCTGGCCCACAAGGAGCCCAAACGAATCCTCAACCAAAACATTGCCCAAACGGAGAGCTTCAAGAACATTTTCAATGCCGAGAACCGTCGAATGACCTACATTGACTATCGAGGCATCGAAGTGATCGGCGCCTCGGCGAGAGTCGTCGGGACGGATTGGGCCCTGGTAGTCGAGCAGGATCGGGATGAAGCCTTTCGAAGCGCGGACAAGCTGCGACGCTGGGTGGTTGTGATCGTGTCCTTGGCGACTCTCGCGGCACTCCTGTCAGCCTGGCTGCTTTCCCGGTATATTCTGCTTCCCCTACACAAACTGAGCGAGGCGGCCGGCTGTCTGGCCCGGGGAGAATTCGAGCATGCGCGGATCCAAACAACACGCACCGACGAGATGGGGGTGCTCTATCGCGTCTTCGAGAACATGGCGCGACAACTCCAGGACCGACAGAACCGGCTCCAAGAGAAGGTCACTCTCCAGGAAGCGGAGTTGAAGGAAACCGACGTCCGACTGAAACAAACCCAGGAGGCTGCCGCTCGTTCCCAGCATCTGGCCTCTCTGGGTCGACTCGCGGCGGGTGTGGCTCACGAGATCCGTACCCCCCTCACATCCCTCAAGATGTTTCTGGAAAGCCTCGAAATCGAGACGGACATGGAGTCGGAAGTCCAAGTGGACATGAAGGTGGCCATGAGCCAGATCAAACGAATGGAAGCCACCATCAACCGTTTTCTGAGTTTTGTGCGGCCTCAGGACCCTGTGTTTGCCGAAGTGGACGTCAGGGAACTGGTGGAAGATACTTTGCTTGTGGTCAAGCCCAGGGCCAACCAGCAGGAAACGATCCTTCGAACGGAGATTCCCCCGGTGTTGCCGACCGTGAGGGGGGATCGCAAACAGCTGAGCGAGGCTCTGCTGAACCTGATGGTCAACGGCCTGGAAGCCATGAACTCTCGAGGCCAACTCAGCATCAAGGTCACCGCCGTGGAGGACCCCGAGGGAAGATCCGGGCCGAGCTGGCTTCAAATCAGTGTTCATGATACAGGACCGGGGATCGCTGAAGAAAACTTCCCCAGGCTGTTTGATCCGTTCTTCACCACCAAGTCGACGGGAACCGGCCTGGGATTGTCTATTGTGGCCGGCACCGTGCAACGGCACGGAGGCAGAGTGGAGGTGCGGCGTCAATCCGGGCAGGGGACCGTGTTCTCGCTGTTCCTTCCGGTATCTTGACAACCGAGGTTCGATCCACATGGAAAAAATTCTGATCGTCGATGACGACGAGGGACTGGTGCATTTCCTTTCCCGCTTCTTCTCCAAGCAAGGCTATGAAGTGCAGTCCTCAAACAGCGGGTCCAAGGCTCTCGAAATGGCCTCGGAGCAATCCTTCGACCTTATCCTTCTGGATTACAAAATGCCGGGAATGACCGGCTTGGACACTCTCCGGCAAATCCGCCAGGCTCAGGTCAAGACCCCCATCATCATCATGACCGCCTACGGCACCACGGACACGGCCATCGAGGCTATGAAGCTGGGGGCCTATGACTATCTGCTGAAACCTTTCGATCGCGAGGAGCTGAAACAACTTGCCGAGGACGCCCTTGAAGTCAATCGGCTCATGAAGGAAACTGTCAGCTTCCCCGGTCCGACCTCCAAGCCGTCGCCCAAGGGGACGGTCAAGATCGTCGGCAACCACCGGCGTATGCAGGAGATATACAAGCTCATCGGCCAGGTCGCCGGCAAGGATGTTACCGTTCTCATCACGGGGGAATCGGGAACTGGGAAGGAACTGGTTGCCAGGGCCCTCTATCACCACAGCCACAGGAAGGATAAGCCATTTCTTGCGGTGAACTGCGCGGCCATTCCGGAGACCTTGTTCGAGAGCGAATTGTTTGGCCACGAGCGAGGGGCCTTCACGGGTGCGGAACGAATCCATATGGGGAAGTTCGAGAGGTGCCAGGGTGGGACCCTCTTTTTTGACGAAATCGGCGACATGTCCCTCTCGACCCAGTCCAAGCTCCTGCGTGCGATCCAGTACGGAGAGTTTGAAAGGCTGGGGGGAAGTCAGACGCTCCGAGCAGATGTCAGGATCCTTGCCGCAACGAATAGGAGTCTCGAGCAGGCCGTCGAGGCCGGGACCTTTCGAGAGGACCTCTACTGGAGGCTCAAAATCATATCGGTCCATCTGCCGCCTTTGAGGGAACGTGTGGAAGACATTCCGGCCCTGGTCAACTACTTCATGGACCGTTTCAACGAGGAGTATCGCACATCCATCCGCCACATTGAAAGTGGGGCCATGGAACGACTGAAGGCTTACTCCTGGCCCGGCAACGTGAGAGAACTGGAAAATTGTATCCGCCGGGCGGTGCTTCTCTCCCAGGGGGATCTCATTCTGGAAGAACATCTGAGGACCGGTTCCGGAGAGATGGGTCCCTGTCATAGCCCCAAGCCGGAACAGCTCCCGGCTGTAATCGATCGCAAACTCGATGAGCTCATTCCCGACCTGCTACGCCTCTCGAGCGAGAAGGCGAAGGTGCATGAAAGTATCATCGAGATCATCGAAGAGGCCCTCGTATCCAAGATCCTCAAACAGTGCGGCCACAACCAGGTCAAAGCGGCAAGAATGCTCGGCATCAGCCGGAATACTCTGCGGCACCGCATGAAGAAATTCAACATTCCATCCCAATCGGATTCCACCTAGCCCCTGCCTTCTGGTGAAATACCCGCATTCCTGTTCAACTTTTGAACAGGAAAGGGAAACTCGCCGCCATCCCTCGATCCCACCCCTTGCGACCATTCCGATGGTCGTCAACCCTGTTGCTCGATCAACACCTTGGAGCGGAACCCTCCCGAGGCATCCCCTGCCGACAGCTGGCTCAATATGGACTATTCATTTGAGATTTCCATAGGTTGAGTGCCATGCCGCTCAGCCCGCGGACTGTGGCATGTTTGTTGTTACAGGGGGGCCGGGAGCCCGTCACAACTTCCAAAAACCATCATTCCAAGGGGACACGGCCAAAATGGACGACAGTCTTAAGATTCGGGGAAGAGACTGGAGTGTCTCTCAGGAAGAGGCGACTTATCGGGAGATTGAACGTGTGAATGCGCGTCTGAGGCACTTCAGAGGAATCGCTGCCGGTGTGATGAAAGATGCCGTCGAGATCTGGACGCAGATTTGGGAGCTGCTCCAGGACCAGAGATCGTGCGAGGAGATCCTCGATGGCCATGGACCTGCAGAGGGATGCCCCCCGCTCGAGGACAAGAGCCTGCTCCTGGAGAAGCTGCATCTTCTCGGCATCCATCTCGAGTATGCCCGGAAGCTCTGTGACGGTTCCATCGGGAATGAATCCTCGGAGGAAGAAAAGAGGTGACCATGGGCAAGCAACTGACCGTCATTTCAGGCAACAAGGACAGGAGAGCCTACCGTTTCCCCGTCCCGGACGAAGGACTCAGGAATTTCCGGGCCGTGATGAGTCTCGTGTTGAACGACGCTCAGAAGACATGGGGGGAAATCTGGAAGGAATTCCAGGGACATGTCACCGATGGAATTCTGGTGCTGCCCGAAGCGGAGAAGGGTTTCAGACCGCCATGCGGCTGGCCCGAGTTTCTGGAGAAATTGTGGCTCCTCAAGCACTATCTCGACTATGCAAAACGTTACTCCGACGGGGACGTCTGAGATCGAGGAGGGTGCTCGTACCGAGGATCGTACCACTTGGTCCTTCCACTTTTCCAGGAGGTATCACAAAAACCCCATCCCGTGGTTTCGGGCGAAGCAGTGTGCGAAGTTTTTGGAGAAGGCACGGCTCGCAGGGGGAGTTTCCGCCACATGATGGGATCGAGGCCGGGCGCGCTCCTCTTGGAATGAGATTGGACGCGGGGTCATTTCCCCCGATGGGGATAGACCCAGGATGTGAACACAACACCATGATCCAAGAGCGGAGGAATATAAATGTCAGGGGGAAACAATCACATCAATCCTTTCAAAATTGCTCAGAAACAGATCCAGGACTGTGCCGACATCCTCGATTTGAATCAGAGTATCCGTCAGGTGCTTTTACATCCCATGAGGGAATTCCACGTGAATTTCCCCGTCCGCATGGACGATGGGACGACTCGGGTTTTCCAAGGTTTCCGGGTCCATTACAATGACGCTAGGGGGCCTGCAAAAGGGGGCATTCGCTTCCATCCGGATGAAACCATCGACACGGTGCGGGCTCTGGCCGCATGGATGACCTGGAAGTGCTCCCTGGTCGACCTGCCCTTAGGAGGTGGGAAAGGCGGGGTGATTTGCAATCCCAAGGAATTGTCCCTTGGAGAGCTGGAGCGCGTGAGCCGTGGATACATCCGGGCTGTCAGCCCTCTCATCGGCCCGGAAAAAGATATTCCGGCACCCGATGTGTACACAAATCCCCAGATCATGGCCTGGATGGTGGACGAATATTCTTCCATCGTGGGAAAGAACCAGTTTGGTGTGATCACGGGCAAGCCGCTGTCGTTGGGAGGCTCACCGGGGCGCGGCGATGCCACGGCGAGAGGAGGAATGTACACACTGCGAGAGGCGGCTCGCAAGATCGGCCTCGATTTGAGCAAGGCAACCATGGCCATTCAAGGTTATGGAAACGCGGGGAGTTATGCCGCCTCCCTGGCCGAGACCATGTTCGGGACCAAGATCGTTGCGGTTTGCGATTCCAAGGGGGCCGTGACCTGCAAAGACGGTCTCTGCGTGCCCAAAGTGGCGGAGCACAAATCCAACACCTGTTCCGTCCTGGGTTGCGAGGGTTCCCTCGATTTCACCCACGATGAGCTTCTCGAGATGGACGTGGATATCCTCGTGCTGGCGGCTCTCGAGGGGACCCTCACCCGGAAGAATGCTAACGGAGTGAAGGCAAAGGTGGTCGTCGAGCTGGCCAATGGTCCCACGACTCCCGAAGCCGATGAAATTCTTACCAAGAAGGGCATTCATGTCATTCCCGATTTCCTGTGCAACGCAGGGGGCGTGACGGTCTCCTATTTCGAAATGGTTCAGAACGCCTATATGTACTATTGGGATGAAAAGGAGGTTCACGAAAAGCTCGATAAGAAAATGACCCGGGCCTACCATGAGGTCTTCGACACATCGGAAAGGTACCGGATCAACATGCGAAAAGCTGCTTACGTCGTAGCGGTTCAACGCGTGGTGGAAGCCATGAAGGTTCGGGGCTGGGTGTAGGAGGAAAAGAGGAACCCTCGCAGGGGCAGGTCACCATGCCGAAGCCGGATCCTACCGTGGTAAGCTCAGGTAAACTGTCCCTGTCTTGAGGATCTGGAGGTCATCGCCTATTTCGCTCTCAGCCGAGGTCGGCATTCCAGGATCGCCGGGGCTCAAATTGAGAACACCACCCAGGTCGATGGACCGGACAGATCGATCCGGGCCAGGATATCATCCGGCTCGTTCTCCCCGGTTATTCGAGAACCGCCCTTTGCTCCGACCGGACGGAACCGAAAATCATGGTTTTTCTTCCCGGACTCCCACCTCGAACCCCCTCCGGAATGCTTTCCAGTTGGCCTCGAAGATTCTTTCCGGAAGGACTCGCTTCATCCCCTCATGCCAGCTTTTCTCCGAAATAGGGAGCTTCCCGATCCCGGCCAGCACCCCCACCATGACCATGTTGGATCCCCGCTTGGACCCGGATTTCCGGGCCATCTCCGGTGCATTCACCCAGATCACTCGAGCCACCTTCGTCTCCAGGCCCGCACGAATGGAATCCATGGAAGGATAGGTGCTCCGTCCGGCGGCTACGGTGAACGGAATGATGGGAACGGTATTGGCGATGATGATGGTGCGGTTGTGGCACTTGGGAAGGGCGCGGAGCGCCTCGATGGGCTCGAAGGCCATGAGGATGTCCGCCTCTCCGTCCGCGATGGTCGGGCTCGACAGGCTTCCCACGGCGACGGCGGATTCCACCACCCCGCCCCTCTGGGCCATGCCGTGAATTTCACTGACGGCCACGGGAAGCCCTTCCTCCAGAGCAGCTTCTCCCACCAACCTTGTGGCCAAAAGGGTCCCCTGCCCTCCGACTCCCGTAAAAAAGATTCTCATAGTCCCGGACCTCTCTGTCTCGAAAGCATGTTCTTTACTGTCATCCCTCGATTTTCCGCGGTTTGATGGAAGGGCACATCTGGGCGCAAAAGGTGCAGCCGCTGCACAGGGCTTCGTTGATTCGGATGCACACCTCTCCGGCTGCGGAAGTTTCCCTGGCAAAGGCGGGACATCCCAGTTCCTGGAGGCAACGCATACACAGGTTGCAGTCCGCCTGCACCTGGAACACGATCTTTTGCTTCTTCCTCATTACTCGACGCTCGAACAGCGGGCAGGGACTCCGGGAGATGAGGACGGAGAGGCCCGGCTCCTTCATCTGCCGGCGAAGCTCCTCGAGGACTTCCCGGGTCTTCTTCATCTGGAGGGGATTCACTATGGTCACCCTCTTGACACCGCACCCGCGGACCACCTCCTCGATGCGCACCGCGGGCTCGACTTTTCCCCGGGGAGTCCATTCCACGGCCGGATGGGGCTGGTGCCCCGTCATGGCCGTCGTTCCGTTGTCCAGGATCACCAAAAGAAATCGCTGATCATGGGAAACGGCGTTGATGAGGGGAGGGATACCCGCATGAAAGAAAGTCGAATCCCCAATGAAGGCAACCACCGGTTCATCCAGCACGTGGGCGAATCCGCCTGCCGTGGATACGCTCGATCCCATGCAGACGAGAAGATCGGCCGTACGCAGGGGGGGGAGAAGCCCGAGGGTATAGCATCCGATGTCTGTGGGATAGACAGCGTCGTCTCCAAAAACCTTTCTTACTAAGTAGTAGGTGGCTCGATGGGGACATCCGGGGCAGAGGTTGGGGGGGCGAGCCGGCAGTTCCGGGGCCGAGAATATCGCCGGAGCTTCGTACGGGACATGGAAGCAGGCGCTGATCGCTCTCTTGACCTTGCGGGTGTCCAGCTCGAAGGCCCTGGGAATCCACTGTTCTCCCTTCCCGACAATCTTCACCGGGATTTCCTCTTCCTGTGCAATCACCTTGGCAGCTTCTTCCAGGAAAGGCTCGAGCTCTTCCACAACCAGAACCCTTTTGCAGGTGCGGAGAAAACTTCCGATAAGCTTCTTGGGCGTGGGATAGGTGAAGCCAAGCTTGAGGATCCTCACCTTGCCTTCCAATCCAAGCTCTTTCACGGCATCCAGCACATGGAGATAAGAAACTCCACTGGTGATGATTCCCTGCTCACCGGCTCCCACTACGAAGTTGAAGGGGCTTTTTTCCGCTTCTTCCCGGAGCTTTTTCTCCTTCTCGATCAACGCCAGGTGAAGCTTGCGCCCTACCATTGGGACCACCACCAGGTTGAAAGGATCCTTTTGGAATGCCGCCGCCGGTTTTCCCTGGGGAAGCTTCCCAACCCTCACGGGACCCCGCGAGTGGTTGACCCGGGTGGTGGTCCGAATCAGGCAAGGGATATGGTGGGTCTCCGATAGATTCAACCCCGCAAGGGTCATGTCCCTGGCCTCCTGGGGGGTCGAGGGTTCGAGCATGGGCACGCCGGACATCTTGGCGTAGGCGCGGTTGTCCTGTTCGTTTTGGCTCGAGTGCAGGGACGGATCGTCGGCCACTACGATCACCATCCCGGCTCGCACTCCGACGTATGCCAGGGTCATGAAGGCATCCGCCGCCACGTTGAGCCCCACATGCTTCATGGAACACAGGCTCCTTACCCCGCTCATGGCCGCCGCACAGGCGGTTTCCATGGAAACCTTCTCGTTGACGGAGTATTCGACATACGCTTGGGCTTCCTCTGCCAACAGGAAAAACCGATCGATGATCTCCGAGGAAGGGGTTCCCGGATAGGCCGCCACAAACCGCACGTTCCCCTCGACAGCTCCCCGGACAATGGCTTCATTGCCCGACAGCAGGTACTTCCGGTCTCCTCCGGGCATCAACAACTCATCCATCCTGATCCTCCGTGCCTGGGTTTTGCTCCCGCCGCTCCACGAAAAACTTCCCGTCTTCTCCGAATCTATCGAGTATCCATCGCTTGACCGCCTTGATGCGGGAGTGGTCCCCATCAAATAGCCCCGGCAATTTCACTGTTCCGTTTCCACCCGACGAGTCTGAGGTCGGGAATGCCCACTATTCCCATGCAAGAGCTGATAATGACCAGTTCCCTGTCCCTCTTGATCAGCTTTTTCTTCGGCGGGTTGCACCGGGTGCAATTCACTCTCGTCGTTGTAAATCGCGAGATCAAGGGATGGTCGTCGATTGCGCCCTGCCGGTTGACCTCATCCCGGATCATTTCCACCGTTTTTCTCGCCGGATCTTCCAGGAATGATTCTGCTCCCGTACCGGCCAGACAGCACCCACCTTGTAAGGATCTTTGGCCTTCCAGATCCTGTAAACCAAGATCTCGGACATCATTGCCGAGGACAGGGGATTGAGCAGGAGAGCCGGGCTGGTCCGGTGCTTCGACCGTTTCCTGGTGTTTCCTCTTATTCCCGGAGTGATCATGGTTTCTAAAAGAAAGCCGCGGTCTTAAGACCACGGCAAAGGGGGAAAACCAAAGAACCGTGGGCAAGCCGGGGTAGGAGTTCCTCGTGGTTCTCACCGGATGGAAGCGGCGGAACCGGGAGGTGAACCGCCCGGAATGGCTGTAGAGACAAGGGAGCAGAACAAAAAGGGCAATTTTTCTCCTTTCTCGGGTTGTTCGTGAGGAGGGTAGCAGCGCCTGATGATAGACCGGTTTTATATATTGGATGCTCCGGGGATCTGTCAATCCGAAAGGGACCGTGTTCCCGGGTCTCCCAGGAATCCCCTTGTCAGGTTTTTGAGGTTTGTGCTACAGGTTTCGCCATGGGCCTGGGTGGTGGAACCGGTAGACACAAAGGACTTAAAATCCTTTGCCCCTTGCGGGCGTGCGAGTTCGATCCTCGCCCCAGGCACTGATTTAAAGCCCTACTCTCTCTGCTTCTTTTGAAAAGCCTGATTTGTCCACCTCTGTACCACATTTTTTCCCGACACATCGCCGGTCGGACTCCATTTCGCGGTGTGCTTGAGGGGGTCGGGGTCAACAAGGAATCCGTCCGGCGACCGATCCAAAAAACGTGCTCCAAGGACATCAACGTTGAAACGTTTTCACAACAGAATCAAAGGATTGAGAACCCACCAGGAACTGCTGGTTTTGTGCGGTTCCGGCGCCTTCCGTGGCGTTATGGGATAATATTTGCAAATGAAAATGTGTTACGAGGTGCTGGAAGATTACCGTTGGTCGGCAGAACTACCAGGTATCCGCCGGATCGGAGGGCGCATGCACCCGAGCTTCTCCTCGATAGTCATTCTGTACGTACTTTAAGAATTTCATAACCATTTATCACGCCGTCGTAACATTATTAGGGCATCAAGGATCTGAGAAACAAGCCCAAAACTATATTGACAAATAACAATATATTTAATATATTCCCCGCTTGAAAATATGCCGGACCGGAGGAGTTTTTTATGAAAGAGTTCGTCAAGGTCATGAAGAGTCTTTCCGACCCAAACCGGGTCAAGATGATCAAGATGCTTCAGGTCAAACCGATGTGTGTCTGCGAAATCAAGGCGGCTCTGGGAATTGCTCAACCGACGGTTTCCAACCATCTCAAGGTTCTCGAAGAAGCCGGTCTGGTCTCCTCTGAAAAAGATGGACTCTGGGTCAATTACCGTACCACGACCGGTGAAAACAGTCCCTATGCGGCAATGCTTCTCGGAGCCCTTAAACACTGGTTGAAAGACGATCCGGAGGTTGCCGCCATCCTTGAGGGTCTTCCAGGAATTCGTCGGGAAAACATTTGCAGGAGATGATGATTTTTGTCTCGAGGCATTAGCGCGCTTTAATGCGGCGGGGAGATATCGAAAGGACAAGGCATGGAAACCGGCAAAAATAAGGGTTGCGGCTGCACTGCGGAAGAATCCCCGAGCAGGAAAAATTTGTCAGCTAACGGCACAAAATCACCGGCTGTCAAGTACCTGCTGGGTGGTTTGCCATTGTTGGGAGTCTGGTGGCTGGTCTACACAAACCTGCAACCATTTTCCTCTTACCTCACCCATCGGATCTTGGGCCTGTCGGCCGATGGTCACCTGAGCCATGCCGTTGAATTTTTCCTCTATGAGACCCCCAAGGTCCTCATGCTTTTGGTGCTCGTGGTGTTCGGGGTCGGCATTGTGCGGTCGTTTTTCACCGCAGAACGCACTCGGAAGGTCCTGGCGGGGAAACGTGAGTCCCTCGGCAATATCCTGGCAGCCTTGCTCGGCATCGTCACGCCCTTTTGCACCTGTTCGGCGGTACCGCTTTTTATCGGTTTTGTAGCGGCCGGTGTTCCGCTGGGGGTGACCTTTTCCTTCCTCATCTCCGCCCCACTGGTAAATGAAATTGCACTGGTACTGCTTTTGGGGCTCTTCGGATGGAAGGTGGCCGCCATCTACCTCGGCACCGGCTTAATCATCGCCATGGTGGCCGGGTGGGTCATCGGGCGTTTGCACATGGAAGGACACCTGGAAGAGTGGGTTTCTCAGATCCGAATGGGAGAAAACACTATCCTGGAGGAGGACAAGAATTGGGCGGAGCGTATCCGCTACGGGCTGGATGCAGCGCGCGACATAGTCGGCAGGGTATGGGGGTATGTGGTGCTGGGGATTGCTGTTGGCGCCGGCATCCATGGTTACGTGCCCGAAGGTTACCTGGCTTCGATCATGGGTAAAGGCGCCTGGTGGTCGATGCCGCTGGCTGTCCTGATCGGCGTCCCCATGTATTCCAATGCTGCCGGCATCGTTCCCGTTGTCTACGCGCTTCTTGAAAAAGGAGCCGCCTTGGGGACGGTCCTGGCCTTCATGATGGCCGTGATAGCGCTCTCCCTCCCCGAGGCGCTCATATTGCGCAAAGTGCTCAAGCCACGCCTGATCGCAACCTTCTTCGGCACAGTCGGTCTGGGCATCCTGATCGTGGGATACCTTTTCAACCTTCTATTCTAGCCGCGGCAATTCCCGCCTCCTATGGAAAGAGGCTTGGGACGAGGAGGTTCAACCGAAGTTTTCGTAAACATTCCCGCCAAATCACCGGTCTGCCGGCCCAATTCCGAAAGGTCTTTTCGCTGAACAAGCCCGCAGGAATTGTGCATGCTATTCTCCCTGAACGAAAGACAGTTTCAACGACAGCAGAAAGCAGCCCGGCAGGAGCTCGGATGAATCAGGGTCCGAAAAGACCTGTTTCTCTCTTACCCCGCAGCCTCGGGCCCCATGAACCCAAGGTACCCTCAAACCGTCAGATGAGCGGGGTTCAGCGGGAATTGCCGGGTTGGGGTGGTTTTGGTTTACGATTTTGCTTCGGAATGCCTGGATATTGCAGCGGCTCCCCGACAGAATCCCCAGATGGTGAAGCTGCGGAAACTTGGCGAACTGGTTTTTCTTGAACCTACCTCAGCCAGATGGAGTGTCTGAACCGACACCGCGGAAAAGGATTGCAAAAAGTCACGGTGGAGCGTGTCTACGTGAACCAGGGCGGTCAGGAAATCCTCGGAAGTGTGAAACGCGTGAAAAAGATGGAGTCGGACCCTTTTCAATGCACCTGCCCCAACTGCGGTGCGAAGGGGAAAGCGCAGCGGGAAACCGTACATAGCGCCGGCTATATTCACGCCAATCTTTTGATTTCCTGGAGCCGGCGATGGGATTCGAACCCGCGACCTGCTGATTACGAATCAGCTGCTCTACCCCTGAGCTACGCCGGCTCAAAAGATGGCAAGGCTTATAGCATGCTGTTTTGCGGGTGGTCAAGGGGAA
>JAGPLX010000062.1 GCA_018053185.1 Syntrophobacteraceae bacterium
ACCGAATGCTTTGCCATACAGATGAGTGCTCGCGGCTTCAAATCCCAAGCCCTTGAGCAGCACGGAGGTTTGATCATGGAAGAGACAACCAGATCCAGTGCGGCAAGATTGGCCATTCACAATTTCCGAATTGCAGCGGATGCCCTCCTGCTGATCGGTCGCTTTCACATGAACACTCGCTCGGGCCAGGTCCTCCAGGATGCCCTGAAGACCCTGAGTCCCGAAATCTACGGCACCATGAATGATCCCAGAAGCATAGAGCTCAAGGGGATCGAGTACGTCATGGAGAGGCTGCCTCGAGGAGTCGAAGAATGCAGCCGTTTCGTGATGACTTCCGAAGAGGATCTGGGAGACACTCCCTTTGTGATGCTGCGGCCGCTCAAACGCAGGAGAACCTCCTACCGTATCAGCGAAAAGGAAATGTGCTTTGTGATCACCCGTGGATTTAGCGAGATCTACGATATTCTCACCCACCTCACCTTTTTGTACGTCGAGGCCAAAAACATTCACGGCAAGATGCTCGATCAGGATGGGAATCCGACAACAGAGTGGAGAGAGTTTGAGAAATTCATGGAACACAGGGATGAGGACGACAGCGAACAGCTGAATCGGGCACTATGGAATCTGAGCATCATCCTTGGAAGGACGTTTCACGAGACGAGAGATACCTACGAGCATTTCAGCAAAACCAAGAAGGAGCTCAATGCAACCAATGATCTTTTCGAGATCGTCCACAAACTTGCACACAAAATGAAGTGCGTCGTCGAGAAACAAACGGATGTAGAAGTCCGCTTCACACCGGATTTGAGTCATGTCATACTCCACCAGGTGTACGGGAAGAAATGGGCGGCCGGAATCAGAGAGGCCTTGCAGGAATTGAACCTGGAGAATCGTCCCTTACATATCATCAGCTCCAATCTTCACAGTGTTGCCAATCTTCTGTATGGATACGGAGCGGTCGGGGCAAGGTTCGACACTGAATGCGCCGGGGATCTCTATTCATTTGTCCGGGAGCTGCGGAATAGAGCCCCGGAGGTTCTCGAGTATGCGGGGAGTTATGGATTTTACGAGCTTCCTGACACGAGCGGCGCCCACGTGGACTGTCAGATCATCGACACCGCCAGGCTCCCTTGGGAGGCTATGCACCCGGATTTGGGAATCACCAGGGAAGAGGTGGAAGAAACAGAGCCGATCATTCTCGTCATGGATTATGCTTTTGGCACTCAGGCTTTCGAGTTGATTGACTCCCTTTTGCAACCCATGATGGTCGGGGGCGAAGAAAAGAACCTGCACCTGCGCTCCATATCGATAATGGGCAAAGCGGGAACGCTGCTGGGAAAGAAGGGGGACATCATGATCGCCACCGCTCACGTACTCGAAGGCTCCGCCCATAACTACATAATCGAGAACGATCTGAAGGAAGAAGACTTCGAGGGGTTCAAGGACGTTTTTACCGGTCCTATGATCACAGTGCTGGGAACATCCCTCCAGAACCGGGATGTGCTCGAGACCTTCAAGACCACGAGCTGGAAGGCTGTGGGTCTCGAAATGGAGGGTGGTCATTATCACCGCGCCATTAACGCAGCCATGATTCGTGGACACATTTCCAAAGACGTGAAAGTCCGTTATGCCTACTATGCTTCGGACAACCCTCTCGTGAGCGGCCAGACCCTCGCTTCAGGCAGCCTGGGCGTAGAAGGAATCAAGCCGACCTATATGATTACCAGGTGCATTTTGCGGAAGATCCTGAAGGGCCAGGCATGCGGATGACCGGGACAAAGTGCCCTGCAAACCAGGGGACGCGCGTCTCCTGAGAGCTCTGCCCCGCGGATACGGAACCGCAATGCCTTTCACCGTCCTATCCCCGGCCCCTGCTCTGCCCATCGATCAGGGGCCGATTTTATATAGTCGGGCCTCAGTCCTGGTGGGATGAACAGGTGCATCCGGCTGGAAAATAGGGAAAGTCCAACGGCCGGTTCAGGCAATAGAAATCCATGGAGACCATCTATGGTCAATTGCAAAAAGATCAAATGCCTTGGGGTTGGGCTGACAGCCCGGTGATTTGAGTGGGCGGTGTTTGCGAAAATTTCAGTTGAACTCCCCGGCCCAAAGCCTCTTTCAAGGGGTGCGGGAATTGCCGACGAGAAATGGATGCTGAGTTCTGCTGTACTATGCTAAGACCACGCTGAATCGAGAAGAAGGAGGAATAATGGCCTACGATGCCTTGAGAATGAAGGATTGGCAGATTTCAGAAGCAGCAGAAAGAAACATGCCCACACCGTTCGAATGGCAGGAAAAGCTGAATCTGCAAAAGGACGAGATCATTCCTATGGGGAGGCTGTGCAAGCTGGACTTCATGAAAATCATTGAACGGCTCAAGAACCGACCCGACGGCAAATATATCGAGGTGACTGCCGTCACTCCCACTCCTTTGGGCGAGGGAAAGAGCACCACGTCGGTGGGCCTCATGGAAGGGCTGGGAAAGCGGGGAAAGAACGTGGGCGGATGCCTGCGTCAGCCCTCGGGGGGACCCACTATGAACATAAAGGGAACAGCGGCTGGGGGTGGAAATGCTCTTCTCATTCCCATGACGGAATTCTCCATGGGATTGACAGGAGACATCAACGATATCATGAACGCCCACAATTTGGCCATGGTGGCCCTCACAGCCCGCATGCAGCATGAGAGAAACTACAATGACGAACAACTCCGGCGTCTCACCAGGATGCGCCGTCTGGATGTGGATCCCACCCGTGTGGAAATGGGTTGGGTCCTGGACTTTTGCGCACAATCCCTTCGGAATATCATTATCGGCATCGGAGGGAGACAGGACGGGTTCATGATGCAATCCAAGTTCGGAATTGCCGTGAGCTCCGAGTTGATGGCCATTCTCTCCGTCGTCCGCGACCTGGCCGACATGAAGAAGCGGATGAACGAGATCACCGTGGCGTTCGACAAACAAGGCAACACGGTGACCACGGCGGACCTGGAAGTGGGGAATGCTATGACGGCCTGGATGCGAAATACCATCAACCCGACCCTCATGTGCACCGCCGAATACCAGCCCTGCATGGTTCACGCGGGACCCTTCGCCAATATCGCCGTGGGGCAGTCCTCTATCATTGCGGACCGCATCGGTCTAAAGATGTTTGATTACCATGTCACGGAAAGTGGATTTGCCGCGGACATCGGGTTCGAAAAATTCTGGAACGTCAAATGCCGCATCAGCGGCCTCACTCCTCATGTCTCGGTGCTCACCACCACCATTCGCGCACTCAAGATGCACGGTGGTGGACCCAAGGTAGTGGCCGGTCTTGCCCTGCCCGAGGCCTATACCAGGGAAGATCTGGAATTGCTCGAAAAAGGGGTCGACAATATGGTCCATCACATCAACACCATTCGCAAGGCGGGCATCAACCCTGTGGTGTGCATCAACGCCTTCCAAACGGACACCAGGGATGAAATTGCCCTGGTTCGCAAGTATGCCGAAGGAGCGGGGGCCCGCTGTGCTGTGTCCGAACATTGGGCCAGGGGCGGAGAAGGAGCTCTCGAACTTGCTGATGCCGTGATCGATGCCTGCAACGAGAAGAACGAGTTCAAGTTCCTCTATCCCTTGGAAATGAAGCTGCGTGACCGGGTGGCCATAATTGCCAGGGAAGTCTATGGTGCGGATGGAGTCTCCTGGGCGCCGGAGGCGGAAGCCAAGGCCAAGATGCTGGAATCCGACGCCAGGTACGACGACTTTTCGACCATGATGGTCAAGACCCACCTGAGTCTGACTCACGACCCGAGCCTCAAGGGAGTTCCCAAGGGTTGGATCCTGCCCATCCGCGACGTCTTGATTTACTCGGGAGCCAAGTTCTTGTGCCCATGCGCGGGAACCATCAGCTTGATGCCGGGAACGGCATCGGATCCAGCCTTCCGCCGGGTGGACGTGGATATCCATACGGGGAAAGTCACGGGTCTTTTCTAAGCGTTCATCTTTTAGGATTCAAACACAGAACATTATCGAAGGGACAAGATGAATCGGTCCTGACCCGTTCAAGGAAAGGAAAAACTATGCCGGCCAAGCTGCTCAATGGGACCGAAGTGGCCAAGGAAATTTTGGAGGAACTCAAGGCGGAGGTACGGCAACTGCGATCCAGGTACTCAGTGATCCCGGGATTGGTGTCCATCCTGGTGGGAGAAGACCCCGCCTCTCGAAGCTATGTGCGGGCCAAGCAGAAGACGGCCCACGAACTGGGATTCCATTCCGTTCAGGACAACCAGCCGGCAGATTTGAGCGAAGAGGCGTTGCTGGCGATCATCGACAAATACAATCGAGATTCCAAAATCGACGGCATCCTGGTGCAGCTTCCTCTTCCCGAACAGGTTGATGAAAACCGAGTCTTGCTCACCATCGATCCCGGCAAGGACGTGGATGCGTTTCATCCCGTCAATGTCGGAAAACTGATGATCGGCGAACCCGCCTATCTTCCCTGCACACCTGCAGGGATCCAGGAACTGCTGGTGCGTTCGGGAGCGGAGATTTCCGGGGCGGAAGTGGTTGTGATGGGACGTTCCAACATTGTGGGGAAGCCCATTGCGGTCATGCTCATGCAAAAGGGCAAAGGCGCCAATGCCACCGTCACGGTTTGCCATACCCGGACCAGGGACGTCAAATACCATACCCGCAGGGCGGATATCCTTATCGCGGCGGTCGGAGTCCCTGAATACGTCAAGGGGGACATGATCAAGCCCGGGGCGGTGGTCATTGACGTTGGAATCAACGAAGTGGGCAAGAGCTCCGACGGCAAGCGCATCCTCAGGGGCGATGTGGCTTTCGACGAAGCAGTGGAAATTGCCGGCGCCATCACTCCCGTTCCGGGTGGAGTCGGTCCCATGACCATCACCATGCTGATGAAGAACACGGTTCGTGCCTGTAAGGTGCACAACAACATCGAAGATTGATGCGTCCTAAAAGAAAAGATGGAGGGAAATCGTTCCTGTCACTGACTGAGGGTCTCTTTTTTGAGGGGCAAAACGAAGTAGAAGAGATTGCCGTATCGCTGGGGTTCGCAACCCACCACTCCCCCGTGAATCTCCACCACATGGCGCACAAAATGCAACCCATGCCCGGTCCCACGCTCATGGGAAGAGTTTTCTGCCCGAAATCCTTCGTCGAAAATCCTTCGACATTCCTCTTCGTCGAGAGGTTTTCCCGTAGTAAAGATATTGAACCGGACTCCGTCCAGACCAGGACCGAAAAAATCAGCGAGGATCTGACGGTTGCAAGAGATCAGCTTGACCCGGTGTCCATAACGGTCTTCTACTTCTTGAGCGTACTTGACGGCATTGGAGAACAGGTTGTCAAACACCTGGGAGATGAGCCCCTTGTCTACGAAAAGGGTTACCTGCTCGTCCGGAACCCCTTCAAGGCTGTTGTCCACCACGATGTGCTTTTTCTCGAACAAAGGGAGGTACCTCTCCAGCAGGGGCTGGATGATCTCCGTGCGAAAATTGCACGATTGTTTGCGAAGCACATAGGTGCCCTTTTCGAAATGATCACGCCGTAGCAGCGTCTCCAGGAACAGACTGGTGTGTTCATAGTGTTTGGCGAGGGCCACCCGCTCCTCCTCCAGGTTCTGGTTGTTCTGCTGAAATGACCGGCAGATGGCCTTGAGCTTCTCGGCCAACTCCGGCATCTCCTGTTCGAGCGACAACACCAGGTCCTGGAGCTGTTGCTGGAGCCTTTGATATTCACTCACACTTTTCTTCAGGCGAAGGAGGAACAGCTTGTAGTAGAGGTTGGGAGAAATGACGTTGTGTTCAATGTCGGCAACCAGTTGATTGATGAACTTGATATGATTGATGTTTTGCTGGATGAGTAATTTTTGGTGAAGGTTGTACCCGATTCGATTGGTGTATTTTTCGAAAAAGAAGCAGTTTTTGGCATTTATCCGGCCTTTGGGATAGATCTCGAACATTCCCAAAATTTGCTCCTGTTGGAGAAAAGGGATCCACTGGGCAAGAGCTCGATTTCCTCGGATAGGAAAAACGCGGGATTCCTCCGTATCGTAGAACTGATCCGCCAGACGGATGGTGGAAGTTCTCCCGTCTTCAGGCGGATTCAGCCCTTCGGCCGACGAACAGACCAATCTCAGCCGGGAACTTCGAGGTTCAATCACATAAAGGCGGCTTTCCAGGGAAAAAAACTCCTTGGGAACCGCCACACAAATCTCATAGAGACTTTCCAGGCTGGTGTATTCCTGAGCCAGGTCAAAAAAAGTGGCGAAGGCTTCTTCCTGGAGGCGTTCAAAGTTATATCGCCTGTAGCTTTCCTTTTTCTCCTTCACCCTTTCCCGGATGTTGGGGTTGAGTTCCTGGATCATAGTATTTTTCCTCGTCTGAGATAGGGTGGGGTTCCACCACCGCCCGGGCGAACTTTCTTTCACCGGGTGACCATGATGCCACCCCTGGGGCGACACTCTTCATGATACCGGAGATTCGGCCCCCCAACCCGGGGAAAGTGAGAGAAAAAGAATCTTGCCGAAAAGAAGAGATACCTTACGGATCCAATTCGTGTTTCAAGTCCCGTTCCATAAGTTCCCTTGCGGCAACCACCGGGTTCTTGCCTTCATAGAGAACTTGGTAAACTTGTTCGGAAATGGGCATCTCGACCTGCATTCGTCCGGCCAGAAAATGAACGGATTGTGCCGTCTTGATTCCTTCAGCCACCATCCTCATCTCTCCCAGGATTTCTTCGAGCCTTCGGCCCTTCCCCAGTTGGAACCCGACGGTGCGATTGCGGCTCAGATCCCCCGTGCAGGTAAGAAGAAGGTCCCCGATGCCCGCCAGTCCCGAAAAGGTGAGGGGATGGGCTCCCAGCTTGACCCCGAGACGGCAGATTTCAGCCAATCCGCGGGTGATCAAGGCAGCCCGAGTGTTGTTTCCGAAGCCAAGCCCATCCACAACCCCGGCCGCCAGGGCGATGACGTTCTTGACCGCCCCCGCCAGTTCCACCCCGATCTTGTCCTCGCTGGTGTAAACACGGAAGTACTTTGTGGAGAAGATCTGCTGTACACCCTGGGCCGTCTCGAGAGTGTTGCCCGCCAGGGTGACGGCCGTGGGGAATTTCTGCACCACCTCACGCGCAAAGGAAGGTCCAGAAAGGCTCAATACCTCCGCCGGTCCCCCACCGGGAGCAATATCCGTCCAGATTGCCGACATGGTGAGCAGGGTGCCGTTTTCGATCCCTTTGGTCGCGCTGACCACGACGGTATCGGAGGACAAATGGGGCAACATCCCCACAGCTATTTTCCGATACACGTGGGAAGGCACCACCATGAGCAGCAGGCGATGATCCCTCACCACATCGCGGAGGTCATGATGAACCGAAATGTTTTCATTCAAGGAAAAACCCGGCAGATAGTAACTGTTCTCCCGGGTCCGGCGGATTAGCTCGCAGAGATCCTCCTCAAACACCCAGAGATCGACGGGATATCCCTTGTCCGCCAAAAGCTGGGCCAGGCTGGTCCCCCAGCTCCCCGCCCCTACCACTCCCACAGGACCCGAAAATCTCATTCGTTCTCCAGACCCTCTTTGGGTTCGACCGATTCGGCCAGTACCGCTACATCCACCAACCGTTCTCCCTCGCCCAAGTCCATGAGTTTCACTCCCTGAGTCACTCGACCGGTTTTGCCAATCTGGCGGACGGGAACTCGAATAAGGCGGCCTCGATCGGTGATCATGATGATCTCGGCATCTTCAGCCACCTGGCCAAAGCCGATGACATTTCCGATTTTTTCCGTAACACGAATGTTGAGGACCCCCTTCCCACCCCGGCTCTGGGGACGGTAGGCTTCATTGGGAGTCCGTTTTCCGAAACCCTTTTCCGTGACCACAAGAATGCTCTTTCCTTCGTCGATCACATCCATTCCCACCAGCTGACTGCCGTCCAGGTTCATTCCACGAACTCCCCGGCTCACCCTTCCGAGGGGACGGAAATCGGTTTCGTCCACGCGAATGCATTTGCCGGACCTGGACATGAGAAACAGGTGGCGGTTGCCGTCGGTGACCCGGGCACAGATGAGTTCATCACCTTCATCGAGCACAATGGCTCGAATTCCCGTGGATCGCGGGTTGGCGTAGGCTGCGAGATCCGTTTTCTTGATCACGCCGTTGCGGGTGGCCATGATGACGAAATGCCCCTCTTTGAATTCCTTGACTGGGAGAATTGCCTGGACCTTTTCTCCCTGCTGCAGAGGAAGCAGGTTCACCATGGCCTTTCCCGTTGCCGCGGGACCCACTTCGGGGATTTCGTACACCTTGAGCCAGAAGACCTGGCCGCGGTTGGTGAAGACCAGGAGAATGTCATGGGTGGATGCCGTGAAAATACTGGTCACCACGTCTTCCTCGCGAGGGCTCATGCCCGTGCGCCCCTTTCCCCCTCGCCTCTGGCTCCGATAGATCGAGAGCGGAGTCCTCTTAATGTACCCCGCCTGGGAAATGGTGACGACCATTTCCTCGTCGGCGATGAGGTCTTCCAGGCAGATGTCTCCCCCTTCGGCGACGATTTCCGTCTTGCGCAAATCTCCGTACTGATTTGTGAGCTCGATGAGTTCTTCCCTGACCACCTGGTCCACCAGGGCCGGAGAACCAAGGATCCGGCGAAGCCGTTCGATTTCTTTGAGAAGGTTGGTATATTCCTCGATGATCTTTTCACGCTCGAGCCCGGTCAACCTCTGCAACCTCATTTCGAGGATGGCCTGGGCCTGAACATCCGAGAACTCGAAGCGCTCGATCAGACTGCGCTTGGCTTCCGGAGGAGTTGGAGCCGACCGGATCATTTGGATGACTTCATCGAGGTGGTCAAGAGCTCGCTTGAGCCCCTCCAAGATGTGCGCCCGCTTTTCGGCCTCCCGGAGTTCGAACTGGGTGCGCCGAACCACCATCTGCCTCCTGAACTCGAGAAAATGCCACAGCATGTCCCGGAGGTTCAGGACTTCGGGCTTGTTGTCTACCACGGCGAGCATGATGATCCCGAAGGTACTCTCGAGTGCCGTGAATTTGTAGAGCTGATTTTCGACGACTTTGGGTTCCTCCCCCTGACGAAGGGTGAGCACGATGCGCATGCCTTCGCGATCGGATTCATCCCGTATATCCTGAATTCCTTCAATCCTCTTGAGCTTCACGAGCTCCGCAATTCTTTCGAGCAACCGGGCTTTGTTCACCTGGTAGGGGAGTTCCGTGATGATGAGATGGTTTCTTCTGCCCGACTCCTCGATCTCGATGCGGGCACGGATCTTGACGGTACCCCTCCCGGTCTCGTAAGCCTCACGAATTCCCTCACGTCCATAAATGAAAGCGGCTGTGGGAAAATCCGGTCCGGGAACACAACGCATGAGCTCCTTGAGCGTGGCCTGCGGGTTATCCAGCAGCAGGACAAGAGCATTCACGATCTCTCTCAGGTTGTGGGGGGGAATGTTGGTTGCCATCCCCACGGCAATTCCCGAAGCCCCGTTCAGCAGCAGGTTGGGCAGCCGCGCGGGCAATACGGTGGGTTCGAGCAAGGAGTTGTCGTAGTTGGGTTGGAACGGGACCGTGTCCTTTTCGATGTCCCGCAGGAACTCGCCGGCAAGGCGGCTCATACGAACTTCCGTGTAGCGCATGGCCGCAGGCGGATCGCCGTCGATGGAGCCGAAATTGCCCTGCCCGTCCACGATGAGGTACCGCATGGAAAAATCCTGGGCCATCCGCACCAGGGCGTCGTACACCGCCGCTTCCCCGTGGGGATGGTACTTACCGATGACATCCCCGACAATCCTGGCGGATTTCTTGTACGGCTTGTTGTGCTCATTGCCCAACTCATGCATGGCAAACAGAGTGCGACGGTGGACGGGCTTGAGGCCGTCCCGCACATCCGGGATTGCCCGCCCGATGATCACACTCATGGCATAATCCAGGTAGGAAAACTTGATCTCATCCTCGATGTTTATGGTGCGAGCGTCCATTGAACCTCGTTCCTATACATGGCTGGTGTTTTCGGTGGGAGTTGCCTCCCATCCGTGACTGTCCGCATCCTTCCCCCCTGCACTGCGGTGCTGAAGGCGCGAGGAGGGATTCCCCGCTCTTTCCATCTCGAAACTTGCCGATGGGGCTAAATGTCCAGTTCTCGGAAATCGAGGGCGTTCACCTGGATGAAATCCCGGCGGGGTTCCACGCGATCCCCCATGAGAGTGGTGAACAACTCGTCGGCCTGATACTGATCTTCAATCCTCACCTGGAGGAGGGTCCGTTTCTCGGGGTTCATGGTGGTCTGCCAGAGCTGCTCGGGGTTCATCTCTCCGAGGCCCTTGTACCGTTGAATGGTCAATCCCTTGCGGGCTTCATCCATCAGGGAACGGAACAGGGTTCGGGGCTCGTGGTACTGGACCTCCTTGGTTGCGTCCTTGACCGTATAGGGGGTCTGATGGAGCGCTTCGAGCTGGGCGTAAAGCTCCAGGAGTCTTTTGAACTCGATGGATTGTAGAAAATCGTAGGTAAGGCGGACTCGTTGCCGCCCATTGGTGGTCTGCCAGACCTCGAGGTCGTAACCCCGATGTTCCTCCTCGAGTTCCATGGATTCCACCTCGTAGCCGGCCTTCTCGAGCTCGACACGCAGCACCGACATACTGTCCTCGTGGGACGGAACCAGCTTGTTCCGACCGAAAATCTGGAGGGTGAGCTCCAGCAGTGCCTTGGGCATCCCCTTTTGCTCCTGCCGCTCCAACCATTCTTCATACCGGGAAAAGGTCTTGAGAAGGTGAATCAGCTGGTCGGGGGGAACGGGAGCATCCAACGAAGGCAGGGTGACCGATTTCTTCTCGACGGCCCTCTTTAAGAGGTAAGCGTTCAGCTCATCCTCGTCTTTCAAGTACTGCTCCTGTTTTCCCACGGCCACTCGATAGAGCGGCGGCTGAGCGATAAACAACTGACCCCGCTCGATCAGGTCCGGCATCTGGCGGAAGAAGAAAGTGAGGAGCAGTGTCCGGATGTGAGCTCCATCCACGTCCGCGTCGGTCATGATGATGGTCTTGTGGTAGCGAAGTTTGTCGGGATCATATTCGTCCTTCCCGATCCCCGTTCCCAGGGCCGTGATCATGGTGCGTATTTCCTGGTTTTCCAGCATCTTGTCGAAACGGGTTTTTTCCACATTGAGGATTTTCCCGCGCAGGGGAAGGATCGCCTGGAATCTTCGGTCCCGCCCCTGTTTGGCCGAGCCCCCGGCCGAATCCCCCTCGACAATGAAGATCTCGCTCTTTGCCGGGTCGCGCTCCTGGCAGTCCGCGAGTTTGCCGGGCAGGGAATGATCGCTGATCACCCCTTTGCGCCGCGTAAGCTCCTTGGCTTTCCTGGCCGCCTCCCTGGCCCTGGCCGCTTCGAGCACCTTGTCCAAAACGACGCGGATGACCTTGGGGTTCTCTTCAAAGAAGGTGGAGAGCTTTTCGTAAGTCAGGTTCTCCACCAGCCCCTTCACCTCGCTGTTTCCCAGCTTGGTCTTGGTCTGTCCCTCGAACTGTGGTTGAGAAAGCTTGACGCTCAGAATGGCCGTGAGTCCTTCCCGGACATCGTCCCCCGTCAGCTTGTCCAGATCGCTCTTGGCCATCTTGTTCTGAACCGCGTATTGCTTGATGGCTCGAGTGAGGCCTGCCTTGAACCCTATGAGATGGGTTCCCCCTTCCTTGGTGTGGATATTGTTGGCAAAAGTGAAGATCTTTTCATTGTAGGTCTGGTTGTACTGGATGGCGATCTCGACGGAGATCCCCTGTCGTTCCCCGGCAATGAGGATGATTTCCGGGTGGAGGGGTTCCTTGTTTTTGTTCAGGTACTCGACGAAGGACGCCAGCCCCCCCTCGTAACAGAACTCCCTTTCCCTGGGAATGCGCTCATCCAGCAGATGAATGCTCACTCCACGGTTCAAGAATGCCAGTTCTCGAAACCGCTGGGCCAGGATGTCGAAACTCAGTTCCGTTTCAGAAAAGATGAGAGGGTCCGGTTTGAAGGTAACCCGAGTTCCCCTGCGGGAGGTTTCCCCCGTCACCCGCAGGGGGGTGACGGCATCTCCCCGGGCATAGGATTGGGAATACACCTTCCCGTCCCGGCGGATTTCCACATCCAGGAATTCACTCAAGGCGTTCACCACCGACACCCCCACGCCATGAAGACCTCCCGAAACCTTGTAAGTGGAATCGTCGAATTTCCCTCCTGCGTGGAGCTTCGTCATGACCACCTCGACGGCAGGGCGATTCTCCTTTTCGTGGATATCCACGGGGATTCCCCGGCCGTTGTCGTCCACCGTGACGGATCCGTCCAGATGAATCTGAACGCGGATGCGGTCGCAAAACCCTGCCATGGCTTCGTCGATGCTGTTGTCCACCACTTCATACACCAGGTGATGAAGTCCCTCGACAGCCACGTTTCCGATATACATGGAAGGTCGCATGCGAACCGCGCTGAGTCCCTCCAGAACCGTAATCTGCTGCGCCGTGTATTGATCCACTACCACCTTTTCAGTGCCTTCCGGATTTGGCATGGAGAACCTCTTTTCCTGGAAAAGTGACGATGCCTGCGCCTTACCGCCCGTCCCAGGTGACCGTTCAACTTTTCCGCAAAACAGGGAAGATGCCCTGGAACGCGGGGGG
>JAGPLX010000110.1 GCA_018053185.1 Syntrophobacteraceae bacterium
AGGCGGCTTCGGGAAAAGGCGAGGGCCTCCCGTGCGTCGGGATTGAAAAACGCGGCGGACTCGGGCAGGAACATCGCCTGGTCGTGATTTCCGAGGACCGCCGTGATGCATTTTCGCCGAAGAATTTCGAGGCATTCGCGGGGATCGGCGTTGTAGCCCACGGCATCCCCCAGGTGCACCAAGTCTTCCGCACCTTCCCGCTCGAGGTCCGTCAATACGGCATCGAGGGCCTCGAGGTTCCCGTGGACGTCCGACAACACGGCTAAGAGCGGCATTTCTTCTTTCACTCCACGAGTACGGGTTCCCGGAGGACCCGTTCGATGGCCCGGGTGGCGGAAGCGGCCAGCCTCGGGTGAGTCGCCGAGAGGGATTCGATCTGGCGCAGGTGGTCGGCGGTTCTCAAGATCATCATGGCAAGGTCTCCCTCGTCCATTCCGGCCAGCTCGCGGATTTGCTCCCAGCTCATCCCCTTGGCCCAGTGATAGACGGTCACCATGGTCCAGAACGCCAGGGGAGGAGTACTGAAGCCGGCCGCTTGGAGGTGCTCCCTCAACGGTTGAAGGTCCTGGAGCATCCTGAAAAACGGCTTGGCGAGATCGGGATATTTATAGACCATCGAGGAAAGCTGCACGTCTCCCAGTCGTTCCCGATCCATGACGAAGGGGGCGACGAGCGCGGCCAGGAGTTCCGGGTCGTCCACGGGGAAAAGGCCCCTGCGAATACACTCCGAGATGAGAAGGGGCTGGTCCAGGCGCAGGTTGGACGCCCACAAACCGTCCTCGGTGAGGTGACCCGACTCGTCCACGTAGCCTTCCGCGCGGAGAAATTCGAAGTGTTGGAGGAAAGAGCGCCAGAGCTCCTCCTGAACGGTTTCCGTGCGGCCCTTGAGTTCGAAATACCTCTCGAGAGCCGTGGTAAAGGGATGGGAGGTCCCTTTCCGACACGGGCCATGGAGGGGGCAGCCGTCACAGGGAAGAGCGGCTTTTCGGCCCAGGAGGGTCTCGATTTCCCGGGAGGCGGCTTGAACGGCACCCGAGGAATCCGCCGCCGAGGGACCCACCCCGCGGTCTTGAAAAGGATCTTCCGTCGCCCGGGCCAGGATTTCTTCCCAGCCCTCACGATCCTTGAGAGGAGGAAGGGCATCGAGGAGCACCCCCATCCGGTCTATCCTGCGGAAATGAACCCGGTGGGTGCGGACGTGTCCTTTTCGGAAGCGTACGGGAGGAACCAGCCGCACGGCTTCCACCGTCCGGTTGCCGGCTTCTGGGTTCTGCACCACCACATAGGGAGTACCTCGACGGCTGAAAAAAATTCGGCCTGGCTCGAGCAAGCTGAAAAAGGGGCTCGAGGAAACCTGCCGATCGAGCTCCCTTCGTGCCTTTCGAAGGCTTGCCGTCAGGTCCTGGTAGCGGGGCCGGACTTCTTCGAGCCGTTCCAGGGAGCCGCACGCCATCTCGGGAAGCCACGGATCGATTTCCGCCCGGACGGCCAGGGCTTCTTCCTTCCTGTTCGCCTCCTTGTTCAAGTTCTGGTAGGTGGCCAGGGACGAGGCGAAGAGATTGCGGATCTCTTGAGAGGAATGGGAAAGAAGAAGGTTCAGGACCATCGAGAAGTTGACCCGGATCTGGCTGACGATGGGGTCGGGGGGAGACTTGAGGAGGTCGTGAACGAGTTGCGGGTCCTGGTATATGCCGGGCACCACGCAGACGAACCCGATTTCGTCCATGCCCCTCCTGCCGGCTCGCCCCGTCATCTGGAGGAGATCCGTGGCGGTGAGCGGGACGAATTCCCTGCCGTTGAACCGGTCGCTCTGGAAAATTACGACGGTCCGGGCAGGGAAATTGACCCCGGCAGCCACTGTAGATGTCGAGAAGATGGCGTCCAGATATCCTTCCTGCATGAGTTTCTCGAGAAAAAGCTTCCAGTGGGGGAGCTGTCCACCGTGATGTGCTCCCACCCGGGCGTTTCGAAGGATCGAGAGCTGCTGGTGGCGGCGCAGAAAGGGGTAGGCATTCAACAACTCCTTGACCCGGGCCTGGAAGCGTCGATTGTCCAGCCGGTTTCTTGAGGAGGGGGCCAAGCCGCCGAGGCCGATGGCCTTGTCGCAGTCCGCCCTGGATTTGAGAAAGAAGATGGCGGGCAAAAGATTGAGCTCCCGGAGAACCGCCATGACCTTGGGGATGCCGGGCAGCTCGCTTCTCGAGAAAGACCTGGGATTCAAAGTCCGGATCTTCGAGAAAAGCCCCCGGCGCGTTCCCAGGGGGCTGAGCTCTCCCGAGGGGAACAGGAAGAGTGGATAGAGGGGCACGGGTCGCTCGAAGGCGGACACGTGCCGGCTGGGAGTCTGGCGGAGCCACTCGAGCCAATCGCAGATCTCCCTGGCATTCCGAATGGTCGCCGAGAGAAGAAGGATCTTCACTCGGGGCGGCAGGTAGATCAGGACCTCCTCCCAAACCACTCCCCGGTCTTGATCCCCCAGATAGTGGGCTTCGTCCAGGACCACCAGGTCCACGTCAAGGTCTTCTCCTCGATGCATGGTGTCGTAGAGCTGATTGCGCAGGATCTCCGTGGTGCCCACAATGATCGGGGCCTGGAGGTTCTCCTTTCGGTCCCCAGTCAGGATCCCGACCTGTTCCGGACCGAAGATGCTGGAGAATTCTTCGTACTTGGCATTGGACAGGGCTTTGAGCGGCGAAGCATACCAGGATTTGCCTCCAGAGAGGACCGCTCGCCGGATGGCTTCCACGGCAATGTAGGTTTTTCCGGCACCCGTGGGGGCGGTCACCAGGACATCGGAATGTTCCAGGGTTTCCAGGGCTTCGGTCTGAAAAGGATCCGG
>JAGPLX010000016.1 GCA_018053185.1 Syntrophobacteraceae bacterium
GCCGGAAACTCTTGGCTAAAAGCCTGAAATCCCTGGCCAGAAGAGTCAGCTCCTCGGTTCGGGTCCGAAACAAGGTGCCGTGCACTCGAATGATGTCGCCCAGGTCGAGTTCCTTGACCAGGTCGAAAACATCTTTCCCCAGTTGATTTTGCTGAAAGTATGCCTGGAGCTTCCCGCCGGCGTCCTGAATGTGCATGAAGGTGGATTTTCCAAAGGATCGAATGGCGAGGATCCGACCGGCGATGGTGAATGAGGGAGACTCGGCTTCCAGGGTCGAACCGCTATAGTCCTTGTAGGTGGCGAGGATATGTCCTATGGTGTCGGGCACGGGAAATCCGTTGGGAAAGAGAGGAACGCCCGCGGCCTCCATCTCTTCGGCCTTCCGGATTCGTTCGCGCATGACCAGGTTCAAATCGTCCATTCCAGGTGTTGCCCCTCGTTTGATGGCTCGATCTCTGCCGCCCTCGGCGTTTCTCAATAAGGGACGAAACGTTAGATGATTTGGACCCTCGCGTCAAGGACCATTTCCCTTCCCTTTTCCGCCCGAACCTTTCACAAGGCCGGATAGGCTGAAGCCGATGATGAGCAGCGTGATGAGAAAAAGAGTCCAGTCCCCTTCCTGGTAAAGTTTCTTCATTCCCACGAGGAAAAGAAGGAACCCTCCAACCAGGCCTATCCAGTAAACCCATCGACCCATGATTTTCTCCCCTTCCTTGTGGAGTGGACGGCGATGGTCGGTATGTTATCCTGAGCCACTAAAGCCACTGCTCCGACGGCTGGTTTCAACTCCGGGTCGAGATTCGCCTTCCTATCCGACGGCTCTTGCTCCGGGCAAGCCCTTCTCGCCCATGCAGTCGCTCAAGCAAAACACTCAGGAACTATTGTCGATTGAAGGAAAAATTGCAAAACAAAAGATCCCCGCGGGGTCTTCGCGCAAACGTCCCCGAGGCCGGCCGCAAAGACATTCGAGTATTGACAGGAAGCGGAAAAAGCGACTAAGAAAGTTCTGTGGCTGGTCGGCCACCCTCGAAAGCGGCGCGCCTGTAGCTCAGGTGGATAGAGCAACGGACTTCTAATCCGTGGGTCGGGAGTTCGAATCTCTCCAGGCGCGCCAGTGTAAAATCAGGGTGGGTATAACCATGGTGGTTGTGGCCTTTTTTGTTGGTGTGTAAAAAGGGTGGAATTTTTCGGATCATGGGAATGAAAAGGCCGGGGCATTCTCCCGGCCTCCTGAGTTGTGTAGATTCACCATCTCGAATCTAGGGCCTATTTCGGCATGACCATGACATGTCCGACAAGAGAAGTTCCAAGCTTTTTTCTCAGCGATTACGAATTGTTTTGTTGCGGTTGGCCTTATAAATCTCGTTTTTCAACTCATCAACGGAGTAACCGAATCCCATCCCCAGGGGTTTACCATCCTTTCCCAAGGGCCACAGGCCTTGAATCCCGTTGACGATCTTCAGGTTCCCCCGGTTATCACGCCTGAGGAACAACACCACACTCGATCCTTTTTTCGGGAAAGAGATCTCATCCTCGCGCCACACCTGCCGACCATTACGAACAGATCTGTGTGACAGGAACTTCATCGGTTTTGCCTTTTGCCATTTGCCCTTGAGGATTGTCTCAGGAAGAACGACTACCTCCAGGGTCTCTTCCGAGATTCCGTTGCCCTTTGGAACTTCCGCCTTCTTCACTATCTCCCCGACCCGCCCTATGACGATAATGTCCGATTGGTCTATGAGTTCAGGGAGTTGCAGGGTTCGGATTCTCGCGAGAGCCGGATCCGCCGGCAGCAAGAAAGCGAGGACCAGGAAGCAAATTTGCACTCTGCCCCACAGCCGGCGATTCCCGCACCCCTTGCCGGGTAGAGGCTTTAGGCCGAGGGGTGCGGGAATTGCCGGATCTATGTTCAAGAGCCATTCACCAAGCATAAGGAATGCAAACATCATGACATCCAGTGGTGTCGCTCGATCATCCAGGAGGATACGGTTTCTTTGAGCCAATCCTCGATCTCACGAACCATATAAAAGGTAGGTTTTAGGAGGTCGTCATCAGGTGAGATTATTCCTTCGTTTACGGCAAGTTCCGCAAGTTTTGTATGGGGATAGATACGGATTCCCTGTGTTAATTTCAGATCGTCCAACGGGAGAGAGTCGGCGAAGGCGAGGCTCTCCAGGACCGATGCTCTCGTTTCTCCCGGTCCCCCCAGCAGTAAAAACCCCATCTGCCGGATGCCGTGTTTTTCCAGCAGCATCGAGATCGTTCTGACTTCTTTCGGGCCGAACCTTTTGTTCATGGTTCTGAGTATCTGCTCACAGCCACTTTCAAAACCCAGGCTCACTTCTTTGCAGCCGGCGGCCGCCATCAGCTCGATCAGATCCTCCTCGACGTTTGCAGGGTAAAGGATACAGCGCCAGCTAATGTCCATATCTTGACGCACTGTCATCCGGCACAGTTCCTCAGCATATGAGGGAGGTAAATTGAAGGTGCTGTCGACAAAAAAGAAGCGGCGGAACCCTTGTTCTACAAAGGCATCCAGTTCTTCAATCACGTTCCGGAGGGGCCGTTTCCTGATCGTGCGTCCTTCGATTGTGGCGGTTGAGCAATAACTGCAATCCATGGGGCAGCCGCGTCGCGTTTGGAGGGGAACCCATAAGTTTCGGTCGTAGGCGGAAGAAAAACGCTGAATGGCGGGAATATTCAAATCATGCAGGTCATGAATGAAGGTGCGCGTGCCCTGTAACCCGCTACCTTTGACATACAACCCCGGTAAACCCGCAAGCCCCATGCTTTTCTCCAACCTTTTCAGCAGATCCGGGAACGCGTATTCACCTTCTCCCTGAATGCCCATGTCTGCCTCCAGGTAGACAAGGGCGGCATCGGGGAAAATGCTGTAACCGGCTCCCCCCAGAATAATGGGGGCGTTGGAGAAACGGCGACAATGAAGAACGGTACTTTTGACTTCTTCGAGCAGGAATCTCGGGCTGCTCCGATTTTGATCATCGATGTTTCTCACAGAGATTCCGATGACATCGGGATGAAACGCAGCGATGGATTCCTTAATCAGTGCCGATGATTCCTCATGGGTCATCAAGTCGAGCACCCTGACGTCGTGGCCCTTGTTTTGTGCAGCTTCGGCCACGTAATGGACCCCTATGGGCATCGGTAGAATATTTATTTTTTCCGTATTGGCGGAAATCAATAATACTTTCATGTTCCTTGTAAACCTGAGACGGTACTTGACCGAGGGATCGGATTTACGGATCGAGCGTCACGGCGCGCGACCCGACAAGGCCGGCGGGACAGGTCACGCGCGGCGGTAAGCCGTCGAGTGCATCCAGCGTGTTGGACAGCCCCTATCACAGAATGAAATCCGTTGAAAGGAACCGTGAGCGTCTACTTGTCACTATCGACCGGATGATCCGCCTGTTTGCATCGGTTTCCTTCGCAGCAACAAGGGTCCGTATGGTGAAAACCCTGAGAGCATCGGACACGGACAGGGTTCCTTCCGCGGAATCCTTTCTGCCGGTGAACGGGAAGGTGTCCGGGCCACGCTGACATTGACTGTTGATATTGACCCGGCAGACCTGGTTCACCAGTGGATCGATCAGGTCTGCGATCATCTCCGGATCGTTGCCGAACAGGCTGACTTGCTGTCCATAGTTGGATTGAATTACGTAATTCATGGGCTCCTCGATGTCCTGGAAAGGGACGATCGGTATCACGGGGCCGAACTGCTCTTCGGAATACAGTCTCATCCCCGGTTTGACCGGATACAAGACCGCAGGGAACATGAACGTATGATCCACGCGCCCGCCGGTTTCGTTGATCACTTCGGCCCCCTTTGCAAGGGCGTCTTCGATCAGGTCCGTCAAATACGCCGTCTTGTTCGGCTCGGCCAGGGGGGTGATGAATACACCCGGTTCCCACGGCATACCCCCCCGAAGCGTATTCACGGCACCTGCGAAACGGGACAGGAAGGCATCAACAATGTCAACGTGCACAAACAGTATCTTGAGAGCCGTACACCTTTGCCCGTTGTAAGATAGCGCACCGAGCACGCATTCTTTTACGGCCTGGTCAAGTTCCGCGTCCTTCAGGACAATGCCGGCGTTCTTCGCCTCCAACCCCAGCACGCAGCGGAGGCGATGCGGCCTGGGGTGTTGCTGCTTCAAGATGTCGGCAACACGGCAGCTGCCGATGAATGCCAACACATCGATCCTTCCGGACTTCATAAGGGGTGCAATGACCCTTTGTCCTTCTCCGTAGACCGTGTTTACCACACCTTTTGGGAAAGCGTCGCGGAACGCGTCAAGAAGTGGATGATGAAGCAGGACACCAAGTTTGGGTGGCTTGAAAATTACCGTATTGCCCATGATCAGCGCGGGAATCAGGGTGGTGAAAGTCTCGTTCAGGGGATAGTTGAACGGTCCCATGCAGAGGACGACTCCAAGTGGAGCCCGGCGAATCTGCCCGATAACCCCCTGCTCGATAACGAAACGCGAGGATGCACGATCCAGATCCTTGAGCGCGCCTATTGTATCCCTGATGTAATCTATGGTTCGGTCGAATTCCTTCTCTGCATCCGGGAGAGTCTTGCTTATCTCCCACATCAGGAGCCGCACGACCTCATCGCGTCTTTCGATCATTCGGTAGGCGAACGCTTCCACGTGCCGAATGCGCTCTTCGACGGACATGGTGGGCCATGCTCCGCGTCCGTGGTCATAAGCCGTGCACGCTGCATCCAGAGCCTCCAGGGAATTCTCTTCCTCAAGGAGCGGGTAGCTACCGATGATTTTCCGAACGAAGCCATCAGGGGTTGAAAGCCGGACCGGAGACAAGACTTCCTGCCGAGCTCCTGTCCATTCTCTCATTTCTCCGTTGCAGAGGTAGTGCCTTTGATCAATCGGCGCGGAAATCCGGTATTGGTCCGGGATGTCGTGTTCCGCAGGAAAGAGTGATGAAGTCATCAGCTTGTCTCCTTTGTCCGACGAAGCAAGTTGAACGCGTGCGGCCTGAGACGGGGGCCCTGTTTCCGTTCTTAGGCTGCTCAGTAGAGGTTCGCAGAATAGAGTGCCCCTTTTACCGACCGTCGCCCACGCCTGCTTCCGGCGGAGGTCCAGGGTTGGGAAAGCCTGGATTTCCTCCTGGAGCCTGTTTCAATGAAATGACGATCGGAGCATATCGGACACTCTCTTATGCAGGGCTGTGCTTAGGGGACTTTCCGCGATCGGGTATTTCCCGCGCGGTCGAGCGGCTTTTTCCACCGCTTGTCGATGCCCTGAAAACAGGGATACGCGCTGCCGTTACTCGATCCATCCAGGGGCAGGCTATTTCTCCTGCGTGGGCGGTGTCAAGCGTTTTGGCAACTTTCCCACCTGTTGAGCTAATTCCGGAAGGGGTGACTTCCGGTGCCCCTTTCCGAGGGAGGTCGACCTCCAGTGGAACTCCATTTTGAGGGCAATGAAGATGCGGAGAGTATGGAAGGAATATCATCACCAGGCCTTTTTTCCGAGGGTCTCCCCTATTTTCCTTTTCCAACTTTCCACTTCGTCGGCCGTGACGACGTCGATGGAGCCGCCCTGGAAATCTCCCGGGATCTCCTCCATCTTGTCTTCGATCCATCCTTCGATTTCGATGTAGACTTCCCTGAGAGCCTCTTTCACGTCGTGTGCGGGGTTCCAGAGCCCTCTTTCCGCCGCCTCGATCAGCCTCCGGGCAATCTCTTCCAGGGCATAGGGATTGTTCTCCTCGAAAAACCTCCTGTTTTCTTCATTCACCAGGTAGGTCCGCGTGATGTCGTCGAAAATCCAGTCGTCCACCTCCTTGCTGGTGGCGTCCCACCCATAGACCCTACCGACCCTCTTTCCGATCTCCCCGGCTCCCTTGTAGCCGTGTTCCTTCATCCCGTCGATCCACCGGGGGTTGAGCAGCCTGGTGCGCACCACCCGCCGGATCTCGTCGGCCAGGCCTCTCACCTGGACTTCACCCTGCTCCCTGGTGTCCCCGTAGTAGGACCTGACGTCTTTCCCCGAGGCGACCTTCGCGGCGTTGATCATACCTCCATGGGCACCGAAGTAGGCGCAGCACCCCAGGAGATCGTACTCGTCGGTGACGGTCTTGTTGAAGGTCAGCTCGACGGTTTTCAGGCTCTTCCCGAGGGGTTCGTGGGCCGGTTCTCCGAAGACGCCTTTCCCATAGGCGTAGCCGTTCCAGTAGAGGAAGACGTCCGAGAGGTCCTTCTCGTTTTTCCAGGCCGAAGCGTATACCGCAAGCTGGGTCCCCGCCTGGTAGACCCCCGGCATACTCGCAAAGAACCGGTAGGTGGCCTTTCGGAGGAATTCCGAGTCTGACAGGGAACCCCCGGATTCCGCAGCCTGCTCCAGCAGGTGCTTTCGCACGAAATTCCATTCGGGAGGTTCCTCGAGCCTCGCTACCGCCTGTACGATCTCATCCATCAACTCGATGGAGGACGGAAAATTGTCCCGCGTAATCCCGGAAACCCGCACCGTCACGTCAATCCTGGGTCTTCCGAGCTCTTCGAGGGGAATGATCGCAAAGCCTTTCACCCGGCCGTTCGAATGCCACACGGGCCTTGCGCCCAAAAGAGCCATCATCTGGGCCATGCCCTCGCCGTCGGCCCACATGATGTCGCTGCACTGCCAGTAGAACCCGATGTTTTCCGGAAAGCTC
Source organism: Syntrophobacteraceae bacterium (assembly GCA_018053185.1). Lineage (GTDB taxonomy): Bacteria > Desulfobacterota > Syntrophobacteria > Syntrophobacterales > Syntrophobacteraceae > JAGPLX01. The sequence goes on from JAGPLX010000016.1 coordinate 6,694, forward strand.
CCTTCCTCTTCCAGGAATTTCTCGAGGGTTTTCCGGGCCAGCCGCACGCCCACCTCCCATGCAACGGAGGACGGGATTCTTTGGGGATCCAGGGAGTAGAAGTTTCTTCCCGTGGGCAGAATGTCGTCCCTTCCCCGGGTAATGATTCCCGAGGGCCCGGGAGGAACATATCCGCCGTTCAGGCCGTTTAGAAGGGAGCCCGTCTCGTCGGATAGAAGGACCCTCGCCCGGACGTCCTGGATTTTTGCCTGGATGGCGTCGATGACATCCCTGCGGAGCTCGGCGCCGGGAGAAAGCTCCGCCAGCTTCTCCGGAAGCGGCGTGCCTTCTTCGAGGTGACATGCACAGGCTTCCCTTGCCTTTTTATCCACCAGGTCCTTCTTCACCGCTTCATCCAGGGCGGCAAATGCCGGGTCCTCCTCGAGCAGGCGTTTCACCTCCCCCCTCAAAGACCCGGGACCGTTGTCGTAGCGAACGACGGCGTACACAAACTCGACAAGCCGCTCCCCCTCGGGCGGTCTTCCAAACACGTGCATACCCCTGGGAATGTAGGAGTTTTTGAGGAGCGAGAGTACCTCGTGGGCGGCCTGCACCACCCGGCTGAACGGTGCATCCGCCGGAACCTTGATCATGGAATCCAGGTTCTCCTCGTGCAACCTGGCTTCGATCATGTGCCGGACGGTGTGTGCCTTAGCCGGTTCGATTTCCTTGAGTTTTTCGTACTCGAAAAGGAGCCTTTCGATTTCCTCGAGGTCGCCGTAGAGCTCGCCCTGGACCATCACGGCCTGGAGGTGATCCACCAGGGTTGCGTAACTGCGCCGCTTGGCGATGGTTCCTTCGGGGGCGTTGTCGGCGTTGTAGAGGTAGAAATGCGGCATTTCGTCCACGGCCGCATCGGGAAAACACTCCGAGGACAACCCCGCGGCCTTGCCGGGGAGGAACTCGAGGTTGCCGTGGGTGCCCACATGAATGACGGCGTCGGCCCCGAATTCTCTCGAAAGCCACTTGTAGGTTGCCACGTATTGATGGGGCGGCGGCACGTCGGGATCGTGGAGGATTTTGCAGACCCGCCCGTCGCATAGCGATCCTGCACACCCTCTTTTGGGCTGAACGCACACCACGGCATTTCCGTACCGAACTCCAGTGATCAGGATCTTTCCCTCATGAACCATGGCAGCGGGAACTCCTTCCCGCTCCTCGCCGGGAGGCTCTCCCCAGGCCTCGATCATCCGGTTGCGGGAAGCTTCCGGCAATTCCTCGAACCAGGGCAGATAACGGTCCTTCTCGAGCTGGACCAGGGCCCCTCCCCTGCCGACAATTTCTCCGGAGGTCGTCCAGCGGAATTCCGACAGGGCCTTGCGGGACAGGATCTCGTCGATGAGTTCTTTTCCGCTTGCCGGGGGATTCACCGCATAACCCTGATCCTTCATGACCTTGAGGACCTGGGCGACACTCTCGAGGGTGTCCAGGTGGGCTCCTCCCCCTACCGTGCCTTCCACGGAGGCACAGGGGTTGTTGTGGAGAATAAAGGCGATCTTTTTTTCGTGGTTCGGCTTCCCGGAAAGCCCGACCCACCTCGAGATCCTGGCTGCAAGCCTCTCGATGCGATCCGCAATGGGCACATAAGCATCCTCCTCGGGCCGGGCGATGCCCCGGGTGGCCCCGATCACGATGGGTTCCACGACCCCCTCGAACTCCGGCAAAGCCATGCTCCAGGCGACTTGCTGCCCAAGCCCCCGGGGGTCCTCCAGCCATTTTTCCTTCTCCTTGTAGTAGGAGAGGGTCGGACCGAGCAGGGGCACATTGAGCTCCCCTAGCATGGCGGCCCCGGACCGAGCCGCAGTCTCCGCCATGCAGCTGCCCGTCTGGCCGAGAAAGAAGATGGTGAGCTTGATCAGAACCTTCACGAGGGGAGTCCCGTCTTTTTTCACCATGAACTTGCGAACGACCTCGGTTCCGCCGAGATTCCCCAGGTTCCGGTCCTTGAGCGGGTAAAAGAAGACCGGCAGAATCCCAAGACCCCGGCTTTCCAGCGCTCGGATCAAAGTTCCTTCGACTGCGGTGTTCCCCGTAATCCAGTTGGTCCTGGAGAAGAGAAGGCCCACCAGGGGAAGATTCTTGTGGGGATAAGCCGCGAGATAGTCCTCGGTGGAAGCAAACGGTCCGCCCCACTCCGGGTGATGGATCCCCTCCCAGGCGGTTTCCCTGGGAAGATCATAGGAAACCTTCGCTCCGAAAAGGTTCGAGAGCAGGTACTTGAGCATCTCCGTGAAGTTGTCGATCCCGTTATAGAGAATGTAACGGTAGGTCGTCCCGACGATTTCAGGGCTCACATTGGACAGCTCCCGGCAGGAAGGATCGGGACCGAGCCCAACGACGGGGATCCGTCCCCCCAGGTTCCGAAGTTCTTCCTCAACCTGATCCCAGAAGGAATCCGCGGTCTTGTAGAGGAGGATCAAGTCCGCTCCCTTCATGGCACGACACACCTCATGGGTGAGCTCCGGTTCCGCGTGGATCTGCTTGCTCGAATAGGCTTTCAGGCAACCAATTCCCGTCCGTTGTGCGGCTTCCCTGAGGAGCGGAATGTGGTCGGCCCACATGATGGACACAAGTTTCATGATGTTTTCCCCCTTCGAACGTCGATCAAAGCCTGGGATAGACCATTCTGATTCCGTTTTCCGAGACAAATTCCACTTCGAGGCCGTACAGGGTCCTGAGGTTCTCCTTGTTGACAACTTCGTGCGGCTTTCCGCGGGCCACGCACAAGCCTCCGTTCAGCAGCAGGACCTGGTCGGCAAAAAGCAGGGCCAGGTTGGGATCATGCAGATTCATGACGGCGGCGAGCCCTCTGTTTCGGACGATGGATTTCACCCTGGAGAGGACCACGACCTGGTTTCGGAAATCCAAATGGGAGGTGGGTTCGTCCAGAAGCATGACCGGGGCCTCCTGGGCCAGGCAGCGGGCCACAAGCACCATTTGCCGCTCTCCCCCGCTGATTTGTGTATAGGGCCTCGGCGCCAGGGCCTCGATCCCCATGGCTTCCATGGCCTCGAATGCCGCCCGCCGGTCCCTGGGGGACGGGGAAGAAAAGAGCCCCACATGGGCCGCTCTTCCCATGAGAACCACATCGAAAGCGGAATATGGAAAAGGTGGCTCGTGGTCTTGGGGCACCACGGAGATTCTCCTCGCGATTTCCACCCGCGACAGGTCTCGCAGGGAGGCCCCGTCCATGGCGACATCCCCATGGTTTGCTTTCCATAGGCCGAGAAGGCACCGAAAGAGGGTGGTCTTTCCCGACCCGTTGGGACCGAGCACCACCATGACCTCCCCGCGTTCCACCTCGAAACCGATGTTTTCGAGAACGGGATTTTCCGTTCCACGGTGTTGGAAGGAGAGGTTCGTCACACGGATCATTTTCCCCAGCCCTCCCCGGCTCCCTTTCTCATGAGGTAGATGAAGAAGGGAGCGCCGCTCAGCGCCGTGATGATTCCCACCGGAATGTCCACCGAGGTGAGGTTCCTCGCCAGGGTATCCGCAAACACCAGGAAGGCCGCTCCGGCGGCCATGGTGTAAGGCATAAGCCGCCGGTGATCGGGGCCGATCATCATCCGGACGAGGTGAGGCACCATGAGACCCACCCATCCGATGATGCCGCTCACCGAGACGGCACAGCCCACCGCCAGAGAAGCCCCGGCGATCAGAAGAAGCCGGTCCCTTTCCACGTGGATGCCCAGTGCCCGAGCTTCCTCTTCTCCCATGGACAGGGCGTTGAGTCGCCATCGCATGAGCAGGAGCAATCCGCAGCCGCCCCCTGTCCCGGCGGCGGCGACGGCCGTCGATTTCCAGTCCGCCAGGGAGAAGCTCCCCATGAGCCAGTAGACGATGCTCGCCAGTTTATGCGGGTCCACGAGAAACTTCAGAATGGAGACCAGGGCGCTAAAGAATGCCGAGATCACCACTCCCGAGAGGACCAGGGGCAGGCGGGATACTTCTCCCTGGGTCCGCGCCAGGCTGTAGGCAAGAAAAGCCGCAAGAACGCTGAAGAGGAAGGCGGCCCCCTGGATGGGCAACCAGGGAAGGAAGGCGATGGAGAGAGCACAGCCGAAAGCCGCACCGGCCGAAAGCCCCAGGATGAAGGGATCGACCAGGGGATTGTGGAAAATGCCCTGGAGCGTCACCCCGGAAACGGAAAGTGCCCCTCCCACCAGCGCAGCCAGGATGACCCTGGGAAGCCGGATGTTCCAGATGATGGAAAGCTCGGGAATCCCCTCCATACCGCTCCCACCCAGGATCCCCGAGGCGAGGGCCTTCACCACCAGGCCGGGGGAGACGCTGTAGGAACCCCAAAAAAGGGCCGCCCCGGCGACCACCAGGGGAGACAGGGCGATCATCATGGGCCTCAATCGTTTCTCCATTGCGCCTCCTGGTCGAGCGGTCCATCGAGGGGAACTCCGAAGCATTGCATGTGGAAGGTGCGGGCCATCGGGTGCAGGGACATCCCGGAAAAACACTCCGGGTAGGTCTTCTGAGCCATCCAAAGGGCCAGCAGGGCGACGCTGGGAGACCAGCTGTCCACCTTGGGAGCTTTAAAGACCCTGCCGTCCCGGACGGCCCTGACGGATTTCCATTGGGGGCTTTCCAGCAACCTTTCGGCCCCGTAGGTCGCATGCCCCCAGATGAAGATCACATCGGGGTTCCAGGCCACGATCTGTTCGAGGGAAACATTTGCGTACCTGGTCGGAAAACCCCCGGCCGGATTGACGGCTCCAATCCACCCTGTGAGGTCCTGCTGCAGCCCGAGGGACCCGCTCACACGGGTGGGTTCCTGCCAGACCCAGAGGACCTTGCGCCTTTGTTCGAACGTCACGCGGGATACCGGTGATCGAATCATCTCGAACATGCCCTCCATGAGGGATCGCACCTCCTTCGCCCGACCTTCGACCCCAAAGAGGCGGCCGCAGAGATCCATGACCTCGTAGAGCTCCTCGAGACTGTCCGGGTACACGGCAAGTACTTTCAAACCCCTTGCCGCAAGGAACTCCACCATTTCGGGCTTGTAGCTCCAGAGAATGACCAGATCCGGCTCGAGAGCGAGAATTCGTTCGACGTTCACGTTGCTTCCCGTTCCCACGGACGGGATGCCACGCTGCTTGAGAGTCGGCTCGAGGGTCGAGTGGTCGAAGGCCCATCGGTTGACTCCGACCACCTTATCCCAGACTCCCAGGACAGGGATGAACTCGTAGAGGGAAAGGAAGACCGCTCTTCGAACCGGCACGGAGACCGCCACCTGGTGCCCGAGCTTGTCCTTGAGGGTGAGGATCTCGGATCGTGCATCCAGTGTCGTACCGGCGACACACAGGACCGCAACCAAAAGACGGAAGACAGGACGTGAAACACGGGACAGAAACGGGATTCCTCCAGCCATCGTGTTTTCCTTTTTCCCATCTTTTTGGGGGTACATCATCCGTTCCCCTTCTTCGGCTCCAGTCTCCCGACTTCCCTTCCCTCTTTCCGTACTTCACCCCACGAGGGTCACAACGAGGGAGGAACACCGGCAGGAGGTCCCGGCACACCGGCCGCCCCACGATTCCCCGGTTTTCCCTAGAACTTCAGGGTGAGTCCCCCGAAAAAGGTTCTTCCCGGCGATTGGTAGTAGGTGAAATAGGTTTCATCCAGCAGGTTGTTCACGGCGAAATTCACCATTGCCCGTCGGTTCACCTGGTATTGGAGATTCACGTCGGCCAGGAAGAAAGAGTCGTACACGCCGTAGACATTTTTTGCCGTATCCAGGTTTTCATCGTTGTTGTACTGCTTGTCCACGTATCGCCCGGTGACGGTGAGAGACGCCGGTCCGCACGTGAACTCCCCTCCGAGGCCGTACATCCACTCGGGCACTCCCACCAGCCGTTTGCCCACCGTTGAGGGTTTGGCCGGGTTATCGAGCATTTCGCTGTGCGTGTAGGTAAAGCTGCCGAAGTACTTGAACCGGCGGTTGACCCGATGCTCCATTTCGAACTCGACTCCATCGGTCTGCGCCTCGCCGGCGTTGATCAACTGCTTGAGCGCGGGGGTCACATCTTGTCGGTAGATGATGTCGTAAATTCGGTTGTTGAAATAGTTCATTCGGAAGACCGCACTTTCGCCCAATCTTTGTTCCAGGCCGACATCCCAGGAGAGACTGGTTTCGGGGTCCAAATGCGGATTGGCTGCATAGGTGGTTCCGTAAAACACCCAGGTTCGGTAGAGTTCGTAGACGCTGGGTGGCCTGAAGGCCCTTCCAGCGGAGGCTCGAAGGGTGGTCGCCTCGAAGGGTTTGTACACCAGGGAGGCCTTGGGGCTGACCGCGAAGGCATCCCTGGAACCAAACTCCTCGGCCGCCCCCGCCGCACCGAGGAGGTTGACCATGCCGTCATAGGTCTGCCACAGGTCTCCGCGGATTCCGAGGTACGCCGTCACGTTTCTCAGGAGGGAAATCTCCGCCTGGGAGTAGAAGGAGAAGATGTTGTCCTTCCCTCCGGATTCATAGGTGAGGGCTGCCTTGCTATCTTCGTCTCGCCAGTTGATGAGGTCGTGTTCCTCGATCCGGGCTTCGTCGTACCGAAAGCCTGCCCCGAAGGTCAGCCGGTGTTTTTCGAAGATGGGGAAAGAAATCTGGGCATCGGTGTAGACGGCCCTGGAGGGGGCTTCGTTGATTTTTCCCGGACCTCCAAACCGGTTGGCCGTGGACGAAGGCGTGACATACCAGTTGCTCTCCTGATCGACAAGCCCGCAAGTGAGTTTGAGGACGGCTTCGTCGAACAACCCGGTTTCATACCCCAGGTGGTACTTGTTTTCCGTTGCGCCTCCTCCACTCTCAAGAAAGGAGCCTTCCGAGAGGTTGATCCTGTTGCCGTCGACGATCACGTTCCCCGACCAGACGGGCTTTCCGTCGGGCCCGGTCAGGTAGGTATGGGGGTCGTCGTAATCGTAGTTCCATCGATTCCTCATGAAGGAGAAGTTCGCCCTGGACCGGTCGTTTATGTCGCAGGCAAGCTTGAATGTTCCCGAATCCCTCCACCAGGTGTTGTCCCCCCGGTCACCCAGGAGGAAGGCCAGATTGCCCCGGGGATCCGTGGTGGGTTTTCCGCCGGTGGTTGGGGTCCCCGCCCCGGGAGTGGCCGGGGTTTTGACAAGGAGGTTGTTCGGATAGCCGTTGCTGGATTGATACCCATAGCTGGTGAACAGACTGAGACGATCGAACCACCTGTCCCCGTAAGATCCATAATTGGTCCAGTAGTCGTCGTTCCCATAGCCTTCCTTGAGGATGATTTCCCTCTTTTCGGGCATCCTGGTGAGGATGTTCACCACCCCGCCCATGGCGTTACCACCGTAAAGGGAGGAGAAGGGGCCTCGAGCGACCTCGATTTTCTCCACATTTTCCGGGAGAATGCCGTTCCAGTTCACGGCACCCGTATAGCCGTCGTTTTGGGGTTGTCCGTCCACCAGGACCAGGGTTCGTTTTTGTTCCGGGAACCCTCGCAAGGTCACTGCCGCGGTGGTATCGAGCCCCTTGGCCCGTTTGTCGAAGACCCCTGGGATAAGATTCACGGCGCTGTCGATCGTCTGGATGTTCCTGTTTTCCATGTCTTCCCTGGTAACCACCGAGACGGCGGCGGGAACGTCCGAGAGGGCCTTTTCCGTCCGAGTGGCCGTAACGACGATTTCTTCCAGGGTGTGTTCTTTCCACGCATCTTTTTGTTCTCCCTCCCCGTTCGAGGTTTCCGCGATCTCTGCCTCACCGCCGGTTGGGATCTCTTTGGCCTCGTCACACAGGCCAACCGACGGAAAGAAAAGAAAGGCCGTCAAGAAAATCAGTCCCAGCTTCCACGGCCTGCATCCCGTCCTCAGCGTCCCTTCCCCGCGGGCCGGGTATTCTCGATCCGGGACCAAATCCCTCAAGATCTGGAACACATGCTTCGTCATCTCCTCTTCCTTCGTTGTCCCACTCCCCTGGGTGTGCTACAGAAGGAAGTGGACTCGGGGTACCATCCGATCCGGGGGACAGGCCTTTTACCTTGGCGGGGGAAGGTCTGTCCCGTCCCATCTTTTCCGTCGATTCCTGTTCGATTCGAAAATGAAACCGTCGCCTCCCTGGAATCCAGGATCTGTTTTTGTCTCGAGGCCCTCATGGCCGGGAAGGCCCGCCGAGCAAACACCAAAAACAAAAAAGGCCACGAAAACCTTTCATCGCATTCCTGCGATCCCTAGGCTTTCGTGGCCTGATTGATGAATCGAGCCGGTGGATTGCTGGTTCAGAACTCCGGTTTCATTCGCCTGCCCTGGGGCAGACCGAGGGAAACCGGCCACTACCTCGACAATACGTTCCGTCTCCCGGCACACCTTCCTGGTGTGCCCTTTGCCGCCGGATACCCCGTTTCACCGTTCGAACCGGACACTCCCTTTCAATTAGAGGAGCAACCATCCGAACATGAATCCCAACATCGAACTACCCTTGGATCGCCCATTTCGGGACGAGGCAATCCGCAAGGTGATGCCCCCGACATTCCCCCGCTCACCAAACGATTTCCGGCTGTCTCAAATCGGCCGCCGTTTTCTCGTTTGTTTGCACGGCAAGAGATCCTGGGCACGAGCCGGGGCGACCGCTCCGCCGGTCGCGGGTTTTTGAAGAGAGTCCCCGGATGGGACGAGGTGAACCGACCCTAGCATGGCCCCCATTCCGTGTCAAAGGATTTGGATGGGGCGGATGTGTGGGGCGATGCCTGCATTTGTACATTTCCCCGGCGTTCATCGGGAATCCCCTGCCCCAACCCCTCGATTCCAGGTCGGACCTGCCGGGCAGTCCCGGGAACCTACCTTCAGACAGAGGGTAAACAGGTGTCATCGTGTTCACTGATTTCTTAAACCGGGTGCTTCAAAGTGCTCGACACATCCCGCGGATGCTAACCTCTCTTTGTTTGTTGCCGTCCAGCGCTGATGATACGGATTCGGTCTCCCCTCTCCATATGAACAACGACCAACAAGCGGCCTCCTATCGATTGCCCGATCAGTACGAACCGTTCCTCTTCCTCAGAGTATAATATGTATGGTTCACCGGAACTCGCTTGGAGGGTGTCACAATGAAGAAATTCATCCTCGCGCAGGGAAGTCTCCCTCTTCTTTCATGATGAACTTCCGGACGACCTCGACCCCGCCGACATTCCCAACAACCCATGCGCTTCCGTGGAAAACCGCGCATCTTCCGCCCGGAGTCAGGAGGGACGCTCGGGCAGGGGGGCTTCCGTGCGGACGTAACGGCAGGCACGACCCTTCCCCATGCGTTGCAGGAGCCCCGTATCCACCATCTCGTTGAGCTCCCGCAGCGCCTGTCGTTCCGAAATGTCGTTGATTTCGGAATAGTATTTGTTGGTGATGAACCCGTGGGTCCGAATGAATTCCAGGGCCTTCACCTGGCGCGGCTTCAATCCCGAGGACGCCAGGCGGTCTCCGGGGGCGATCCCGGCCATTTCCTCGGCCGAAACATGAACTTCTTCTCCCGCGCCCGGTTCGGCACCGGCCTGCGGCATGGCGACGGCAGGAGCCGGCTCCCGGATTTCCGGCGGCAGGTCCCTGGCAAGGATCTGTTCCCCGTTGCACAGGATCACCGCTCGCTCGATGACGTTCTCGAGCTCGCGGACATTCCCCGGCCAGGGATAGTCCAGCAAATAGCGCATGGCCTCGGAATCCATCCGGAGAGGTCGCCCTCCGGGGGGAGGATATTTCTTCAGGAAATGGTCGACCAGGAGCAGGATGTCGTCCTTCCTTGCTCGGAGGGGCGGCAGCAGCACGTGCACCACGTTCAGGCGGAAGAACAGGTCCGAACGGAAACGGCCTGCGGCCACTTCCTCCTTCAGGTTGCGGTTGGATGCGGCAACAACCCGGACGTCCACCTTCAGGCTCTGGCTTCCCCCTACCCGCTCGAACTCCATCTCCTGCAGGACGCGAAGGAGCTTGACCTGAAGCGGCGGAGACATCTCACTGATCTCATCCAGGAAAAGAGTTCCCTCGTGGGCCAGCTCGAAACGCCCCTTTCTTTGCGACACGGCGCCGCTGAACGCCCCCCGTTCGTGCCCGAAGAGCTCGCTTTCGAGCAGAGTCTCGGGAATGGCGCCGCAGTTGACGGTGATGAACGGCTGTTCCCGTCGCGGGCTGTTGAAATGAATGGCCTTGGCTATGAGCTCCTTTCCCGTTCCCGACTCCCCGGTAATGAGTACGGTCGCCTTGGCGGGGGCCACCTTTTCGATCAGCTGGTAGATCCGCTGCATGGCGCTGCTTTTCCCGATGATGTTGCCGAACTGGTATCGCTCCTGGAGTTCCTTGCTGAGGTAACGGTTTCGGCACAGCAGATGGTAATGATCAACGGCCTTTCGAACGGTGAACTTGAGCTGCTCGTTTTTGAAGGGCTTGAAAATATAGTCGAAAGCACCCCGGCGGGTAGCCTCCATGGCCTTTTCCATGGACCCGTAGGCCGTCATCATGATGACGGGAAGGTCGGGGTTTTGCTCATGGAACTTCTCGAGCAGGGTCATTCCATCCATTCCCGGCATCTTGATGTCCGAAATCACGACATCGAGCTCCTGTCCCCGGGCAATTTCGAGAGCGCCACGGCCGTTGTCCGCCGTCAGGACCTGGTAGCCCTCCTCCATGAGGAGCTCCTCCAAAACCAGGAGGTAATTTCTTTCGTCATCCACAACAAGAACCGTTTCCATGGGACCCTACGCGATCTCCCCTTCCGCCGCCTCGGATTTGGGCTGATGGAGAGGCAGGCGGACAATCATGGTTGTTCCTTTTCCTTCGTCGCTCATCACTTCCATGTCGCCGTTGTGCCCGTCAATGATGCTGCGCACAATGGCCAGACCGAGCCCGGTTCCTTTTTCCCTCGTGGTGAAAAAGGGATTGAAAATCTTCTTCTTCAGCGCCGGGGGAATTCCGTGACCCGTATCCTGGATCTTCACCTGGATGTGCGGATTCCCATCCCGTCCGTTGGTGAGGGATGTCTCGAGGCGGAGCACCCCTCCCTGGGGCATAGCCTGGAGGGCGTTGGCCAGCAGGTTGACAAATGCCCGGTAGAGCATGTCCGCATCCGCCTCCATTCCGTAAGACCCCGTCCGGTAGTCCCGTTCGACCTTGATCCCCAGCCTCTGGCACTCAGGCTCCATGACCTCGAGGTTTCGATCCAGGAGCTCCTCGAGTCGGCAGGCATGGACTCGAATGGCCTTGGGACGTGCAAAATCCAGGAACTCCGTGAGAATGTCGTTCAAACGGGTGGATTCCTCCACAATGACGGACGAGAGTCGCTTCTGACGGTCATTTTCCAGCCGTCCGCACAGAAGCTCCGCCGTCGTCCGGATGATGCCCAGGGGGTTCCTGATTTCGTGGGAAACCCCCGCGATCATCTCTCCCAGCGCGGCCAGGCGCTCGGTCTGGTGGAGTTTTTCCTCGAGCTTCAGTCGATCCTCGGCCCTTGCCGTAATGATCCTTTCCGCCCGGGCGGCAAGAAAGAGAATGGTCACAAACAGGATTCCTACAAAGGCAAGGAAGCTGCCGGCAATGATCCATTGAAAGCGGAGGATGGCTTCGTAGTCGTCCGTCACGTCGAGAGTGATCTCGAAGACCCCGAGGACCTTCCCCCGCTTGTAGCTCATGGGGCGCTCCTCCCACATGGGCAGGTAGGTGATGAGCTTCCGGGGGCCGGTTCGCCACTCGAAACCAAGGAAGGACCCCCCCTCTCCCGAAAGAATCGAAACGGCTTCCTCCCGCCAGGCCCGTTCGAACAAGCTGCCGATATCCCCCTTCGTCCCGATGATCGTTGGGTCCGTACTGTAGCTCAATATTTGTTCCGGATCGTAGATATTGACCTGGTCCACGTTGAATCCCCGAATGGTATTGCGCACTACCCGGTCCAACCGCTCGAACTGGCTGGTTCGGCTCAGGCGGATCTCTCCGTCCGTGATGAGCGTCGGCACGGTGAACTGGTAAAAAACCTGGTGGTTGAGGTTCTCCGCGATGAGCAAGGCATACTGCTCGCTTTTGTGGAGAAGGATGCTCTTGGCCTTCTGGGAGATAAATCCGGAGATGAAGACGGTGCACACCAGGATGACCATCAGGCTGGTGAGGGAGAAATACTTCACCAGTCGAAAGGGTTTGATCGCTTCAGGTTGAGAGCTCCGACCCTCAGCCGTTTCCCGGATGCCCTTTTGCTTTACCGGTTCCACGGGGAACCCTCATTCGGGGAAGTCTTCGATGCAGCCATCTCCTTCTGTCGATCCTTTCCTGTCTCGTATCATCCGGCGGCGGATTCGCAACTGCTCCCCGAAGCTTCCCTCCCAGCCTCTTTTCGTGGGATGAAAGAAGACCCTCCCCTCCATGCCCTCGGGCAGGCAGCTTTCGGGAACCCAGCCCTCGGGAAGGTCGTGAGGATAAAGGTAGTCCTGCCCATATCCCAGCTTTTTCATGAGGGCGGTAGGGGCATTCCTCAGGCGCAGGGGAACGCGGGCATCTCCGGATTCCGCTGCGGCGGACGATGCTTCCTTGAACGCCACATACACGGAGTTGCTTTTGGGGGCCAGGGCGAGATACACGGCGGCCTGGGCAAGAGCCAGCTCCCCTTCGGGACTCCCCAGGAACTCATAGGCGCGAAAGGCGGCCACAGCCTGCTCGAGGGCCCGGGGGTCCGCCAGACCGACGTCTTCGCAGGCCATTCGCACCATGCGGCGGGCGATGTAGATGGGGTCCTCTCCCCCCCGGAGCATCCGTGCCAGCCAGTAGAGAGCGGCATCGGGATCGCTTCCCCGAAGGCTTTTGTGAAGGGCCGAAATGAGATTGTAGTGCTCCTCGCCCCCCTTGTCGTAGTGAACCGCCCGACGCTGCATGGCTTCCCGCACGGCCGTCAAATCCACCCTCCGAACCCCGTCGTTCCTGGGAGGGGTGGTCATCACGGCCACCTCGAGGGTGTTCAGCAGTACCCTGGCATCTCCTCCCACCCCGTCGACCAGGGCATCCTCCGCCTCGGGGGATATCTCGGCAGGATAGGCTCCGAGCCCTCGTTCCTTGTCCTGGAGGGCTCGATGGAGAATCTCACGAAGGTCCTCCCGTTCAAGGGGTTCGAGCACCAGCACCTGGGCGCGGGAAAGCAGCGGGCGGATAACCTCGAAGGAGGGGTTCTCCGTCGTAGCCCCCAGAAACCAGAAGGTCCCGTCCTCCACATGAGGGAGCAGACTGTCCTGCTGAGCCTTGTTCAGCCGGTGCACCTCGTCCATGAAGAGCACCGTTCGTCTTCCACGGTGAGACCAGGTTTCGTGGGCCTCCTGCACGGCGGCCCGAATTTCCTTGGTGCCCGCCTGCACCGCCGAAAGGGCGATCATACGGGCGTCCGACTGTTCCGCAAGGATTCGTGCCAGGGTAGTCTTGCCGGACCCGGGCGGCCCCCAGAACACAAGGGACTGCATCCGACGGTTTCGAAGCAGTCGATCGAGGATCTTCCCCGGCCCCAGCAGATGCCCCTGCCCTACGAATTCGCCGAGATTCCGGGGCCGCATCCTGTCGGCCAACGGCGCTCGGGCTCCGCTTTTCTCTCGAAAAGATTTCTGAAAAAAACTCATCTGTTCCATGGGGCTTTCCAGCCTGGTTTGGGAAACATTTCAGAGACATGGCCTATAGTACTTGAAATGCGAGCAGACTTCAATCTTCCCCCAGATATGCCCTGCGAACCCCCTCATCCTCGATCAAAGCATCCGCCGGCCCCTCGAGAACGATCCGGCCTGTCTCCAGCACGTAGCCATAGTGGGCAATCCTCAATGCCGCCATGGCGTTTTGCTCGATGAGCAAAACGGTAGCCCCTTCCCCGTTCACCTGCTCGATGGCTTCGAGCACCTCTTCCACCACCAGGGGTGCCAGGCCCAGGCACGGTTCATCCAGGAGCAGCAGCTTCGGCCGGCTCATGAACGCCCGGCCCAGGGCAAGCATTTGCTGTTCCCCGCCGCTCAGGGTCCCCGCCTTCTGCTTGTGCCTCTCCTCGAGTCGGGGAAAGAGGGAGTAGACTTTCTCGATCTGGGTGGAAACCGTCCGGGAGCTTTGGTGATACGCACCGAGCTCGAGATTCTCCACTACAGTAAGATTCGGAAAGACCCTTCGTCCCTCGGGACTCACGCCGATCCCCCTTCGAATGATCTCGAAGGGTTTCCTGCCTGTCAACTCCTCGCCGCAAAACCGGACGGAACCCGAATGAGGTTTGACCAACCCGAGCACGGCCCGCAGCGTGGTGCTCTTCCCGGCACCGTTGGCCCCGATGAGGGTCACGATCCGCCCCTCCATGGCCCTCAGGCTGATTCCCCGAAGAGCGTGGATCCCCCCGTAGAATACCTGCAGGTCAACGACCTGGAGCATGATGAGCATTCCCGAGGTAAGCCCGGATGACCCTTCGATTCAGCTGGATCTCCGAGGGGCTTCCTTCCGCGATGGTGAAACCGTGATCCAGGACCTTGACCCGCTCGCAGAGACGCATCACAAACCTCATGTCGTGTTCGATGAGCATGAGGGTCAGGGAGTATCGTTTTCTGGCCTCGAGAATGAGTTCCGCCAGCTCCATGGTTTCCTGAGGGTTCATGCCCGCGGCGGGTTCGTCCAGCAGGAGCAGTTGCGGTCCCGAAGCGATGGCCCTGGCAATTTCGATCCTGCGCTGCTGGCCGTAGGCCAGGGCGCCCGCCTTCTCGAAAGCGAGCCGCCCCAGGCCGAGTCCCTCAAGAATTTCCATGGATCTTTCCCGCATCTCCCGTTCATTTCGCTCCCCACCCGGAAAACCCAACACCGCCCGCCACAGGGGAGTTCTCATGCGATGGTGAAAGGAGACCATCAGGTTCTCGAGAACGGTCATGTCCCGGTAGAGCCGAATGTTTTGAAAGGTCCGGGCGATACCGCGAGCGGCAACGGCATGAGGGGGCAGGCCGTCGAGCACTTGATCCCGCCACCGGATCCTTCCCGAGGTGGGCTTCACCATCCCGGAGATGACATTGAAAATCGTGGTCTTGCCAGCACCATTGGGCCCGATGAGCCCCACCAGTTCCCCGGGAACCAGGCGAATGGAGAAATCATTCACCGCGGTCAGGCCGCCGAAGTGAACAAAAAGGTTCTCCACCGAAAGAAGAGCTCCCATGCAGGACGCCTTAGAACCGATGCACCCGGGAAAACATCCAATCCCAGGAAAACTCCCTTCGCCCCATGATCCCCTGCCGCCAAAACAGGATGACCACCATCAGCAGGAAACTGAACAACACCATTCGCATGCCGGGAATCCCGGGGACATGGAAGGAACCGAAGTTCATGGGGCGCTCCACCACCCGCAGGATTTCCCCTGCCACGGAGAAAACCGCGGCACCCAGTACCGCTCCGGTAGTGCTCCCCAACCCGCCCACCACAATCATGATGAGCAGATGGAAGGTCAGGAGAAACGTGAACAAATTCGGAGAAATGGTAGTGACGAGGTGGGCGAGGAGCCCCCCTGCCACCCCGCTGAAAAAGGCGCTGACGATGAAGGCGAGGAGCAGGTGCCGGAAGGGGTCCACTCCCATGGCCCGTGCGGCGATCTCGTCCTCCCGTATGGCCTTCATGGCTCTCCCGTAGCTGCTTTGGACCAGGCGGCTCACGAAGGTCACCGTGATCACGGCAACTCCCCAGGACCACCACAAACGAGTGTGGGGAACCAGGCCCTTGAGGCCCAAGGATCCATTGGTGACGCATTGCATGGCGTTACAGAGCACTCGGACCACTTCGCCGAACCCCAGGGTGACGATGGCCAGGTAGTCGCCCCGAACGCGAAACACGGGAAAGCTGATGAGAAAGGCAAATCCTGCCGCCACAAGGCCTGCCGCCGCGAGTGAGATGGAGAAAGGCACCTGGATTATGTTCAGGGGCCAGATGAGAGGCTCAAGAATGAAGCTAAGCTCTTTTTCCGCCGGGCTCATGGTGAGCAGCGCCGAAGTGTAGGCCCCTATGGTGATGAAGGCGTTGGGTCCCAGGTGCAACATCCCGCACACTCCGTTCACCAGATTGTAACTCACGGCAAGGATGATGAATATGGCCATGTTATTGAGAATGCGGATATGATAGTCGGACCCGTATCTCTCGAAGAGAAACAGCACGAGGGCAAGGATCCCGAGGCTTGCACAGGTGAGGACCCGGTTGCGTCGTTTTCTTCCGCGCTCCGTCATCCGCTCTCACACCTTCTCTTCCATGGGCTCCCCCAGGATCCCCGTCGGCCGAAAGAGCAGGACCAGAATCAGGGCCAGAAAGGAAAGAGCGTCCCGATACTGGGACAACTGGGGGACCAGGGCGACAATGATCACCTCACCAAGACCAAGGAGAAATCCTCCCACCACCGCGCCGGGGATACTCCCGATCCCTCCGAGGACCGCCGCAATGAACGCCTTCAGCCCTGGAACGACCCCCATGAAGGGATTCACCTGCGGGTATTTCAGGGACCACATGATGCCTCCGGCGGCAGCGAGCATGGACCCCAGGAGAAAAGTGGAGGAAATGATTCGGTCCAGGTTGATCCCCATGAGCTGGGTGGTCTCGAAATCCGTGGATGCCGCTCTCATGGCCTTTCCCACCCTGGTGCGAAACACGATCCATAGAAGCCCCGCCAGGAGGACCAGGGTGACGAGGGGGGTGTAGATGGTCAGAACCTGGATGCGAATGCCCGTGAATTCCACAACCCGATCGAAGACTTCCGGCCTGGGAAACGGTTTGGGTACTCCTCCGAGGATCACCAGGGCGAGGTTCTCCAGGAAAAAGGAGGCCCCGATGGCGGAAATGAGCAACGAGATTCTCGGGGCATCTCTCAGCGGTCGGTAGGCGGCACGTTCCATGAGGACCCCCACCAGCCCCGTCGCCACGATGGCCGCGGGAAAGCTCCAATACCAGGGAAGAACAAAGAGGGTAATCCCGTAGAGAGCGGTGTAGGAGGCGAACATCAGAAGGTCGCCGTGGGCGAAATTGATCAGCCGCAAGATTCCGTACACCATGGTGTACCCGATGGCCACCAGGGCATAAAGGCTTCCCAGGGAGATCCCGTTGATGATCTGTTGCAGAAGAACGGTTCCACTCACCCGGGTATTCCTCCCATAAGGACCAAGATCCGTTCCCTCTCCCCTGCCGCCGTCTCCCCCGGGTATTTCCTATTTCCCGCAATTTCTTCCTGGAATGGGGCAGGAGCAGGCAATGGCCAGCGAACGGGTCAGCCGGCGAGCCGGTGAATCCATGAATCGAGAAAACCCCACTTCCTGCCGATTCTCAAACACCCTTCAGAGCTTCCGGGTTATGGAGATTGCCGTTGTGCGCCGGTTTCCACGCTTCGATTTCCCCCTTCCCGAATTGATTCGGGGAACGAAGGGTTGGAGACGAGTTCAGGTATGTGCACAAAAAAGGCAGGGGACATCCGGCTCCCCTGCCCGCACCTTTTCTCCCCGTCCACAGGCCCCGTCGGTTTTGCCTCTTCGAACCGGGAATACAACCCAAACGCCGCCTGCTCCCACACAAGGTTTCCTCACGGCTCGATGGTCGTAACGTAGACGAACCTGCCTTTCTCCACCTGGTTGATCACCACGCCCTTGATAGGAGTTCCTCCTTCTCCCATGGAGACGGACCCGCTGACCACATCGAGCCCCCGGGTGGAAGCAAGTGCGTCCCGGATTTTGGTTCCATCGGTAGAACCAGCCCGGCGAATGGCATCGATCAATAGAAAATAGGCGTCCCCTCCCAAGGCCGCAAAAGCGTCCGGATCCTTCTTGTATCTTTCGGTGAACCGGACAATGAACTCCTTCGCCCGAGGCGAAGCGGCGGCATCTCGATGGAAATGACCTGTGAGGAACATGCCCTCTACGGCTCTGCCCCCAATATGAATCAAGGTATCCGAATGGGCGCCGTCCCCTGTGAGGATGGGCACGCGGATTCCCAAATCCCGTGCCTGTTTGGCCAGCAGGGCGGTTTCCGTATAATAGTTGGGTGCATACAGAATCTCGGGGTTGGCGGTCTGCACGGCGGACAACTGAGCGGAAAAGTCCTGGTCCCCCGTCTGGATATAGGCCGTGGAAACGACCTTGCCCCCGTCCTTTGTGAATTGTTTGGCGAAAAAGCTTCCGAGCCCCACGCTGTAGTCCTGGGAATTGTCGATAATCAATGCCGCGGTATCGGCTTTGAGATGGCTTCGCGCAAACCGGGCCGCCACCTCTCCCTGAAATGGATCAATGAAACAGGCCCGAAAGGCGAACTTCTTGCCCTGGTTCACCAGGGGGCTGGTCGCCGAGGGACTCACCGAGGGAACCCGTGCCAGCTCGGAAATGTGGTTTCCCGCCATGGTGTTCCCACTGATGGCTTCTCCGAGAATCCCGACGACCTTGTCTCGTTCGACAAGCATGGTCACGGCGTTGGCCGCCTCGATCTTGTCGCTCTTGGTATCCACCAGCAGCAACTCGACCTTCTTGCCGAGGGCTTCCGGTTCCATGCTCCGGGCGATTTGGATTCCCGCCCATTCCATGTCTCCATACGCCGCTACGGATCCCGTCATGGGCAGATATACCCCGATCTTGAGGGGTTCATCGGCGCCGGCCGGGGAGATACTGCCGATCAGGCACGGGAGGATGACGAAAACGACCAACGAACAAGCGCAAAGGGTCCTCATGAGCGAACTACGACCACACATCATCGGCGTTTTCCTCTCTATATCGAAAGCCTTTCCACACGGACGGATGAAAAACCTTAGCGAATCCACTCTCCCCTGTCAACCGACCCAACCGGGCTCGGAGGACGTAAGATCGAATACTACTCGTTGCATCCTGTGGGTCAAAGTGATATGTAATCTCCTGTCGCATGAAAACCTGAATCGAGGAATTCCTGCGAGGGATGTTTTCGATTCGTTCACTCCGACAAGAACGTTTTCTCCCTTGGTCGTGCTAGGCGGGGAGCTAGCGGTGCCCTGTAGCCCGAGATCCGCTTATGCGGGGCTGAATTCCCCCTGGAGGGCCGCGGTCGGGTCTGCAGGCTCTAATCCCGGTGCCGATTGGACACCGCGCAACAGGCGAATACGAACCCCGTCAGGTCCGGAAGGAAGCAGCGGTAAGTATCCCCGGCTGTGTCGTGGTTCAATCTAGTCGCGCACCGGCAGGCGAGCCCAAGATCACGACGGGTTCAACAGAGGGTGCACGGCCAAGGTTCCTTACTGCCGATCCCGGTCCATTCCTCTTTTCTCAACCCTGTGTGACACTCGATCCGTAGCGCCTTCCTGGGAACGGGATTCCGTGTTATCTTGGAAACCTCTCTTCACGGCCGCAACAGGATTGCCACATGAACTTCTCGGAGTTGTCACGGCACCATGGCAAGAATTGTTCCCGGCGACGACGAGGAGAATGGGATGGCCCTCTCGACAGTTCTTGTGGTGGAAGATGATCCGGACATCTTGAATCTCGTGTCCTACAATCTCCGAACCGCAGGATTTCAGGTCTGCAGTACCCAGGACGGTTACGATGCCCTCAGCCTTGCAAAACAACACCTCCCGGACCTCATTGTCCTGGATCTCATGATCCCCGGCCTCGACGGATTCGAGGTTTGCAAGGAGTTGAAGAAGACTTCGGAAACCAGGCACATCCCCGTCATCATACTCACCGCACGGGGGGAGGAAATCGACCGTATCGTGGGCTTGGAACTCGGGGCCGATGATTACGTGGTCAAGCCCTTCAGTCCTCGAGAACTCATCCTGCGGATACGGGCTGTTCTCCGAAGAACGGGCCCGGAAAAGGACGGTGGAACCACTCTTCAAAAAGACGGGCTCCGAGTGGACCTCGAAGCCCACAAGGTCTCAGTGGACGGAAGGGAAGTGATGCTCACGGCCACGGAATTCAAACTCCTGGTCGAACTTCTTCGCCGGCCGGGAAAGGTCCGTACGCGCGACCAGCTCCTGGACAAGGTTTGGGGATATCAGTTCGAAGGATATGCTCGAACGGTGGATACCCATGTCCGGCGCTTGAGGCAAAAGCTGGGCCCTTACTCGGACGCGGTGGAAACCGTGAGGGGGGTGGGGTACCGTTTCAAAGATGGTTGAATTCATGTTCGGAAGAACTTCCCTCAAGCACTCCGTTCTTTATTTTTCCTGGATGCTCGTGGTCCTGGCCGGCATTCTTCCCACCTCGCACCAATATCATCGCCTGAGCCGGGCTTGCGTAGCTGACGCTCAACGACTGGCCATGCGGGACCTCGATCTCGTCTATCAGCTCATGGTCGAGCACGGTCCTTTCGGAAACGTGGAAGAACTGCACGACTGGTCCCTCAAGATCGCCGGGCAACTCGGGGTCAGGATTACCTATATCGCCGAGGACGGACGCGCCATCGCGGACTCCGAGGTTTCTCCGGATCGGATCTCGGACCTCGAAAACTTCGCAGGCAGGCCGGAAATTCTCCAAGCACAGCAAGGGGGTACAGGGTTTTCCATCCGCCACAGCAAGGCCATGAGAAAAGAAATGGTCTTTGCCGCCATGAAGACTTCCCTGCCTCCTCCGCTCCCCTCCGGCATCCTGAGGCTTGCCGCTGATCCGCCGGAGATCAAAAGGCAGCTGGAGCATCTCAGGATTGCTCTTCCTGTCTACCTGTTCTTCCTTTTTATCGGAATCGCTCTCGCCGCACCCCTGGTCCTGCGCCCCCTTGGCCGCATCGTCTCCCGGCTCGGAGAGGCCGTCGAGTCTCTCGGTTCCGGCAAACCCGTGATGAGGTTGCACCTGGAACCCGATCACGAGCTGTACCCCCTTCTCCAGTCCTTGCACCAGGCCGATGAACGGCTGGAGAATCGCTTTGCCTCCCTGCACGAAGAAAAAAGGAGGTTGGAAGCCGTTTTCGACGGCATGCAGGACGGTGTCCTGGTCCTCGACGGCCGGGGCAGGATCCAAAGGGTGAATCGCGCTCTGGCAACCATGATTCCCGGCACCCTTTCTCCCATCGGCCGCAAACCCCTCGAGGTCATCGTAAGCATCGAGCTCCAGGAAGGGTGCGACCGGGTGCTGGATCCCGGGCAGCCGTCGGCTCCAAGCCCGTGCGTGCTCGAGCTCCGTCTCTGGCGGGACAGGTTCTATAACGTCACCATCTCCAGGTTGCCGCCGCACGGGGAGCCGTCCGCAGATGAGACGGAGGGGGCCATCGTGGTCTTTCACGACATCACGGAAATCAAACGACTGGAGAAGGTGCGGCAAGACTTCGTGGCCAATGTCTCCCACGAACTGAGGACCCCCCTGACCTCGATCAAGGGCTATACGGAAACTCTGCTTTCGGAAGAAAAGCTCGAACCCGGGACTCTAACCTCCTTTCTCCAGGTCATTCTCAAGAACACGAACCACATGGTGAGAATGGTCGATGACCTGCTCCAACTGGCCGGGCTGGAAGCTAAGCAGGAAGCATCGGTTCCCGTTTCCGTGAATGCCGGAAACGCCCTTCTCACAGCATGGAAGGCGTGTCTTCCCCTGGCGAAACCAAGGGGCATTTCCCTGCAAAACGACCTGCCCCAGGGAGACCTGTGGGTTCTTGGAGATCACGATCAACTGGTCCAGGTCTTTCGAAACCTCCTCGAGAATGCCGTGCGCTACAACCCCGCGGGGAAGCCCATCGTGGTGTCGTGCAGCGAGGAGCAAGCCGAGGTGACCTTTCGAATCCGGGATTTTGGACCGGGCATACCCAGGGAACATGTGAATCGCATTTTCGAGCGGTTCTACCGAATCGAGAAGCATCGCAGCAGCGAAGTCGGCAGTACGGGGCTGGGCCTTGCCATCTGCAGGCATATTCTCCGAAATTTCGGAGGCCGGATCTGGGTCGCTCATCCGATACCCGGAGAACAGGAAGGGGCCGTTTTCTGTTTCACTCTTCTCCGAGCCTCGCCGGGAGAGGCAACCCCGTAGAGTACGGCGAAATTAAGCATCCATTTTTCGCAGGCCGGCCCTTTATTCCGCTTGCAGAGACCGGACCCGCAATTTTGCCGGCCTGTACCGGATCTTTCCTTGTGCTTCGAAAACCGGCTGCACGCAAGACCGATGGGGGGCGGAGGCCGGCGAGGCCTAGTGCGAAAATGCGGGTTTTGTCCCTCGATCCACGACCTTCCTTCATGAAAGGTCCGGAGCCGATCCGCCCTGCCCTGCCGGCTTGATCTTGGTCACAGGTTCGGCTAGGCTGCTTCCACAGTAGAGATTGACGCTCGCTGCGAAGGTTTTGGAAGGGTTGCATGATGGGAAAATCGCCCAAAATGATCTCCAAGGACCTGAATTTCTATTATGGGGACTTTCAGGCCCTCGACGGCATCACCCTCGAGTTTTACCCCCGCCAGGTCACCGCCCTCATCGGTCCTTCCGGATGCGGCAAAAGCACCTTCCTTCGCTGTTTGAACCGGATGAACGATCTCATCGCCGTCGGCCGTGTCGAAGGCCGGGTCCTTCTGGACAACCAGGATATTTACGATCCCAAGCTCGACGTGGTGACCTTGCGGCGGCGGGTGGGCATGGTGTTTCAAAAGCCCAATCCCTTTCCCAAGACCATTTACGAGAATGTAGCCTACGGTCTCCGGGTCAACGGGGTTCGCGATCGCTGCTTCATCGATGAAAAGGTAGAGCTTAGTCTTCAGCAGGCAGCATTGTGGGGGGAAGTGAAAGACCGCCTGCACCAGTCGGCCCTGGGCCTCTCGGGCGGACAACAGCAGCGGCTGTGCATCGCTCGGGCCCTGGCCGTGGAACCCGAGGTGCTGCTCATGGACGAACCGGCCTCCGCCCTCGATCCCATCGCCACACAGAAGATCGAGGAGCTGATCCACGAGTTGAAACGCTCTTATACCATCGTCATCGTTACCCACAATATGCAGCAGGCAGCGCGGGTTTCCGACTTCACGGCATTTTTTTATATGGGAAAGCTCGTGGAGGTGGATGAGACCGAAACCCTTTTCACGAGG
The DNA here is from genome assembly GCA_018053185.1 of Syntrophobacteraceae bacterium. Classification (GTDB taxonomy): domain Bacteria; phylum Desulfobacterota; class Syntrophobacteria; order Syntrophobacterales; family Syntrophobacteraceae; genus JAGPLX01. The sequence continues at coordinate 29,696 of JAGPLX010000016.1, forward strand.
CCCAAAAATCGCCGGACGGAAGATTACATCACGGGCCGATTCGGATAGGAGCGCAGTGAATGGAAAGTCGGTTTCACCAGGAAATGGAAGAGCTCAAAATGACCATCCTCCACATGGCCGCCCTGACGGAGAGGGCCCTGGAGAAATCCACGCAGGCCTTGCTGGGGCGCGACAGCCGAATGGCCCAGGAAGTCATTGACGGAGACCAGGAAATCGACCTACAGGAATTGGAGGTGGATCGACGATGCCTTCGTCTATTGGCCCTGGATCAGCCCATGGCCCGGGATTTGCGCTTCATCGTGGGCTGTATGCGCATATCCATCGAACTCGAACGCATTGCGGATCAGGCGGTCAATATTGCCCAGAGGGCCCAGTTCCTGGGAAGTCGTCCTCCACTGCCCCGAAATCTTGCCATCGAGCAACTGGCCGACACGGCCCTGGACATGTACCGATCCGTCATAACCGCCTTTGTGAGCGAAAACACCAATCTGGCCCGGGACGTCTGCCAGACCGACGACCTGGCGGATGAGCTCAATGTCACGGTCCTGAAGAACCTTCTGGATTACATGGTCCACGAAGTTCCCGCCGTGGAACGGTCCGTCCAGACCATCATTGTGGCTCGCTGCCTCGAACGGGTGGCCGATCAAGCCACCAATATCGCCGAGTGCGTCATCTTCATCGTCGAGGGGCTCAACATCAAACACCGATGCCAGCAGTGAAGAGCCCCGCCCACGGCCCCTTCAGAAACGGCGCTGGAGACGGGCCCGGTAATAGATGGCCACCAGGTTCATGCCGAAGACCAGAAAAATGAGAACCAGGGAAGATCCGTACTGGAGCGGTCGAGTGGTTTCGATGTTGGTGCCCGCGGTGGCGAGAACATAGATGTGGTAGGGCAGAGCCATCACTGGATCCAGCAAGGACGACGGCAAGTGGGGGGTGAAGAATACGGCCGCCGTGAACATGATGGCCGCCGTTTCTCCTGCCGCCCGGCTGACGGCCAGAATCGCCCCGGTGAGCATGCCGGGAAAAGCGGCGGGCAGAACAACCCGATAAATGGTCTGCCACTTGGTGGCTCCGAGGGCCAGGGAGGCTTCCCGGTAGGTGGTCGGAACGGATCGCAGGGCCTCTTCCGCGGTTCCGATGATGACAGGCAGGATGAGTACCCCGAGGGTCAGGACCCCCGCAAGGAGACTCACCCCCAATCCCATCCAGATGACGAAGAGCGCCAGTCCGAAAAGGCCGAACACCACCGAAGGCACCCCCGCCAGGTTGGTGATTCCCAGGCGGATGATGCGAACAGCCAGGCCGGGCTTGGCGTACTCGTGCAGGTAGACGGCCGAGGCCACCCCCCACGGAAAAGCCGTCAACATGGCTCCAAAGCTGAGAAGAAAGGTTCCGACGATGCAGGGGAAAATTCCTCCTGCCGTCATGGAAGGGGTCGGGGCCTGGGTTAGAAAGGTCCAGCTGATGGCCTGCCAACCGTTCATTGTAAGGAACCCTGTGATAATCAGCAGGGCCAACCCGTTGACGGCTGCCGCTCCACGAAAGCATCCGAAGACGACGGCCTGGGACCAGCGACGCCCCTTTGTCCCCGAAGGCAACAAGCCCGGGCGATGACCCGGCTCGCAAACCGCCGCCTTCCTCCGCGATTCGGAAGACTCATCCGGGACCATCCTTTCGGTTGAGAACCATTTGGAAGGATCCACTCTTCACCCTTTCTCCAGGTGACTCACAGGGTCGCCGAACCCACCTGTTTGTGCTTCTGTGCGATCATGTCCGCCAACAGGTTGAACAGAACCGTGAAGAGAAAGAGCACGATGCCCGTGGCGAACAAGGCGAAATAATGGTCGCTTCGGAACGGGGCCTCGGCCATTTCCGCGGCAATGCTCGCGGGCATGGGCCTCACCGGTTTGAATATCGAAGTGGGAATCAGGGCCGCTCCCCCCGCCACCATGAGAACCACCATGGTTTCCCCGATGGCGCGAGACATTCCCAGGATCACGGCCGTGCTGATCCCCGAGAGGGAAGCGGGAAGGATCACCCGGTGGATGGTTTCCCAGTGGGTGGCGCCCAGGGCCAGGGAAGCTTCCTTCAATTCCCTCGGAACACTGTAGATGGCATCCTCTGAAATGCTGCAGACAGTGGGTACGGACATGAAGGCAAGCATCAGGGAAGCGTTGAAAAGATTTAGACCTGTAGGAATCTCGAGGAAGTCCTGGAGAAAGGGCGCCACCACCACCATCCCGAAGAAACCGATGACCACCGAGGGCAATGCCGCCAGGAGTTCAACCACGGGCTTGGCGATCTCCCGCACCCTCGCCGAAGCGATTTCAGCCAGGTAGATAGCAGTCATGACGCCCAGGGGGATGGAAACGGCGGCGGAAAATACCGTGACCGCAATGGAAGCAACCAGCAGGGGGAAAATCCCGAAATCGGGCGGCTGGGCGGTCGGATACCAGTCTCTGCCGAAGAGGAACTTGGATACCGAAACCTTGGAGAAGATGGGGATTCCTTCGACAAACAGGAAGAGAAGGATGAGGAAGAGGACCAGGATGGATACGAAGGCCGTCCCAAAAAAGAACCAGCGAATGGATTTTTCCTTGAGCTGTCGATGTGTCATCTTGCTTTCAATCCAGGAAACCCGGGACTCTTCGACTCACCCCTCGGATCTTCCCCGCACCCGGTAAGACCTGTCTGCCAAGCAACTAATACAAAGGAACGAACCCGGCTTCCTTGACGAGCTTCTGGCCCTTTTGCGGATGGAGGACATAGTTGACGAAATGGAGTATCTCCCCCGTGGGCCAGCCGCGCGTGAACATGAAAAGGGGCCTGGATACGGGGTATTTTCCATTAAGGGTCGTCTCTTCGTTGCCCACGACCCCGTTCACCGAAAGCGCTTTGACGCTCTTGTCGACGTACCCGATGCCCAGGTACCCGATGGCGAACTTGTTCTTGGAAACCACCTGAACGATGGCGCCGTTGGACGCCTGGAGCATAGCTCCTGCGTAGACCCGGGCCTTTTTCATCACCTTCTCTTCCCAGACCTCGTATGTTCCCGAAGAGGTATCCCTCGAGATGACCACGATCTCTTTATCCTGGCCTCCCACGTCTTTCCAGTTCTTGATTTCTCCCATGTAGATGGCCTTGAGCTGTTCAAGAGAGAGATTCCCAATGGGATTCTCCGGATGCACAACGGGAACGATGCAGTCATAAGCCAGAGCGAAAGGAACAGGGTATGCCCCTTTCTCGACGGCGGCCTTCACTTCTTCGTCCTTAATGAAACGGGAGCTGTTGGCGATATCCGTTGTGCTGTCGATCAAGGCTTTGATCCCGTTGCCGGAACCGCCGCCCGACAGGGATAGGGACACTCCTGGATTTTCCTTCATGTAGGCTTCCATGACCTTTTGGGTAATGGGCAACACCGTTGTGGATCCATCGATCCTGATGGAACCCGCATGACTGAAACTCGTAGCCAAAACGCCGCATGTCAACGCCATCAGTAGAACCCATCCTTTGGGTCTCATTGGTTCGTACCTCCTTATGTTCCAGGTTCTTCCCGCAGGTTTTCGGCACCTTTCCCCGATCACCCCCCACATTCCAATATGCGTCCTGATATTAGGCATAAAGTGTTACAATCCGGTGACGGACTCCCGGATATTCCGTGACGGGGAGAAGACCTCCAGGCGTTCGGCGCAAAGAACGCGAGGACGAAGGAAGAATCGATAGGGACGGTTTCATGGACTCGAGGGCACTTGGGGCTCTTGCATTTTCGTAGCCAATTTGAATGAACCACGGAGACATAGGGGGCACAGAGAGGGAATTCTATTTTACCGGCTGGGAGGTATCCGGTAGAAAGATAAGCCAAAGTGAGCTCATCTTTTCGATGAGCATGACCGTCAAGGATCGCTCAGTTCAAGGTCTGCGGAATGAACGGCTCAGCTACACTACATGGAGGATAGACATTTCGATGAATCGACCCTCCGGCGACTCTCTTTTGAATCTCCTTCCTCCCTTTACGAGAGAAGCCCTCGAGGAGCTCTACGGCAGATGGAATCGCAGGCGGTTCGTCCATCCCGACCCCCTCGAGTTTCTCTATGGGTTTTCTCGATCCTCGGACCGGGAAATCGTCGGACTCATCGCTTCCTGTCTGGCCTATGGGAGGGTCTCGCAAATCCTCGGGAGCGTCTCGAAGGTCCTCGATGTCCTGGGTCCCAGTCCTTCCGAGTTCGTTCTGGGAAAAGACCTTCGTGAGTTCCGGGAGCTTTTGGCAGGATTTCGGCATCGCTTTACCACAGGGGACGACCTTTCGAAGCTGCTGGTGGGAATCCGAAAAGCCCTCGACCGGTACGGTTCCCTCGAGGATGTCTTCCTGGATGCCCTGGAACACACCGATGGAAACTTTTGCTCGGCCCTCACGATCTTTGCCCGCCGGTTGAAGAGGAGTCCCGAAGGCAATGTGCCGGTTCCCTCTCCCGAGAAGGGCAGTGCTTGCAAAAGACTGAATCTTTTCCTTCGATGGATGGTTCGCTGTGACGAGGTCGACCCCGGCGGCTGGTTCCGAATCCAACCGTCGAGACTCATGGTGCCCCTGGACACGCACATGCACCGGATTGCACTCCGTATGGGGCTGACCCGCCGTTTGCAGGCGGATTGGCGGACTGCCCGGGAAGTGACTGAGGCCTTTGCGAGCCTCGTTCCGGAAGATCCCGTGCGCTATGATTTTGTTCTGACGCGCCTGGGGATATGGGCGTCCAACGGCATGGACAAGATGGGCGATGTAGGAGAAGATCTCAGGGAATCCGCAGCTTCTGACCGGGCGTGACCACACTTCCTCGGATTTTGTTTGCCTCCTGCAGTTCGCGAACACTGACCTTGTAGGTTCTGGCAATGCTTGAGAGGGTCTCTCCCTTCTTCACCACGTGAAAACGCACGGTGTGGGCCGTCTCCCCCTTCTTCCCCGCCTTCCCTGCCGGCCTTTTTTCGCCTGCCGGACTCTCACCCGTCCTCTCCGCCGTCGACATGGAGACATCCGGCGTTTGAGCGGCCATCGAAGCATAATTCTTCAGGAAGGTCGATCCACTGCCCTGGGGAAGCTTGAGTTCATAAGTGCCGGGAGAAATATTGTCCCCACGAAATACGGGATTGAGTCGCTTGAATTCGCGGTAATTGGTTCCAGCGGCCGCAGCCACCGTTTGGATGGAAACCGTCCTGGGGAAGGAAACTTTGACCCGGTCCACTTTGAACGGAGGGTAGCCCTCTCCCCTGGGAAGATGATAGCCGTACAGCTCAGGGTTTCCCAGGACGGCCTTGATGGCAACGATCCGAAGCACATACCGCTCGGTTTCCATGGGGAGCTTCATCTGGTAGAAATCCGAGGTTCCCTGGACCCGCATTTGCTCCTGGATTCGACCTTCCCCGCAGTTGTAGGCCGCAATGGCCAGGGTCCAGCTCCTGAACCGATTATTCAAATCCCGGAGGTAGCGAAAGGCGCTGTCCGTGGCCAATTCAAAGTCGTAGCGTTCATCGCAGGTCTCTCGCTGTTCCAGGCCGTAATTCCGGCCCGTGGACGGCATGAACTGCCAGGGTCCGGCAGCCCCCTTGTGGGAACAGGCGTTGGGCAGGAGGTCGCTTTCGGCAATGGCCACGTACTTCAAATCCGAGGGCAAACCAAAGGCGCGGAGTCTCTCCTCGATCCAGGGAAAATATCGTTCCATGCGTTTAAGCCAAAGGTACACCTGGGCATGGTTGTAAACGATGAGGGTAAATTCCTTGTCAAACCGTTCCAGCACTTCCTGCCTCTCCGTCGGGACCGGTTCCCCGCAAAGGTCGATTCTTCTGGGCGGGGCATGGTAGGGCACCATGAACACCACGGGCTCCGGTCTGGATGGTGCCGTGGATACGCTCTCGACGGACGGAACCGTCGGGCGGGCGGCCTCGGCCCCTTTGGGTGTCGAAGGGCCTGTTGCGCAACCAGCGCAGGTCAGGAGTAAAGCCAGAGCGAAACATCCTGGAATCAAGACACTCGAGAGGGGCTTCGTCCTCATGATTTCCTTTCCCTGTCCATGGTGCCGGTACGCTCACGCGAGAGGTCTGCCGAGACCGTTGCCCAGCCTGAAAGGTCTTCCATCGATTTCTCCCCATCCCCCGGGTGAATCCCGGGGTTGATCACGGCGCAATTTACCTCACCCACTCCCTGGTGTCCACGCAAAACAGAAGCCCGGAGCCCGTCTTCGACCCTTCCTCGCCCTTCGTTTCGAGAAAGGCTCACGGTCCATTGCCGGGGTCGGGCCCCAGAAAGCAGTGTCCATTCTTCATTCAAACTCCTCGGTTTCCTCACCGGTGTAGAAGAGGTGGAGGTTCCCCTCGAGGATGTGGGTTGGGTCTGCATGAAGCAGATACTCCTCCGCCTGCTTTCTTTGGTCCCCGGCCTGGATCTCCATCTCGTTCAGCCTGTTCACGATTCCCCGCTCAACCAGCAAGCTTTTGATCTCTTCAAACAGGCTGCGGCTTCCCTGAAGCAGGATCCCTTCCTGGAGTATTTTGCAGGCAACCATTCGTTTGAACGTGTCGAAGCACAACTGCTCCCTCACGCGCTCCATCTTCTTCACCACATAGTCGAGTTCTTCCCGGACTCCGGGCAAGATAAGGGCGAGATATTTCTCCTGGTAAATCGCCCGATCCAGCTTTTCGAGAAAATCATCGGGGATGGAATCCTCGGCAACCACCACCAGGTCGATATCCGACCCGTTCACCAGTTCGCCGGTACTGAGCTCCGGTCGGGAAACATCGTGGGCCATCCCGTACACAATGTCGCCCCCAAGGATGAAGCAGAGCCTCTCATCTCGCGGCCATCCTTCTCCAAGCCTGTCATGAAGTCGGCCGACCATCGAGCGAGCCAGATCACTTTTGGCATTGCTCACTTCCCGGAGGTGCTGCACGATCCGGTCCGCCCTATGATCCAGGGCATCCTCGGCACCTGGAAGGCCCACCACCGTATAGGTCATGAATTCCCGCAGGATCGAGGGGGAGAGCCTGGCATAACCGTCCACCCTCCGGTCCAGTCTCAGGTACCGGGCGCCGAGCACCCGCATGCGGAGGTTGGTCGAAAGGCGGCAGGTCCTCCAGACCAGGAGGTTCGTCTCGCGAATTCCGTCAAGGATCTCGGACCCGGTCAAGGGGCCCTTTTCTTCAAGGAGCCTCACGATCCTTTGTTCCATTTCGCCATCCATAGAAAACCTTGAGGTGCCGCTCGGCAACGCACCAACCCGGCCTTCATCCCGGCTTGCATCGAGAAGCTGCCCCTTGATTCCCCACCTGAAGCACCTGAGTATGGTGCACTATGAGAGGCTAAACTTTTTCACTTTTGTCCTCTGGCCTTTGAGCCATGGTTTTTCTAGAGCCAGAGGATGTTGATCTTAATGCTGTCCCTCGAAACAGGTCATCCCAAAGCTTCTCTTTTTTCCTTAGGTTCGCGTTCCATGCGGAATTGATGTTTATGATCCATCTTATGGCCCCTGCTGAAGGAGAGCTCGAGGGGAGCCGATGCTTTCCGGTTCCCGCGAACTGTAGGGCTTCCTCCTCCTAACATGTTTCTCGATAAGAGGGCATTCGGCGGCAAGGCGAGGGAGGCATTCCCTGTCCCTCACTCCCACGCAGACCCATACAAACCTAAGAAAGTATCGCAATCCGCGCACATGAAATCAGTACCGAAAAGATTCCAAGAAGGGTACAATCTGCCCTGGGAAGAAGCCCATGGATGTGCTTCCCAAGGTTTTTTAGGAAATCCTTGAGGTCTATAGCCCTTCTTCCCTTCCTTTTCAAGCCTTTTCCGTCACTTACGCATGTTTTGCAAAGTCGGGAAAGAGTCAAAATGGATGTTTCTGGATGCTGGGTAGGCGTCGATAATGTAGCCTCCCACCTTGAAGTAGTCCAAAGACTCGGTCTATAGATGGATCGATGAACGGGGACTTCCTGCCCACCGAGTAGGACTCCTCTTTCGTTTCAGGCGGTCGGGAAGAGACGATTGGGCGCGCCGGGCCGACCGATGGAAGAATGTTTCAAATCCGTTCCAAGGGCGATCCTCATTGAAAGCGCAGACCAATCGGCCGACTCGGAAAATGCTTTCAAGGAAGAGGGAGGGGAATGGTTAGCAGCCTGCTCACATCCTGGATCGGGCAGCGGATATCTCTCCCCGGCCACTTCGATCTTCCCGTAATCCTGGAGGATGTCCGCCGCCTCGGTTCCGATGATTCAGCGGGGTATGAGTGCCGCGTTCGCCTTCCCGATGGTTCCTTGGAAGAAGCGGTCATCTCCGAAGAAGAAGCAGTGGCCATCACCGGCAAAGGGCCTGCCGAGTCCAAAGCGGTAACCCCGGTTGACGCCGAGCAGCTTCGTCTCCTTATCGAATCGGCCCGAATCCGTCTGGCCTACGCCCATGACCGGCAGTTTGCGGTGAGCCTTTCCGGCATTCGCACCCTGCCCCACCAGATCGAGGCCGTGTACCAGGCGATGCTGCCCCAGCCCCGCCTCCGGTTTCTTCTGGCCGACGATCCCGGGGCGGGCAAAACGATCATGGCCGGCCTCCTGGTAAAGGAACTGAAACTTCGTGAGGCCATCGAGCGCATTCTGATCCTCTGTCCTGCGCCGCTCACCATCCAATGGCAGGATGAGATGCTGCGCTGGTTCGGCGAGCCTTTCGACATCATTTTTTCCGCCGTTGATCAGCAGCAATTGACAAACCCGTGGCAAAGGGCCTCGCAGATCATTGCATCCATCGACTATGCCAAGCAGGAGGATGTGCGGGAGCGCGTATGGGAGCAGAGATGGAACCTCATCGTTATTGATGAAGCCCACAAATGCTCCGCCAGGACTGCTTCAGGCGGACAAGGTCGCGAAGCGCGAGTTTACACGACAAAACGCTATGAACTGGCGTTGCGTCTCACGAATCAGGCCGATCACGTCCTTCTGCTCACGGCTACGCCTCACCATGGTGATGAGGACAAGTTCGCGCATTTTCTTCGGCTCGTCGATCCGGACTTGTTCCCCGAACCGCACCGCCTTGAAAAGCAGGCCGCCGCCATTCGTAAAGATGTTTTCCGCCTCGGCAAGGATTCCCCTTGGTGTTTGCGACGGCTCAAAGAGGATCTGCGCGATGTAAACGGCAAGCGGCTTTTCCCGGACCGGCATACCAAAACCGTCACGTTCTGTTTGAACAGTGATGAGTATGCCCTTTACAAGAGCGTCACCGCGTATATCAACGAGTTCATCCCGCAGCAGACGGGCCAACGACGGTCTTCGGCGGCGCTGACCCGAACCGTCCTCCAGCGCCGTTTGGTGAGTTCCACCTGCGCCATCCACGAATCGCTCAAGCGCCGGCTGAAAAAGCAGGAAGACCTCCTCGCTGAACTGGAGGGACTTACCCCTGACCAACGCGCCAAGCGACTTGCCGCTTTACGGGGTCGCCTGCCCGATGCCGAACAAGAAGAAGATGATCTTGATGATCTTGTCCGTGACCAATTGGCCGACGAGTACACGGCCGCACTGGAGATGGAGCAGTTGCGGGCAGAGGTATCCGCCCTGAAGGAACTGGCGGAGCAGGCCCGACGCGTTCGGGAAGACGCGAACGATTCCAAGCTGGCCGCATTGAAGAAGTGCCTCGGCGAGGCGCAGTTTATGGACCTGAAGGATGGCCGGGGGAAGCTCCTGATCTTCACGGAACACCGGGACACCCTGAGTTACGTGCGCGAGCATCTCGAACGATGGGGCTTCAGTACCTGTGAAATCCACGGGGGCATGAACCCTCATGAGCGCAAGCATACTCAAGAGGTTTTCAGGACCGGCGCGCAGGTGTGCGTGGCGACGGAAGCCGCCGGTGAAGGGATCAACCTCCAGTTCTGCCACCTGATGATCAACTACGATATGCCCTGGAACCCAACCCGGCTGGAACAGAGGCTGGGCCGCATCCATCGCATCGGCCAGGATCGGGATTGTTATGCTTATAATTTTGTTGCCACGGATTCCGAGGACGGCCAGCCCATCGTCGAGGGTCGGATTCTCCGCCGTCTCCTGGAAAAACTCGACCAGATGAACGAGGCTCTCGAAGGCCGCGTATTCGACGTCATCGGCGAAGTGCTGTCGCTGAACGACGTAAACCTCCCGGATATACTCAGGGAAGCCGCCTATGATCCCCGTCGGCTCGACGAGTACCTGGACCAGATCGACCGCATCGACCCGGCAAAGCTCAAGGAATACGAAGAAGCGACGGGCATTGCGCTTGCGCGCAGCTGCGTGGATTTCAGCGCCTTCCAGCGCCGCAATCTCGAGGTGGAGGAGCGCCGGCTCATGCCGCGATACGTGGAAGCGCAGTTCATCGCGGCCTCCAGGGAAGTTGGCCTTCGGGTCGAGCCGAGAGCAGACGGGTTGTGGCGTATCGAGCATGTCCTTGCGGATCTTCGCTCTGAACGGCTTCGCTCCGTCCAGAAGATCGGGAAAGCCCAATCGTCCTATCGTAAGATCACCTTCCACAAGCACCACTTGGAGCAGGCCGCACATGTTGACGCCGTGCTGATGGGGCCGGGCCATCCGCTCTATGCGGCCGTGGACGAAAAGCTCAACGAGCGGCTGTCGGCATTGGTCGGCGGGATCGGCTTCTTTATCGATCCCTTGTGCCGTGAGCCCTATCGCATTCACTTTTTCGAGATATCTATCCGGGGAAAAGATTCCAAGGGCATTGACGTGCCTCTCTATGGAGAGCTTGTAGCCGTTCGGGAGGACCTGCCTGCCGCGATGGGCATGGCACAGGCAGGGCGGGGCAATTTTGAGGTGATCCCGAGCGAGATACTTCTCAATCTTGCTGCCCATCCTCATCCGCCGCAGGAAATCGAGCCGACTCCTACGCAACCGGCAGCCGATTTCCTGAAGGCGACCTATCAATCGGAATGCCGCGCCCGTTGCCGGAAGGAACGGCAGCATTTTGCAAGGATCTGCAGGGAGTACCTGGAGAAGTCATTCAAGGTACGGATCGACCGGGCTCAAGAGCGGGCCATGCTGCTTGCCGCCGAGGCCGTATCGAAACCGGAATACAAGTTGACGGCGGATGAAGCTAGAAAGTATGTGGACGAGCTGCAGCGCACCCGCCAGGAACGCCTTGACGGTCTGAATCGTCTTGAGATTGCCAGAACAGGTCCGGTGAAGCACGTCGGCACGGCCGTTGTCCTTGTTCCCGATGCCGACACGGCGGCTCAGCTTGCCGTTTTGGCCGATGAAATCGATCCGAATGTCCGTCGGCAGAGCGAAATTGCCGCAGAGGATCAGGTCGTCGAGGCGCTGGTCGCAGAGGGCTTCCCCCCGGACTGCATCGAACGGGTCGGTCACTTGAAGCTGGGCTTCGACATCCGCGCCCATCGAATCGCCGATGAAGCTACCGGCGAGCTCTTCGTCAAGAGAATCGAGGTCAAGGGACGGCTGCGGGGCCAGCCGGTAAGGCTTACCACCAACGAGTGGTACAAAGCTCAGCAACTGGCGGAAACCTACTGGCTCTATGTGGTTTGGGACCCCCTGGGGGACGCCCCTGAGATTGTGTGTATCCAGAATCCCGTAGCCAAACTCGACTATGCCAAACGGGAAATCGTGGCGGCGAGATTCTATGAAATCCCGGCGGAGGCGGTAGCATCGGCAGGGGAGGCTGAGATCTAACAGTGCAGAAAAATACCCACGAGATCAGAGATCCGATTCACGTGTTCGTCCGGCTGGATAACCACGAACGCAAGGTGCTGAACTCAAGACAGTTTCAGAGGTTGCGCCACATACACCAGTTGGCGCTGACGTATCTCGTCTACCCTGGTGCAACACATAAGCGTTTCGAACATTCACTCGGGGTTATGGAGCTTGCAAGCCGTGTCTTTGATGTTGTCACGAATGGTGATAACGTCAAAGATGAAATCCGAAGTCTCCTCAAACCGTTGGGGAACGTTGACGAATTGCGCTATTGGCGCCGTGTTCTTCGTATGGCAGCTCTCTGCCACGACATGGGTCACCTGCCCTTTTCTCATGCTGCAGAAGATTTACTTCCTCAAGGGTGGGATCACGAAAGGCTTACCAAAGAGATCATCGCTAGCGATGAGATGAAGAAAATCTGGGAAAGCATTACCCCACCGCTTCGGCACGAGGACATTATCAAACTTGCGGTAGGACCTAAAAAGGCCAAAGATCTTCAGTTCTCGGACTGGGAAGCCATTCTTTCGGAAATCATTGTCGGGGACGCCTTCGGAGCAGACCGCATGGATTATCTCCTGCGCGATTCCCATCATCTAGGCGTAGCGTATGGCAAGTTCGACCACTATCGTCTTATTGATACTCTCAGAATTCTACCTTTGGTTGCCGACGGAGGTGAGGCGGGGGAACCCACCTTAGGGGTTGAGGAAGGGGGTATCCAGTCGGCAGAGGCCCTGATGGTTGCTCGGTACTTCATGTATTCCCAGGTCTACTTTCATCCTGTTCGCAGAATCTACGACATCCATTTGAAGGACTTTCTCAAGGAATGGATCGACAGAAGCGTGTTTTCCACGGATATCGGGAAGTTCCTATCGATCACGGACAACGAAGTCACTGCCGCGCTTCTCAGGGCCGCCTTCGACGAATGCGAAAATGGATATCTTCATGCACGGCGCATCGTCTGTCGTGAACATTTCAAGCGCTTATATGAAAGGAACCCAAACGACGTCGAAATCAATCCTGAGGCGGGGCAGGCGATCTTTGAGGCATTGTGCCAAGAGTTCGGAACCGACTTGTTTCGGCGCGATCGGTATTCTCAAAAAGGTGGGGCTCCTGACTTTCCTGTGCGAATGCGTGACGACCGGATCGTCTCGTCTCTTGCCATTTCGGAAGTCCTCAACAAGGTGCCGCTATTCTCTGTGGATTATGTTTTCGCGGACCGGGATACCTTCGACACGGCAAAAGCCTACCTTGAGAGAAACCGAGAAGAGTTAATCAAACTCCAAAAGGAGGAGGCAAACGATGGATAGGCTAAAGAGGGCTGCGCTTATCACGCGGCTACTGCAGAAACTACGCGAGAAGGGAAGCTGGTGCGGGGAAACCCATGCTCAAAAAGCGGCGTTCTTCTTACAAAAACTTTTGGAAGTGCCCCTGGAATTCGACTTCATCTTGTATAAGTACGGGCCGTTTTCGTTTGACCTGCGCGACGAACTCACAAGTATGCTGGCGGACGGGATGGCTCGACTTGAACCTCGATGGCCATGTGGTCCCAGCATCATACCCACCAATTTAGCCGAGCGGATTCAGGATGCCTATGGCAAGACATTGAAGAAACATGCAGACAAGATTGCCTTCGTTGCCGATAAGCTTGGTCCCAAAGATGTTGCAGACCTGGAACGACTAGGAACAGCACTTTACCTCACCTTGGAACAGGGTGCTGATGAATCATGTGATGAAAGAGCCAACAAACTTACAAACCTGAAGCCACACATTTCATACGATCAAGCCACGACAGCCATCAAAGAAGTCGATAGGATGATTAATGAGGCTAAGGAGATCCTACATTGATGCTGGAGACGCTGAAGTGTCTGACGACCGCAGACTCATAGAGGACTTCCTGCCGATCCAGGCCATCAGCGCCGAGGCGTCGCGGGAAAAATCCGTCCGCAAGGGGCATATCTCGACCCTGCATCTCTGGTGGGCGCGGCGGCCCTTGGTGGCGTGCCGGGCTGCCGTGTATGGTGCGCTTGTGCCGGCGGCGCGGTTCGTTCCGGAAAACGGGCCGGACAACAAGAAGCAGAGTTTGGGCAGGGCTAATGCGGCCAAGTTCATCGAGCGGCTCTGCAAGTACCCCGGCAACCCTGCCGTCATCAAGGAAGCTCAGAGACACATCCTCGAAGCCCACGCCGTGCGGCTGACCGATGAGACCGGTAACAAGGTCACTGCCGAGGATATCGAGGAAGGCCGCGCCCCGCGCCCCAAGGTGCTCGACATGTTCGCCGGCGGCGGGGCAATCCCTCTGGAGGCCCTGCGCCTCGGTTGCGAGGCCTATGCGCTTGACCTCAATCCGGTGGCGCACATCATCAAACTCTGCACCTTGGTCTATCCGCAGAAATACGGAAAGCCCGACCCGAATAACATGGGCATGGTAGGACCGCCTGCCAGGCAGTCATCAGGGGATTCTCAGGCTGGCAGCCTGAGCCACAACACTTGGGGCGGCTTGGCCGACGAGGTCCGCTACTGGGGCGAATGGGTACTAAAGAAGGTCAAGGCCGAAATCGGCGACTTGTACCCGCCCTTGCCCGATATGGATTGGTGGAACCACAGGGGCCAAGCAACCCAGTCCCTCATGTTTGTCTCCACCAGCCAAAATGTTGCCAAAACAAAGCGGAAACTCCCTCATTGGGAAAAAGAGGGTGCCTGCTACTTCGTAACCTACCGCACAAAACAGGGCATTGAGATTTCAGAAGAGGCTCGGGATGTAGTCCTCGACAACTGGAAGCACTGGTCCGGCCGGCGTTATGACCTATGGCAGGCAGTGGTAATGCCGAATCACGTGCATGTATTGCTCAGCCCCTTACCGCGTGAGGACGGATCATCTTACTGGAGCCTCTCAGAAATTCTACACACGGCAAAGAGTTACACCGCCAATGAGATTAACAGGATCTTGGGCCGCACCGGCCCTCTGTGGCAAGACGAACGGTTCGATCATATTGTGCGCAATCCTGCGTCCTTCGAGGAAAAATGGCACTATGTCCGACAGAATCCGTGCAAAGCCGGTCTGGCGACACGTCCCGGGGACTATCGCTGGCTGTATGAGTATGACGGGCTGGCAGCCCGTCCCACGTTAAGGCCGGTCGCCTATCTCTGGACCCGGACCGTTCGCTGCAAAAACCCTTCATGCGGGGCGACTGTTCCCCTGGTCAGGCAAACATGGCTGTGCAAGAAAAAAGGCCGCTACGCCGCGCTCAAGATGATTGCGCCGAGGGGTGAAAAGCAGGTGCGCTTCGAGGTGGTGGAGGCAGTAGGACAGGCGGTAGGACAGGCTGCCAGCCTGTCTCCTGAAAAAGCCCTCGGCTTCGATCCCGCCGGCTTTTCCAAAGGCGGCAATGCCACCTGCCCGTTCTGCGGGACGGTGGCGGACAGCAATTATGTGAGCAGAGGGCAGCGCCAAGCGGATAGGGCAGCAGTTGATGGCTATTGTCTGCACCCGGCTTGGGCAAAAGGGAAAGCTATATCTCTCGGCCGATGATTACCCGGAGCTCTCTCCCGATGACGAGGCGATCCGGAAACGGATCGCTGCGCTTTGCAAACGCACGGGCCTGACGGTGCCGAGCGAGCCGATTGAAGGAAGAATGACAGGCGGTATCTGTTTGCCGTACGGTCTCACTGACTTCGGGCAACTTTTCACCCCCCGCCAGATGCTCTGTCTGCTCACCTTCGCTGCGGTGGTGCAGGAGGCCGTCAGAGCGTTGGAGCGTGAGGGCGTGGAGCGTGAGCGGGCCAAGGCCGTGGCGGCGTATTTGGCGTGTACGTTAGACAAGATTGCCGAGATTGGCAACAACTTAGGTAGATGGGAACCAGTAGCGCAGTGTACGAGAACGGTGTTTGGAAGACAGGCTCTGCCTATGGTCTGGGACTTTGGCGAAACTGTTCCCATCGCGACGAGCGCCGGTAACTGGAACGAGCATCTTGGCAGGGTGCTTGATTCTATCGGATTGACAGTGAACTCCGGCCTTCCTGCCACCGTCACCCGTGGCTCGGCCACGACGCTCCCGTGGGCCACTGGCTTCTTCGACGCCGTCATCACCGATCCGCCCTACTATGACAACGTTGATTACGCAAAGTTGTCGGATTTTTTCTACGTGTGGCTCAAGCGCACGGTAGGCCACCTCTATCCGGAACACTTTGCGACGGAGTTAACGCCTAAGAAGGGTGAGGCCGTGGCCGATCCTGTACGCCATGATAGGAGCAAGGATAAGGCCAGGCGCGCTTACGAGCAGATGATGGCGCAGTCTTTTGCCGAGGCGAACCGCGTGCTGAAGCCGGGCGGGCAGATGATTGTCGTTTACGCCCACAAGACGACCCTGGGATGGTCCACGCTGGTGGATGCCCTGAGGCGTGCCGGTTTTACGGTAACGGAGGCGTGGCCCCTTAACACCGAGATGAAGTCTCGGCTGGTAGCGATGGAATCCGCCGCCCTGGCCTCCAGCATCTTCCTGGTCGCCAGGAAACGTGGGTCAGGCAGCCTGCCTGACATTTATGACCGGCTGGCAGCCGGTCCCACTACAGCTGGTCCCACAGGTTCTTATGAAGACGAAGTCCGGTCCGAGCTCGACAAAATCGTCCGCGAGCGCGTGGATTCTCTCTGGAAGATGGGCATCACCGGCGCGGACCTGGTCATCGCTGCCGTGGGCGCGGGTCTGCGCGCCTTTACCCGGTTCTCCCGTGTAGAGTATGCGAACGGGGAGGATGTCCCGGCCGAGAAGTTCCTGGCCGAGGTGGAAGGAGTCGTGCTGGAGACGCTTCTGGAAAAAATCTTCGGTGTGACCGGAAGCGGTGTTGCCGCAGTTGACGGCCCGAGCCGGTTCTACGTGCTCTGGCGTTATGCTTACAAGGTGGCAGAGATGGACGCGGGCGAGGCCATCGTCTTCACCTACGGCCAGAATGTGGAATTGGACGGCCAGAACGGCCTTTCGTCCGGAAGCCGCGCGCTGGTCGAGAAGAAGAAAGGCAAGTACAGACTGCGGGATTTCGCCGAACGGGGTGATGACGAAAAGCTGGGGTTGGAGGCACAGGCTGGGAAGCCTGTGCCACTGATCGACATCCTGCACCGCATCCTATGGCTCGTGGAAAACGAGCCCCGCAAGCTGAATGATTTCCTTGATAAGGCAAGGCCGGACCGGGAGCGCTTGCGCCTGGTGGCCCAGACCCTGGCCGGAACGGCGCTGGAAGGCGGACAGGCCGGCAGCCCATCCCGCCAGCAAACACTCGTGACCACCCTGCCGGAAACCGCCGCACTCAAGAAAGTCGTCGCTAACTGGCGGGCGCTCATCGAGACCAGATTGTCCGATGTTGATCTGAAAACGAAACAAATGAGGATGCAGGTTTCGGAGGCCCAAAAATGAGCACCCATACCCTTCGTCCCTGGACCGACCTGGTCAAGCTCCATCCCGATGTGGAGGCGGGAGCCCTTACCGAGGCGGTGTTCGCCATCGATCTTGGCGCCATCGCCGCGGGTGACCCAAACGTGCCCGTCGTGAACCGGGACCCGGAGGCTTTCTTTCGGGCGACCTACCTCACCGCCGATCTGCGAAAGCTCCTGGACGAAGTGCTGGCCTCCCTTTCCGGCAAGACGGGTTACAACCGGGTGTTGAAGCTCAGAACTCCCTTTGGCGGCGGCAAGTCGCACACACTGGCGGCTCTGTTCCATGCCGCCAAACATCCTGAAGCCCTTAGGGCACTTCCTGAAGGCAAAGGTCTATTGGACAGGGTGGCAGCCTGTCCCACCGATGTGGCAGTAGCCGTGTTCGACGGCGAGAAATTCGATGCCCGCAATGGAAAGGAGGTTAGACTGGCCGGCGGCCAGTCCCTCACGATCCAGACCATGTGGGGCTGGATCGCCTGGCAGATCGACCCTGAAAGGGCCTTTCCGCTCGTGGCCAACCACGACAAGGACCGGGTGGCCCCCGGCGGAGATGTGATCCGCGAGCTGCTCACGAAAGGGGCCGGCGGCAGGCCGGTCCTCATCCTTCTCGATGAGGTGCTCAAGTACATGGAGCGGTCCGCCGCCGTTGGCGTTCTGGATTCCACGCTCCAGCGGCAGGCCAAGGACTTCTTCCAGAACCTGACCATCGAAGTGGCCGGGAGCGAGAAGGCGGCGCTCGTTTACTCGCTCACATGGAGCGCCAGGGAGGCATTGGGCAATGTGGGACTGCTCGCCGAGATCGACAAGCTTGCCTCAAGAGTGGACCAACTCAGGGAACCTGTCTCGGGGGACGAGGTCCTGCCGATTCTTCAACGCCGTCTGCTCGACGGCATTCCCGACTCGTCCATTGCCGGCGAGGTAGCTGCAGCATATCAGGATGTTGTGACAGGCATGCGACGTGCCCATGCCGAGACTCCGTCCGAGCGCCAGCAGGCCGAAGAAGAAGGACGGCTGTTGCGTGAGCGCATGCGGACAGCCTATCCATTTCATCCTGCGCTCATAGACATTATGAGGGAACGCTGGACTGCCATCGACGCCTTCCAGCGGACACGCGGCGCACTGCGGTTTCTTGCCTCCTGCATGCATTCCCTCAAGAAAAACGGCGCGGCGGGGCCGCTTCTCGGGCCCGGAGACGTACCGCCTCATGATGTGGATGTCAGGGTGAAGATGCTCAAGGAGTTGGGCGTTCAGAATGACTATGACCCCGTCATCATCGCGGATATCTTCGGTCCGAATGCTAGGGCAAAACGGATCGATGACCGGCTGGGCCGTGAGACCCCTTCTCTTTCCAGCGTGAAACCCGCCACGCGCCTCGCTACGGCTATCCTTTTGTATTCGTTTGGCGGGTTGAGACGAGACCTGCCTGCCGCGACGCACGCAGCGCAGGCAGGGGGATCGGGCAGCGACGAGACGCTACCGCCTGGGGTCACGGAAAACGAGCTGCTTGCCGCCTGTGTAAGTCCCGACCTGGACAACATCACGGCCACGGCTGTGCTGTCGGAACTCCGCAACACATGCCTCTACCTGCATTATGACGGCGTTCGTTATTGCTTTAAGAAGGATCCAAACGTCACCAAGCTGATCGAAGACGCGGAGCAGACCGTTGCCCGCGAAGATTCCCAGGCGCGCGGCAATGGCCCTGTCAGAAGCAAGATCAAGGAGATGCTCGAGAGCCGTCTTGCTGGTCATCATACCGCCATCGTCTGGCCGGCAAAGAGTCAGGACATTCCCGACGAGGATCCGCGGTTCCTGATTGCGTATCTGCCCCTTGAGTTTGCCGGCGAATCCAAGGCGGAACAGGACCGCCAGGCCAAGGAGTATCTGACCAAGTACGGAGACCGTCCCCGGCGCTTTCGCAATGGCCTCGGGTTGGCAATTCCGGAGAAGAAGCAGATCGAGGCATTGCGGCGTGCCGTCCGCTACCTGCTGGCCATCGACCGCGTGGAAGCCAAGAAGCAACAGCTCAGGCTGACCAAGGATCAGCTTGATCAACTCCGTGAGCGTAAACGCACCGAGCAGGCCGCGGCCGAGTCCTGCTTCCGCGAGCTTTATACGGCCGTCTGGTTGCCTCGGGTTCAGGACGGCGAATTGGAGATCGAGAAGGTGGAACGTGGTGGACGGCCGCTTCAGGCGACGGGCGTTCATGAGCGGATCATGGAGCTTCTCACCAGTGTGGGGACTCCGCGCATTCACGGTTCGGTGACACCCCGAAAAATCGTGGAACGTGTAAGACTCGGAGAATCATTGCATGAAAATGAGTCGCCCCTCATGGGCATCAGGGTGTCCGATGTGCTGGAGTCCTTCTTCCGGGATATTG
>JAGPLX010000017.1 GCA_018053185.1 Syntrophobacteraceae bacterium
CATGGTTTTGCAGGTCGGAGGAGTTTCGGAAGGTCTTTTCATGAAAATTTATCGACGCCTACTGCTGCTGGTGGTGCCCTATTGGCGCCGGCTTGCCATGGCCATGATCTGCATGGTGGGGGTTGCGGCATGTACTGCGGCTACGGCCTACTTGATCAAGCCCGTGCTGGACGACATCTTCGTCTTCAAGAAAATGGGAATGCTGAGGATTCTGCCCCTGGTGGTCCTCCTGCTCTTTATGGTCAAGGGAATCTGTGCGTGGGGAAACGCTTACTGGATGAGCTATGTGGGACAGCACATCATCGCTCGATTGCGCCAGGAACTCTACGACCACATACAGACCCTCTCCCTTTCCTTTTTCGACCGCATGCCCACGGGAGTACTCATGTCCCGGATCACCAACGACGTGAGTCAGCTCCAGGACGCCGTTACCGATTCCATCACCGGATTGCTCAAGGACAGCTTCAGCATCCTCGGCCTGACCGTCGTGGTCTTCTACCGGGACTGGAAGCTCGCCCTCCTCGCCATGGTGATTTTGCCTTTCGCTTTTTACCCCATCGTGAAGTTCGGGAGAGTGCTCCGGAAGATCAGCCGCAGAAGCCAGCAGTCCATGGGCGAGATTTCGGTCATTCTCCACGAGACCATCAGTGGAAACCGCATTGTCAAAGCCTTCGGCATGGAGGAATACGAGAAAAAGCGTTTCGGGGAAGCCAATCGACGGTTTCTGGGCTACGCCATGAGGTCGGCCGTGGTCAAGGCCATGTCTTCCCCCATCATGGAATTTCTCGGCGGGCTGGGCATTGTCTTCATCATCTGGTACGGAGGCTACAACGTCATTCAGGGAGTTTCGACGCCGGGAAACTTCTTTTCATTCCTGGCGGCCCTGCTGTTGCTCTATGAACCGGTCAAGCGGTTGAGCAAAATGAACAATGCCCTGCAGCAGGGTGTGGCGGCGGCCGTTCGGGTGTACGAGATCCTGGATACGGAACCCGAGATTCGAGATCGACCGGAGGCCACGACCCTCGGACCTATTTCCAGGGGAATTTCATTCCGGAACGTGTCTTTCCACTACGGGGAGCAACCCGTTCTTCGCGGGATCAATCTCGAGATCGGTGTAGGGGAAGTGGTGGCCATCGTGGGAGTGAGCGGGGCCGGCAAAACCACCCTGGTGAACCTCATCCCCAGGTTTTACGACGTGACGGAAGGAGCCATCCTCATCGACGGAACGGACATCCGCCAGGTCACCCTTGCATCCCTGCGGTCTCAGATCGGCATGGTGACCCAGCAGAGCATTCTTTTCAACGACACGGTTCGAAACAACATCGCCTACGGAGATGTTCGCAAAACGGAGGAGGAAATCTTTGCAGCGGCCAGGGCCGCCAACGCCTACGATTTCATCCTGAGACTGCCGGAAGGTTTCGATACCCTCATCGGGGAACAGGGAATGCGCCTCTCGGGAGGCGAACGACAACGCATCTGCATTGCCAGGGCACTGCTCAAGGATGCCCCCATTCTCATCCTGGATGAAGCCACATCGTCCCTGGACAGTGAATCGGAACTCGAGGTCCAGAGAGCCCTCGAAAACCTGATGGCAGGACGAACGACCCTGGTCATCGCCCATCGGCTTTCCACGGTGAAGAACGCGGATCGAATCATCGCCCTGGTGGACGGACGCATCGTCGAAGAAGGGCGTCACGAGGAGCTGCTCCAGCGGGATTCCGAGTACCGGAGGCTCTACGAGCTTCAATTCTCTCAGTTCGAGGTGGATTCGTCGGCCTTGAGTTCGTCCGGGGGCCAAGGTCTGAGGGCATAGGGACGAGGCGACGGAACGGCTCGGTTCATGATGCCTTCCCTAGGGGAGATTGGGCTTGACTCCCCCGGGTCCATCGAGTACATATCAAGCGGTTGAAGCCACGCGGCGGGTGTAGCTCAGTTGGTAGAGCACAAGCTTCCCAAGCTTGGGGTCGCGGGTTCGAATCCCGTCGCCCGCTCCAGCTTCAAGAGTACTCCTTCTCGGCGAGAAGGCTTCCCTTTTTGAGGTGGCTGCAGGCTGAAGCAGCAGGCACACTTCGATTAGTGGATGACAAGACTTCTAGATTTCCGGCGTAGTGAAAACCTTAGGGTTTTGGTTTAGATTATTGTCGCTCCGCTAAGAGAAGTGGGTACGTTACCCACTTTTTTGTTTTTTGCACGGGAGAAACGTGCTGCAATGGGGGGACCGGACGAAAAGACGGCAGGGCTGGCCCGGCGGATTGTTCAACTCGTGGAACCGGTGATTCAGTCTGAAGGGATGGAACTGGTGGAGCTGGAGTACCGGCGGGAGTCTCACGGGTGGGTCTTGCGCCTTTTCATCGACCAGGAAAAAGGTGTCGATGTCGAGGATTTAGCCAGGGTGAGCCAGGTGGTTGGGGATCTGCTCGATGTGACGGACCTCATCGTGAACCCCTACCATCTCGAGGTTTCATCCCCGGGGCTCGACCGTCCCCTGCGAAAGGTGGAACATTTCGAGAGTCACCTGGGAAAGATCATCGAGGTGAGGGTCCTCACTCCCCTGGAGGGCAGGAAGAAATTCAAGGGCACCTTGCTCGAGGCGGCGGCCGAACACCTGCGATTGGACTGTGACGGCCGTGTTTACGAAATCCCTTTACGCCTGATGGATCGGGCTCGCCTGTGTTACTTCGAGTCGTGCGAACAGTGACGGGAGCGACGTGTTGACGTGTTACGGATGTCGGATCCAAGGGTCAACGGCAGAAATGGTGAGGAGATCAGGACTATGACAGGGGAGCTCAAGCGGTTGATTGATCAAGTCAGCCGCGAAAAGGGAATCGACCGCCAAACCTTGATCCATACTCTCGAGGAGGCCATCAAGTCGGCCATCAAGAAGAGGCACGGGAGCAAGCTGGACCTCGATGTCACCTTCAACGAGGAATTCGGTGAAATCGAGGCTTTCCTTTTCAAGGAGGTGGTGGAAGAGGTGACCGATCCGGAGAAACAGGTCTCCCTCGAGGAAGCTCTTCGCCTGGATCCCGAAAGCGAGCTCGGTGACGAACTGGGGATTCGCATGGACACGGTGGCTTTGGGCCGCATTGCCGCCCAATCCGCCAAGCAGGTCATCATCCAGAAAATGAAAGATGCGGAACGAGAGGTTGTCTTCGAGGAATACAAGAACCGCAAGGGCGAGATCGTAAACGGGATCGTCCAGCGGGTGGAGAAAGGCGGCATCATCGTCAATCTGGGCCAGGCCGAGGCATTGCTCCCACCCAAGGAGCAGATACCCAAGGAGATTTACCGCCAGGGAGATCGAATCCGTTCCTATGTGCTCGATGTAAGAAAGATCAGCAAGGGGCCGCAGATCATCCTCAGCCGGACACATCCTCACTTTGTGATCCAGTTGTTTCATGCCGAGGTCCCCGAAATCGCCGAAGGGATTGTCAGCATCATCAGTGCCGCCAGGGAACCGGGATCGAGAGCAAAGATCGCCGTGGTCTCACGCGATCCCGACGTGGATCCCGTAGGTGCGTGCGTGGGAGTGAAGGGCACGCGAGTGCAGAATGTCGTCCAGGAACTTCGCGGAGAAAAGATCGACATCGTGCCCTGGAACATGGACCCGGCCAAGTTCGTGGTGAACGCCCTCGCCCCGGCGATCATCTCCAAGGTCATCATCGACCAGGCAAACAGGAACATGGAGGTCATCGTACCGGACGACCAGCTTTCCCTGGCCATTGGTCGCAGGGGCCAGAACGTGAGGCTGGCTTCCAGGCTCACCAACTGGCACATCGACGTGAAGAGCGAGAGCCGATATGAGCGCCAGAAGCAAGCCGGCTACCAGACCCTGCTTGAAATTGAAGGTGTGACCGAAGAAATCGCCGACCGATTGTACGAGGCCGGGATTACCTCCATCGAAGAATTCGTGGAAGCCGGTCTCACGGAACTGGAGGACCTGAGCCGCCTGCCCCGGTCCGAGCTGGAAGGAATGCAGAGCGAGGCCGCCAAGAAGATTCTCGAGTGGAAGAACGCCGAGGCACGGTCCTCGGAAGCGGTTCCTTCTTCCGGGCAGGAGGAAGAACTTGCCGACTAGGAGAGCGTGATGCCCGAGCCGAATCCGGGGGTCGAGGAACTACCGGGACGGACCCATGTCCCTATCCGTACCTGCGTGGTGTGCCGTGCCAAGAGAGGGAAACATGAGCTGGTGAGACTGGCTCTGGACTGTCATGGATTCATCCGGGTGGACGACCGCCGGAGACTCGACGGACGCGGAGCTTATGTCTGTACCGGATGCCGCCCGGCACTGCGCTTTGACCAACGCCTCCGACGTGCATTTCGCTTCGAGGCGAAAGGATTGGCCGGCGATACCGTCACCAACTCGGAAGATGACTCGGACTTAGATTCAGCAAAACCGGCTGACGACATACCCTGGGGGTTCCGAAGGCTTCGGACCCCGGCTGAACCCCACTCCGCACCTGGCGGTGAGGATGATGCAGCCGGAAGGGATGTGGCCATTCGTTCAGCAAGGGGGAAGGTTTCATGGGGCGTATGAGGGTGCATGAACTTGCAAAAGAACTCAATATGAACAACAAAGACCTGATCGACCGGATACTGAAGCTGGGGATCGTTGTGAAGAACCACATGAGCACTCTGACCGATTCCGCGGTATCGAAAATTCGCCAGCAGTTCACCGAAACCCGGGCAGAAACCGTCGAACAGAAGCGCATCGGAAGAGCGGTCATCCGCCGGCGCAAAAAGACGACCGTCGAGGAGGAACCGGCTGCCTCCGAGAGTCTTGGGGAAGAGGCTCCCCAGGAGGGCATCGAGGTTGCGGAGGCCGTCGCCCCTGCGTCCCTCCCCGAGGCGGTACCGACCTTGGAACCCGAAGTCGCCGTGGAGGTGAAAGTTACAGTCGAACCCATCCCCGGGTCCGAGGCGGTGTCGGCGGCGGTCGGTGCAGAAGTTCCCGGCGCCCCCGTTTCAGAGGGACCGGCTTTACCCCCGGCGGTGGAGCCGGCGCCCCCGGAGGTCGAGGTTGCGAAGGCTGTACCTGTAACAGCCGAAGAGGTGGAGGTCTCCATCGAGGTATCGTCGGCAGGGGAGACCCCGGAGACCATCCTGCCGGAAACGGTCCCCGTCGATCTGGAACTTGCCTCCCCTGCTGCTGCCGCGCCTGCCGTGTCTCCGGTCGTCCCCCAACCGGATCTCGAGGCCGGGGGAGCGGTCGTCCTGGAAGGCGAGGAGGAAGAGGGGGCCGAGGCCAAGCCGAAGAAGGCCAAAAAAAGACGGCGAAAAAAGGTCCGTAAGGACGAGCCGGCCCGGATCATCAGATTGCCGGAGGCCGTTCCCGACGAACCCGAAGATGAGGTGGAATTGCTCCCCATTGTGTCGCGCCTTCATGTGAAGACTGAAGATCTGGAGGTAAAGGAGGTTCCGCGCAAGAAACGCGCTCGACCGGAAGAGGCGGACAAGGTAGCCGGGGACCTTCGACGGAAGCCCGGACCTCGGAAGGAAGTGATCGAACGCGAGGATCTTTACACCAAGAAGGAGTTGGCAGCCCAGGCAGACCGCGGGCGTTTCAAGGACAAAGGCAGGATCTCGAGGGAACCCGCCGGCATCGAGGCGGCAACCATAAAACCCATCAGGAGGCGCATCCGGGTGGATGAAGCCATCACCATTGCAAGTCTCGCCAAGCAGATGGGGGTGAAGGCCGCCGAGCTCATCAAGAAACTCCTTCTCCTCGGCCAGCCCGCGAATATCAACCAGGCATTGGACTACGAGACGGCTGCCCTGCTCGCCTCGGAATTCGATGCCGAAGTGGAGAAAGTCGGCTTCGAGGAGCAAGACATTCTCCAGATGAAGGAAGACAAGCCCGAGGAGCTTCTGCTCCGTCCTCCCGTGGTGACGGTCATGGGACACGTCGATCACGGCAAGACCTCGCTTCTGGATGCCATTCGCCACACGGATGTCATTGCCGAGGAAGCGGGAGGTATCACCCAGCACATCGGCGCCTACTACGTCAAGCTGGATCACGGCGAGGTAGTCTTTCTGGACACGCCCGGTCATGAAGCTTTCACGGCCATGCGGGCCCGTGGAGCCAAGGTCACGGACCTGGTCATCCTGGTGGTGGCGGCCGACGACGGGGTCATGCGGCAGACCGTCGAGGCCATTCATCACGCCAAGGCGGCGAGCGTTCCCATCATTGTAGCCATCAACAAGGTGGACAAGCCCAATGCCAATGTCGAGCGGGTCAAACGGGAACTGGCCGATCACGGTCTCCTGGCCGAGGAATGGGGCGGAGACGTGACCATGGTCGAGATTTCCGCCAAGAAGCGCACCGGGATCGAAGAACTCCTGGAAATGGTCCTGCTCCAGGCTGAAATCATGGAACTCAAAGCCAATCCCAACAAACCGGCCCGGGGCTGGGTCATCGAGGCCAAGCTGGACAAGGGTCGCGGACCCGTGGCCACCATTTTGATTCAGGAAGGTACCCTTCGGGCAGGGGATGTGTATGTGTGCGGGACCCATTCCGGGCGTGTCCGCAACATGTTCAACGATCGAGGAGTACGTATCGAAGAGGCGGGTCCCTCGGTTCCTGTCGAGGTTCTGGGCTTCTCCGGGGTTCCCAATGCCGGAGACGATTTCGTCGTGTTGCCGGACGAAAGGCAGGCGAAACTGGTGGCCGAGCACCGGCTGCTCAAGGCGCGGGAGCGAGAGCTTTCCCGCACGACCAAGGTGACTCTCGAAAGTCTCTTCGACCAGATCCAGGAAGGAGAGATCAAGGAACTCAACCTGGTAGTCAAGACCGATGTCCAGGGATCGCTCGAGGCCATCAGCGATTCGCTCACCAAGCTTTCGACCCCCTCCGTGAAGGTCAATCTCATCCACAACGCCACTGGAGCCATCACGGAAAGCGACATCATGTTGGCCTCGGCGTCCAACGCCATCATCATCGGCTTCAACGTGCGCGCGGAAACGAAGGTGCAGGAGCTGGCCGAGCAGGAACGGGTGGATGTCCGTTACTACGATGTCATCTACCAGCTTTTGAACGACGTCAAAGATGCCATGGTAGGGATGCTCGAACCCGTTTACGAGGAGAGTGTTCTGGGGAGGGCCGAGGTGCGGCAGACCTTTCATGTTCCGAGGTTCGGCACCGTTGCCGGTTCCTATGTCCTGGACGGACGGGTGGAACGAGGGGCCCGTGTCCGGTTGCTGCGGGACCAGGTGGTCGTCTATGACGGAAAGATCGCCTCCTTGAGACGATTCAAGGACGATGTGAAGGAAGTGAAAACAGGTTTCGAGTGCGGGATCGGCCTCGAGAACTTCAACGACATCAAAGTCAATGACGTGCTGGAATTCTACGAATTACACGAGGTCAAGCCCACGCTCGATGTGGAACCGGAAAAACGCTCCGGGGCCTAGAACGAGCCTTATGGCATCCAGGATGGCGGATTTCCGGCGGGGATTTTTATGCAGCCGAGGCTGGGTGCCGGATCACGTCGGGTAGTGGATGTTTGGGCGGGGATCCCTTTGGAGAAAACAGCCGAGGACTCGAAACCCATGATCGTTGGTCTCGCGAGGATCACTTTCAGGCTTCAGGGGAATCAATCCCTCAAGGAGAAGAGGAGGGTCGTCAAGAGCCTGATCGAGAAAAGCCGACACCGATTTCAAGTGTCTGTGGCCGAGGTGGCGGACCAAGATGTGCATCAGAGGGTGACCATCGGTGTCTCGGTGGTGGGCAGCGACGGGCGGGTGTTGAACTCCCTGCTGGACCGAATCGTTGCCTACATGGAATCCATGGGGCTGGCGGAACTGGTGGAACATGAACTCGAACTGATTTCCCTCGGGGACTGACGCCATTCCGCCGTGCAGGACGCAAGCCCCGGAGACGTGGATGTTTGGGATGGAATTCAAACGTGCGGATCGGGTCGCCGATCTTGTCCAACAGGTAATCGCCGATCTTCTGTTGCGCCGGGTGAAAGACCCCAGGGTTTCCCGGGTGACCGTGACGGGAGTCAAGGTAAGCTCGGACCTGCAGCATGCCCGGGTCTACTATTGCGTTATGAGCAGCACTTCGACCATCGACAGGACGGAGGTGAGCGTCGGTCTGAATAAGGCGAGGGGATTTATTCGCCAGGAGTTGGCCAAGCGGCTGCACACACGGGTCACGCCTCAGCTCACATTCGAGTACGACACTTCTTTCGATTACGGCGACCGGATCGAACGACTGATCAAAGAGTTACACAAGGATGAATGAGCCTCCGGAAACTGAAATCCAGAGAATCGTCGACCTGATTCGTCGGCATCGCAGCTTTCTCGTCACCACTCATGTCCGCCCGGACGGAGATGCCGTCGGATCGCTTCTTGCCCTCGTTTTCATGCTTCGACGACTACGGAAGAAAGCGGACGCTCATTGTCAGGACCCACCGCCGGCCTGCTACGAGTTCCTTCCTGGAATCGAGACCATTTCGACGGTACCTCCCCGAGTCTCGGATCACGAAGTGGTCATCCTCGTAGACTGCGGCGAGCCGGACCGAGTGGGAACCGCCCTGGTGGAGTCGGTCCGCTCCATTCCCCTCAGCATCAATATCGACCATCATGTACCCCATGACCCTCCCTTCGGCACGGTCTCGTGGGTAAAGCCGAGTGCCGGCAGTACCTGCGAGATGCTCTACGATCTGTCCTTGGCCCTGCCTCTTCCCCTGGATTCGGAAATCGCGACCCAACTCTACACAGGGCTGCTGACCGATACGGGTTCCTTTCGGTTCTCCAACACCACCCAGCGAGTCCTGGAAGTGGCTACGGTGCTGGTGGGCGCAGGGGCCGACCCGGCGCGCATCGCCCAGGAGATCTATGATTCGACCAGCCCCCGGGGGCTGAAGCTGCTGGCACGGGCCCTGTCCTCTGCGGTTTTCCTGGCCGAGGACCGTGTGGCCGCCATGGTAATCACTCAGAAGATGTTCGAGGAGACTGGTACATCCCCCGAGGACAGTGAAGGGTTCATCAACCACCTTCGTTCGGTGAAGACCGTGAACCTGGCCATGTTGTTTCGCCAGGAGAGGGACGGCATGGTTCATGTGAGCATGCGTTCCAAGGGACTGGTGGATGTTGCGGCCCTGGCTCGACGCCATGGGGGCGGAGGGCACCGGCATGCAGCGGCCTTCCGAGTGGCGGGAGGCCTTGATCGAGTGTGGGAGGAGTGTACCGCCGAGGCGTTGGAATACTTGCGCCGGGTCGAGCAATAAACCGTCGCGACCGTGGTGGGAAGTCTATGAAACGGGAACAGATGGAATTCAGGGGGTGTGAATATCTTCCGGCGGCACGACTCCCGAGGCCGGCAGCCGTGGATGGTGTGATGGTGGTGGATAAGCCGGAGGGGCTCACATCCTTTTCGGTGGTGCATCGCATCCGAAGGAGCCTCGGCATCAAGAAGGTCGGGCATTGCGGAACATTGGATCCGTTGGCGACGG
Organism: Syntrophobacteraceae bacterium; assembly: GCA_018053185.1. Lineage (GTDB taxonomy): Bacteria > Desulfobacterota > Syntrophobacteria > Syntrophobacterales > Syntrophobacteraceae > JAGPLX01. Next base: position 9,456 of record JAGPLX010000017.1, read on the forward strand.
GCGTTCTTCTCGTTTGTTTCAACCAGGCCACCCGCATCAGTGAGTTGCTTTCATCCCAAGACAAACGGTACGAATTTAAGGTGCGTTTTGGATTTGAAACGGACACTCTGGACAAAGACGGACAGGTACTGCGCACCTATGGAGGGCCGCCCTGTTCCGGGCTTCAGCTGGAGAACACCCTGGACCGGTTCCATGGAAGCTACCTCCAGGAAACCCCGAGGTTTTCCGCCGTTCGGGTCCAGGGACGGCGCCTTTACGACTACGCCCGCAAGGGCATTTCAGTGGAACCACCCAAGAGGGAAGTGAGGATATACGAGCTCGAACTCCGGGCGTTCCAATGGCCCGAAGCCACCATCGAGGTGTATTGCTCGAAGGGGATGTATGTCCGCCAGCTGGCGTCCGATATTGGTCGTACCCTGGGTTGTGGTGCTGTGGTCACCGGCTTGAGGCGGTTGGCGAGCGGTCGCTTCTGCATCGAAGACAGCGTCCGTCTCGAGGAGTTGGAGAGAGGGGCGGGGGACGGTTGCTGGCAGGAGGCGGTCCTGTCCATGAATCAGGCCCTGGAACACCTGGAGTCTTTCGTGGTCCGGGATCGGGACGTTCTCAAGGCCCTGTCGTGCGGCCATTTGTCCACAACCTGGGAAACCCGTATGAGAGAAACCGTTCGGAATCCAGGAGGCCCCGTCCGGGTATTGGCGGAAGACCGTCGTCTGGCCGCGCTCTGGTGGCCGTCGCAGGGGGCCGGCCGGAAGTCGCGGTTGCAGGTGTTTCGCAGGGACGACTGAACCATTCGACTCATGGCGTTGGAGAGTTCGCCGACGGGATTCATCCCCTCCCTTCGGGGATGCGATCTCACAACCGATTTGTTCACAAGGAGGAATCAGCCGTGGTAATGACCCCTGACAAGAAGAAGGAAATCATCGAAAACTTCAAAATGCATCCGTCGGATACGGGTTCCCCCGAGGTGCAGATCGCCCTCTTGAGCGAGAGGATCAACTACTTGACGGAACACTTCAAAATTCACAAGAAAGACCACCATTCGCGACGCGGTCTTCTGAGACTGGTGGGACAACGGCGGCAGTTGCTCAATTACCTCAAAAAAAAGAATGTGGATCGCTACAATACCGTCATCGAACGACTGGGGCTCCGCCGATAGTCTCGGCGGGTCTTCTCTACACGGTCGTCGCTGGACGGCCAACCAAGAAATGAACGGAGACAAAATTCACTTATGAAACATTCAGTGCAAGTAGACGTGGGGGGACGACCCCTGACCATCGAGTGTGGTCAAATGGCGCGACAGGCGAGCGGTTCGGTACTGATGCGCTACGGCGAAACGGTGGTCCTGGTTTCGGCGACCAAGGAAGATCGCGTTCGCGAGGGGATCGACTTTGTACCGTTGATGGTGGATTATCAGGAAATGAGCTATGCAGTGGGGCGAATTCCCGGAGGGTTCTTTCGCCGGGAAATCGGCCGTCCCAGTGAAAAGGAAACCCTAACCTCCCGATTGATCGACCGGCCCATTCGACCGCTTTTCCCCAAAGGGTATGCCTTTGAAACTCAGATCATTGCCACGGTGCTTTCGGTGGATCTGGGGAACGAGCCGGATGTGGTGGCCCTGTGCGGGGCTTCGGCCGCCCTCCACATCTCCGCCATCCCCTTTCGGGGGCCCATCGCAGCGGTGCGCGTGGGGAGATTGAACGGCGAGCTGGTCGTCAACCCCAGCCTCAAGGAACTCGAGGAAAGTGACATCAACCTGGTGGTGGCGGGCAGTCGAGACGCTGTGGTCATGGTGGAAGGCGGTGCCGGTTTCGTGTCCGAAGCGGACATGGTGGAAGCCATTGGTTTTGGTCACCGGGCCCTTCTTCCCATCCTGGATATCCAGGATGAGCTGATGCGCATGGTGCAGCCGGAAAAGCAGATTTTCCAGGGAATCGAGCCGGACCCGACCCTGGCGGAAGCCGTGGAACGAATGGCGGCGGACGAGATGCTTGCAGCCATGACGACCGCGGAGAAACAGGCGAGAAGAGATCGAAAAAAGGCCCTGCGCCAACGGGTGTCCGAGGAGATCCTGCTGGAGTATCCCGACCGGGAGAAGGAAGTGGGCGGGATTCTCGAAAACCTCGAGAAGAAAGTCGTTCGGCGGATGATGGTCAATCAGAAGCGGCGCATCGACGGACGCCGTTTCGATGAAATCCGCCCCATTTCCATCGAGGTGGGTCTCCTGCCCAGGACTCACGGATCCGCCATGTTCCGTCGAGGCGAAACCCAGGTGCTGGCGGTGGTGACCCTCGGGTCCTCTTCCGACGAACAAAAAATCGAGGCCCTGGCGGGCGAAACCTTCAAGTCTTTCATGCTTCACTACAATTTTCCCCCCTATTGTGTGGGCGAAGTCCGGCCGTTGCGAGGTCCGGGACGGCGCGAGATCGGACACGGCGCTCTGGCGGAGCGTGCCGTCAAGGCGGCGTTGCCCCGAGACGGCGAATTTCCCTATACCATTCGGGTCGTCTCCGAGGTCCTCGAATCCAACGGCTCGAGCTCGATGGCCACGGTGTGCGGCTCCTCGCTGGCACTCATGGACGCAGGGGTACCCATCAAGGAACCCGTGGCGGGAATTGCCATGGGGTTGATCAAGGAAGGAGACGAATTCATCGTTCTCTCGGACATTCTCGGGGACGAGGACCACCTGGGGGACATGGATTTCAAGGTCACGGGAAGCGAACACGGGATCACGGCCCTTCAGATGGACATCAAGATCTCGGGAATCAATCAAAAGATATTGGAACAGGCACTGGAACAGGCGAGAATCGGACGCCTCTTCATCCTCGAAAAAATGAAGGCCGTCCTTCCAGCCCCCCGCCCCGAGCTCTCCCCCTTCGCACCCCGGCTTGTGACCATTCAGATCAATCCCGAGAAAATTCGAGATGTCATCGGACCGGGAGGCAAGGTCATCCGCTCCATTGTCGCGGAAACAGGCGCCAAGATCGATGTCGACGACTCGGGCCGCGTAGTGGTGATGAGTCCAGATGCCCAAGCCTGTGCTAGGGCCGTAGATCGCATCAAACGGTTGACCCAGGAGGCGGAAATCGGCCAGACTTACATGGCCAGGATCGTTCGCATCACGGATTTCGGGGCCTTTGCGGAAATCCTTCCCAACACGGAAGGGCTCATCCACATCTCGCAGCTCGAACACAAGCGGGTACGAAAGGTTTCGGACGTCGTCAACGAGGGAGATGAAGTCCTCGTCAAGGTGATCGACATCGACAAAGACGGCCGAATCCGGTTGAGCCGAAAGGCGGCGATCGAGAAACCCGGCGAAAACAGGGAGTAGTCCGGAGACAATGGGCCCGCGGAAGGAGGGGGTTGATTTTTTCAAGACCGTTAGCCGGAATGGGGGGACATTGTATCAGAAAACGGTTTTTAGCAACGGCATTCGGGTGGTGACGGAGAGGATCCCCTACGCCCATTCTGTTTCGACGGCAATTTGGGTCTGTGCGGGATCCAGGGATGAGCAGGAGGAGGAACGGGGAATCAGCCATTTCATCGAGCACATGCTTTTCAAGGGCACTCGGCGCCGCAGCGCTCTCGATATCGCCAAGGAACTCGATGCGGTCGGGGGCTTCGCCAATGCCTTCACATCCAAGGAGCACATGTGTTTTCACTCCAAGGTCCTGGCTAGTCACCTGCCCCTGGTCGTGGACGTCCTCACGGACATATTTCTCAATTCCGTCTTTGCACCCTCGGAAATCGAGCGGGAGCAGCAGGTCATCGTCCAGGAGATCCGGATGATCGAAGATACTCCCGATGAATATGTGCATATCCTTCTCCAGGAGCGACTCTGGAAGGACAATCCCCTTGGTTTGCCCATCTATGGCACTGTGAGCACGGTTGAGAAGATCGACCGCGACCGCATCCTTCGCCACCTTGCCACCACTTTCGACCCCCAGCGCATGATCATTGCCGCCGCCGGAAACCTCGAACACGAGAAGTTCATCGAACTGGTGGCTCCCCCCATGGAGCAGCTCAAGCCCTCGAACAACCGGCTTCGACGCGAGGTCCCCCAGAGCCATCCCCTGGCTCACGTGATTCCTCGGGACCTGGAACAGGTGCATTTGTGCCTCGGAATGGAAGGCACCTCTCAGGTAGACGAACGCCGCTTCTTATGCCACCTGCTCAACGTCATTTTGGGCAGCAGCATGAGCAGTCGCCTCTTTCAGGAAATCCGAGAGAAACGAGGACTGGCCTATTCCGTCTATTCCTTCACGAACAGCTATGAAGATACAGGCCTGATGGGGGTGTACGCAGGCGTGAGCCCTGAAAATGTCCAGGAAACCCTGGATATCATTCTGAATCAGCTGGCACTTTTGGCCTCGGTTCCCATTCCCGAAGCCGAGCTCACGGCCGCCAAGGAGTATCTCAAGGGCAGCATGTATCTCAACGCGGAAAGCACCGACGCCAGGATGAACCGCCTGGCGAAAAACGAGTTTCTTTTCGGCCGGCAAATCTCCTTCGAGGAAGTGGAGAAAAAGATCTACGCGGTGACTCCCGAGGAGATTCAAACCTGGTTCCAGGGGATCTTCAAACCCACGGAGTTCACTCTGGTTCTCCTGGGACCGGTAGATGCGCAGTCCATCAAGATGGACCACGTGGTCGTGACCTGCGACCCCAAAGTCTGAAGCCGCCTGTCCATGTCCCTTTCCTTTCAAATCATCGCCAGCGGGTCCAAGGGAAACGCCATCCTGGTGTGCAGTCCACGGACCAATCTCCTGGTGGATGCGGGGCTCAGCGCCAAGGAGTTGTCCAGGCGGCTCGAGAGGACCCCCGTCCCCGCTGCCCGCCTGGATGCCTTGATCTTGAGCCACGAGCACGGAGACCACGTTCGCGGGGCCGGGGTCCTTAGCCGGCGATTTCAAATGCCCGTGTACCTGAGTCATGGCACACTGGAGAACCTGCCGGTGCAGATCGGTCCGCTGGATTCTCCACAGCTCTTTCAGTCCGGGTCGCCCTTCCGGGTGGGCGATCTCGAAGTCCACCCCTTTTCCATTTCCCATGACGCCCAGGATCCTGTGGGCTTCCTGGTGGAACACGATGGGGTGCGCATGGGTATCTGCACCGATTTGGGGATCGTCACCCAACTTGTTCGAACCAGGCTCCAGGGTTGCCGTGGGTTGGTGATCGAGGCAAATCACGACATGGACCTGTTGCTCAACGGTCCCTACCCCTGGGAACTGAAACAGCGGATACGAAGCCGCCAGGGCCACCTATCCAACTCCGATGCCTTCGAGCTTCTCGATACCCTCCACCATGACGGGCTGCGGGTCGTCGTGTTCGCCCACCTCAGTGAAATCAACAATCGACCCGACCTCGTCCGAGACGGCTCCAACCGGTTTTTCCATGAAGAACAATGGCAGGATGTCGAGTTCGAAATCGGAAATCAGCACGAGATTTCCCGTGTCATCGAACTCTCCTGAATCCCTCCCGCCGAGCGCCGTGAAGTCCTTCGGCAAACCTTTCGGGCGAATCTATCCTTGGATGAAAGAGACGGCTCGTCGTATGATTATTATGTTGGCGAGATGTTCCCCGGTTTGGGAGTTATTTCATGGAGCAGGACTTCGGAGCTGGGACGATAATGGTGAGATTGCCCTTCTGATCCACGTTCCGGAACTTGACCGTGCTCGCACACGTCGGTTCGCACCCCGCCCCGGAGAAGCGATATATTGAGATCGACAAGACCGGACTTCACAGGAGGCGCAGAGGTGCCGATGGAAGTCATACCCAAGTGTCTGCTTCTTCAGATCGATTCCAGTGAGGAATCCCTAAGGCCCATACGATTCCTGGGACGTCTGTATCCCGATGTGAGTCGGATGGAGCTGATACTTTCCTATCTCCAGCCCCCCCTTCCCCCGGTCTATCACCAGTTTCCCATGACACCGTCTCTGGCCGACAGGAAAAAAGAGCTCCTTCATTCCAGGGAAGCGGAGACCCGCGCCATCCTGGAACGGGCAAAAAGGACCTTGGAGGAAGTGGGTTTTTCCGAAGATAAGATCCACGAACATGTACAGGAACGAGAATCGAGTGTGGCTCATCACGCATGTCATCTCGCCGAGCGGAAGAAAGTCGACGCCGTTCTCATTCAAAAACATGTATGTCGGGAACTCGAGGATCTTCTTCGGGATGATCCCACGGAAGCTATGCTCCATCACTGCCAGGTGAGCCCCGTTTGGATTACCGACGGGGAGATCGACCCGAGCCGGGTGATTGTTTGCGTGCAAAATGAGGATGCTTCTCTCCGGGCGGTGGACCATGCCTCTTTCATGCTCTCCGAATCTCGATGCCGCATCACCATTCTGCACGTGAGCAAATCGGTATCCCGCTCCATCCAAAGCGGAATGGCCGACTACAGCCCCGAATTCCGCAACTGGCTCAACTCCCCCGCGGGTGCTTCACTCCGCACGGTTTTCGACAACAGCCGTCGAATCATCCAGGAGGCGCACATCGAGAGCCGGAGAGTCCAATTAGCCGTCCATCCGGTTTTCCGAAGCGTGGCCGAAACCATTCTCTGCCACTGCCGGGAACAGGGTGTGGGGATCATTGTTCTGGGTCATTCGGGGGAACACGGGATCCTGGGACTTCTGAAAGGATCGGTCACCAAGAGGGTCCTATCGGATTTCAGGAACATGGCTGTATGGGTGACCCAATGAGAGGGACGGCCTGGGGAGAATCCCTTTCGCACTGCGACGGTCAAGGGGTCCCTCCGGTATTGAAATCCCCGTGGCTTCCGAGGAGGACATCTTCGAAACCATGGAAATTGCTTTTCCGCCGCACCATGGAGTGGGATTTCAAACGATCCCGGCGAAAAACGGAAGCTCCGACCCGGGGCGACACCCTGGGCGTGACAGGGGCATTCCCGGCGCATCATGATGCCGCAGCCGCGGGAACAAATACCGGCTTGGGAGACTTTGTGAAATGACCTCGGTACATGAACCCCTTGACCCTGATTTCGTGTCCCTTTCCCTGTCCGAAGTTTCCCTCCTCGGTTTCAACCGATCCTCATCCAAACGAGGCGAGGCGTTCCTCGAGGAATCGCGTGGGGAAAAGGAGCCCCTCTACCTTCCCGTGTGGGACTCCCTCAACCTCTTTTCCCCGGGGACAGAACCGAAGGCGGTCGTCCTCGGCAGCAGTGGAATCGGAAGGAAGTTCCTCTGTGAGTTCGAACCTCCCATCTACCTGGGTGAAACGACCGAACATTCCTTTTTTGCCCTCTGCCTTCCCAGTGGAAACGGTCCTTGCCTGGATCGCATCTCGAGACACGGCAGGTTCCTGGACCTGCGGAAGTTCCTTTCCGTGCTGGATCCCGATGAAATCTCGCTCCTGGCCTATGCCAAGGCGCTGGATCACTGGCAACGGCGCAGCCGGTTCTGCGGTGCCTGCGGTGCCCGGACTCAGGTCCGACAGGGGGGACACATGAGGGTCTGCTCCAATGGAGCCTGCGCCCGGCAATACTTCCCTCGCACAGATCCCGCCGTCATCGTCCTCGTCTTGTGGCGTGAACAATGTCTGTTGGGAAGACAGCCGAGCTGGCTCAAAGGGCGCTATTCCGTCCTGGCGGGTTTTGTGGAGCCGGGAGAAACCCTCGAGGAAGCCGTGCTTCGGGAAGTCGAAGAGGAAACCGGGGTGAGGGTGGATCGGATTCGGTATCATTCCTCCCAGCCCTGGCCCTTCCCCAGTTCGCTCATGGTGGGATTTACGGCATGGGCCAGGGATGAGCGAATACGGATGCTTCCCGGCGAGCTCGAAGACGCTCGATGGTTTTCCCGAATGGACATCTCCAGGTCTCTCGAAAACGACTCCCTGGTGCTCCCTCCCCCTGTTTCCATAGCGTACCGGCTGGTGAGGGAATGGTTTGACGCCGGATCGCCCCGGACTTTGGACGATCTCGTGAAATCACTTCCCCATCGCATCTCTTTTCGTTGATTGGTTGGGCACGGACAACAGCGGAAGGGGGTATTGGGCCGCATGATACAGGGAGCCGGAATATCCCGGTCCGTGGGCATCGAGCCCCGGCTTCCCCGGGCTTGGAGTGCCGCCGCCTGATACCCCGTTGTGGGACATTCCATCCCAGAGCCGCAACCATATCGAGTTCACCGGGTGGTTGACCAATTTTCCGGGCTCGGCGATTTTTCTTACTATTACCGCCTATATCTGGTAGGAGAGGGGCTTCGGAACTCGATGGACCCAAGCTGTTCCGGTGGGCCGGAGCCTGAGGCCTCTGCTGTTGACGGGCCCGATCTTCGTCGGTCGAGGAATGATCCCTTTCGGGAGTGGAGAGGACTGCCGCCGATGACCTTGGAAGAACCCCTCGTTTATAGCGTGAGTGAACTCAATGCAAGGATTCGTGACCTTCTCGAGACTCATTACGGGCTGGTCTGGGTCATGGGCGAGATTTCGAACTTCCGGATTGCGGCGTCGGGGCACCACTACTTTACCCTCAAGGACGAGGAAAGCCAAATCCGCGCGGTCTTTTTCCGATCCCAAAACCGCTACCTGCGTTTTGTTCCGGAATCCGGCCTTCAAGTCCTTTGCCAGGGGCGCATCAGTGTCTATGAGCCCCGGGGAGAGTACCAGCTCATTGTAGACGTGATGGAACCCCAAGGTCTCGGGGCGCTCCAGCTGGCCTTCGATCAACTCAAGAAGAAGCTCGGAAGCGAGGGGCTTTTTGACTCCTCCCGCAAGAAAGCCATGCCCCTTTGTCCTCAGCGTATTGCGTTGGTGACGTCCCCCACGGGGGCGGCCGTCCGGGACATCCTCAAAGTATTGCACCGCAGCCCCTACCCCCTCGAGATTTCGCTTTTGCCCGTTCGAGTCCAGGGGCAGGAGGCGGCGGGCGAGATCCAGGCTGCTATTGAGACGGCAGGCAAGCTCCGGGAACAATTCGGGTGGGATGTGATCCTGGTGGGGCGGGGAGGCGGCAGCATCGAGGATTTGTGGCCTTTCAACGAGGAAAGGGTGGCTCGGGCCCTGGCGGCCTGCCCCATTCCGACGATTTCGGCCGTAGGCCATGAGATCGACTACACCATTTCCGACTTCGTGGCGGACCTCCGGGTTCCGACCCCCACAGCCGGTGCCCAGTGGGTCATCCATCGGCTCGAGGAGTTTCAGCGGCAGTTGTCCGGTTGCACGGAACGAATGGTCGAGATCCTTCAACGGAGGCTCGAAGGGGCAAGAAATGCATTAGAGTTCCTCGAGAAGCGCCTGGTCAGTCCGAGACGTCGGTTCGAAAGCCTGCGGCTCTTTCTGGACGACCGGGCGGAACGGATCCAGCTGGCATTTTCCCGCCACCTGGATCGTCGCCGGACCCTCTCGATCCATCTCTTGGAAAGACTGAGGGCCGGCTATCCCGTTAGGACCATCGATCACTCGAGGACCCAGGTCAACCGGCTTCAAAGAGAAATGATGCTGCACTTCGAACGAAATCTGGAGGGGTGGAGGTCCCTGGTGCGGCAGTCTCTGTTTCGGCTCGAGAGCCTCAACCCCCTGAGCGTGTTGAAAAGGGGCTATGCCATCGGCTACCGACTGAAGGACATGGCGGTTCTTCGGGAGTCCACCCAGGTTCGCCCCGGGGATGAGGTCGGGCTGCGACTTGCCCAAGGGGGTCTGAAATGCACGGTGCTGGGGGAATGGGATTCCACGAGGTCCCATGGAGAAGGATGAGTTATGTCGAAAAAGAAGAGTGAGTCGTTCGAAGAAGCCCTCAAGAAGCTGCAATCCCTTGTAGAAAGGCTCGAACGGGGTGACCTGCCCCTCGAGGAAGCCGTGGAATCCTTTACCGAAGGCATCCGCCTGGTGCAGTTTTGTCAGAAAAAGCTGGAAGAAGCCGAAAAGAAAATCCAGGTGCTGATGGCCAACCAGGAGGGTGGATGGAACGCTGTCCCCTTCGAGGGGTCTTCCCCTTCCGAGTGAAGGCGATACGGGTCAAAAATGCACTTTCGAAGCCCGCAAAACGGCTTCAAAAGTATGGAAAGGCACGGGAAGGCGTGATAGAGTGGTTTTGCGGTGCCGGAATACAGGAGCTCGGATTGGAGATGCAACCTTTTGATCTGAAAAAGTACCTGAGCGAGAGAAAAGAGTGGGTGGAAACAGCCCTCAATCAATGCTTCCCTCCCTCCTCGAGGTTGGAGAAGCGGGTTGTGGAGGCGGCTCGCTACAGTCTTTTTGCAGGGGGCAAAAGGCTGCGGCCCATTCTTTGCCTGGCAGCCGCGGAAGCTGTTTCCGGAAGCCGCCGGTACCCAGCGTCGGCAGAATTGCCGGGCGGGGCCTTCCAGGCGGTCATGCCTGTCGCATGTGCCCTGGAAATGATCCACACCTATTCCCTGATTCACGATGACCTTCCCGCCATGGACAACGACGATTTTCGCAGGGGGCGTCCAACAAACCACAAGGTCTTCGGGGAAGCCATGGCCATACTGGCAGGGGATGCGCTCCTGACCGAGGCATTTGTGGTGATGGCCGGCCTTGGGGAAAAAGGCCTTTTCTCTCCCGACAAGATTCTCCAGGTGGTGGGCGTCATTGCCAGGGCGGCCGGCGCAAACGGGATGGTCGGGGGACAAACCATCGACCTTGAGTCCGAGAGCCGGGAGGTGGACATCGAGACTGTGGAGTATATGCACCGATGCAAGACTGGGGCGCTGATCACGGCTTCCCTGGAAGCGGGCGCCGTTCTCATGGGAGGAACGGAAGAAAGTGTTGCGGCCCTGATTCGATATGGGCATCATTTTGGGTTGGCGTTTCAAATCACCGACGACCTGTTGGATGTCGAGGGGGAGGCCCGGCTGATGGGCAAGACTCCAGGATCGGATGTCGCCAGGAACAAGAAGACCTATCCGGCCCTCATGGGCCTCAAGGCCTCCCACGAGTCGGCAAAGCGACACGTGGCGGAAGCCCTTGAGTCCCTGTCCTGCTTCGACGGGTCGGCTGAACCTTTGAGGGCCATTGCCATGCATCTGCTGGTCCGCAAAACATGAAAGGAAATCGAGTCCCACGCGGTTTGCGGCAAAGCCTCGGTTCACCATTGAGGTGGGGGGAAGGCTCGATGCTGTGGAGGAAAGACCAAAGGTCGGCAGCCAACCACCAAAGGTGTGGATGATCGCATTTCGAAGAGGTTGAAACTTGAAAGAAGAACAAGAGAAACCGTTGCTTTCTCGAATAGACGGTCCGTCACAACTCAAGCAGCTGTCCCTGGCGCAACTCCAGCAGTTGGCCCAGGAAATTCGTGAGGTCATCATCCGGACGCTCTCCGTAAACGGCGGGCATTTGGCTCCGAGCCTGGGGGTGGTCGAGCTCACCCTGGCACTCCATTTCGTGTTCGACAGTCCACACGATCGCATCATCTGGGATGTGGGACATCAGGCATATGCCCACAAAATCCTTACGGGACGTCGTCCCCTGTTTCATACTATCCGGCAGGAAGGGGGAATCAGCGGTTTTCCCAAGAGGAGTGAGAGCAACCATGATGCGTTCGGGACGGGGCACTCCAGCACTTCCATCTCGAGTGCCCTTGGAATGGCGGTAGCCAACTCGCTCAGGGGATCCACAAACCGGACCATTGCGGTCATCGGTGACGGCAGCATGACAGGCGGAATGGCTTTCGAGGCTTTGAACCATGCTGGAGACCTGGACAGGGACCTGATCGTTGTGCTCAACGACAACGAAATGTCGATCTCCCCCAACGTCGGTGCCTTATCCTCTTTCCTAAGCCGCAAATTATCGAACAAGACTCTCATCAATCTCAAACGCGAGATGGAAAACTTCCTCAAATCCATCCCCGGACTGGGACCAAACATTATACAGCTGCTTCGACGAAGCGAGGATTCCCTGGTCTCTCTCTTCACCCCCGGCATGCTTTTCCAGGCCCTGGATTTCCATTATATCGGGCCCATCAAGGGTCATCGCCTGGATCGACTCATCGAAGTCCTCCAGGCTGTGCGGTACATCAAAGGACCGGTGCTCATCCATGTCATGACCCAGAAAGGCAAGGGGTATCCGCCGGCGGAAAAAGACCCCACTCGTTTTCACGGCGTGGGAGCTTTTGATGTGGAAACAGGAAGGAGTCTCAACTCCGCCTCGTGCATTCCGTCCTACACCCAGGTTTTTGGAGAATCCATCACGAGCCTTGCCGAGCAGGATCCCAAGGTAGTGGCCATCACGGCCGCCATGCCCCAGGGAACCGGCCTGGATCTGTTCTCGAAAAGTTTCCCTGAACGATTCTTCGATGTGGGCATCGCCGAACAGCACGCGGTGACCTTTGCCGCGGGGTTGGCTGTGGATGGATTCAAACCGGTGGTTGCCGTTTATTCCACTTTTCTGCAGCGGGCCTACGACCAGATCATCCACGACGTTTGTCTCCAGAACCTGCCGGTCGTATTCTGCATGGATCGCGGAGGTATTGTGGGGGAAGATGGTCCCACCCATCACGGGGTTTTCGATCTTTCGTTCCTTCGCTCGATCCCCAACATGGTGCTCATGGCACCCAAGGACGAAAACGAGCTGCGCCACATGCTCAAGACGGCCCTGGACCATCCTGGTCCCGCAGCTCTTCGCTACCCGCGGGGAAGCGGCCGGGGAGTGCCCCTGGATTCGGATTTCCGGACCCTGCCCATCGGCAAGGGGGAGGTTTTGCGGGAAGGCGAGGACCTCTTGCTCATCGGAATTGGATCCACCGTGTATCCCTGCCTGGAAGCCGCTCGGAGACTGGAAGTCCAGGGGATCGAGTCCACGGTGATCAACGCTCGTTTCGTGAAACCTCTGGACCTGGAACTGCTCCTCCAGCACGCCCGGAAAATCAAACGGGTGATTACCGTGGAAGAGAATGTTCTGGCGGGAGGGTTCGGGAGCGCGGTGCTCGAGATGTTCCAGGAGGCGGGATATTTTCCCCGGACCTTCGTTCGTCTCGGTCTCCCGGATTCCTTTATCCCCCATGGAAGCCAGAAAGTTTTGAGGGCTGTGCATGGGATCGATGCCGACGGCATCGAGCGGGCCGCACAGGAAGTTTTGGAAGTGCACCATGGCCAGGCGTTGCGTGCGATTGGACAGGCTGCTCGTCGATAGAGGCCTGACCTCGAGTCGTGAGCGCGCGCAGGCGCTCATTCTGGCTGCCCGGGTCCTGGTCGACGAGGTCCGTATCACCAAGGCGGGGCAAAAGGTCCCAGAAGATTCCCCAATCCGGATCGAGGGGGAAATTCCTTTCGTCAGTCGGGGCGGCTACAAATTGCATCACGCCTTGATTCATTTCGGCGTGGACGTGACCGGCCTGGTAGCCATGGATGTGGGTGCCTCCACCGGCGGCTTCACGGACTGCCTGTTGCAAAGAGGCGGACGCCGCGTCTATGCCGTGGACGTGGGCTACGGACAGCTGGCATGGAAGCTCCGCCAGGATCCGCGGGTGATTGTCCTCGAGCGCCGCAATATTCGCCACCTTCCCCAGGACATCATTCCTGAACCGATTCAGATTGCCGTCATCGATACTTCTTTCATATCGCTTAAACTGGTCATCCCGGCCACCTTGCGGTTTCTTGGCCCGGAAGGGATACTCATCGCCCTAATCAAGCCCCAGTTCGAAGCGGGTCCCTCGAGGGTGGGCAAAGGAGGAGTCGTTCGCGACCCAGCGGTTCACGGGGAGATTTGCAGCTCCATGAGGAATCTGGCCGAATCCCTGGGACTTGGGGTGTTGGGGATCATTCCCTCCCCTATCCTGGGACCCAAAGGGAACAGGGAGTTTCTACTGGGAGCCTTCTGTCCGTAATCCACCAATCCGGAGAAGCTTCTCCATGATGACCCTGAACCTGGTATTTGTGGGAAAAACGGCACTCCCGTCGATCGATATTGCCATCGAGCGGTATCTGGGCCGCCTGGGTCATTACATTCCCACACGGGTGTACCAGGTCAGGGCGGAGAGGATCCTGCACAAGAGCATCGAGGAGACGGTCCGGGAGAGGGAGAGCGGGCGGATTCTCGATCTGGTGGGGAAAGAGGATTACCTGGTTGTTTGGGACCAGCGGGGCCGTGAATTCGATTCGGTCGGCCTTGCAGGATTCCTGGAACGATTGCGTGCAGAAGGAGCGGCGAAGGTCTGGATGGTGACGGGCGGCCCCCTGGGGGTCTCGCCGAAGCTCCTCGAAGCAGCCAATTCCGTATTGGCGCTCTCCAGGATGACGTTTCCTCACGACATCGCCCGGCTGGTCCTGGCGGAACAGCTCTACCGGGCATTCACGATCCTCAGGAATGAACCCTACCATAAGTAAAACGGCTCCCCGCCGGGATCCGACTCCCGACCAAAAGCCGCGATACGGGGGCCGACTCCCGGCTTGGGAGCCTGACGGGCCAACGGGTTTCAAAGGAAGGCAGGCCCGATCCCTCCCCTCCCTCGGCGGATGCTTCGGCTTTCTTTACACGGCAACCACTTCGCTGACGCCGGGGACTTCCTGCTTGATGATCCTTTCGATGCCGGCCTTGAGGGTCATCCGGCTCATGGGACATCCATGGCAGGCTCCCTGCAGGCGGACCTTGACCACGGTACCATCCACACCCACCAGCTCGACGTTCCCACCATCCTGCTGGAGCATGGGGCGAATCTTTTCCAACGCCTGTTCGACCAGTTCACGCATTTCCAGGTTCCTCCTAGGGTTATGGGTTTTTGTTTCTATAACCGTTTGACAGTTCAAAAGCAACGAAAACGGCGGAAGGAGAAGCAAAGGGATGAGGGTTCCTCAACCGATGCTTCCTGGTTGCTCGTCGAAGGACTTGAGCACCGTTGGCGGTTTCACCGTCGTAAATCGAGTGGAATTAAGCAGTTAAAAGAGGTTACCCATTGATTTCCGCCTTGAAGTCCGATACATTGATCACCGCTTTTGTTCTTCGATCGACCCATTCCGCTGGGGCATCGGGTCTGTGGGACCTTGGCCGTGGACCAGGTTTGCGCGAGTTCCCGCGGCATCACCCATTCCACGGGAGCGCCTTTTCCGGGGAATCCATCGAAAAAACCGGCATTTGAGACGGAACTGAGGAGAAGGAGATGAAGGAAGATTACCGACTGGTATCGAGGGTCTCTTCGGTCGAGCTCAGGCGAAAAGTGGACGAACTGGCGCACCAAATCAACGAGGACTATTCCGGGAAGAAGGTAATCCTCGTCGGAATTCTGAAAGGTGCCTTCATCTTTCTGGCCGATCTGGCACGACGGCTTTCATTTCCCGTGGAAGTGGATTTTGTCCGGTTATCGAGTTATGGAGACAAAAGCCGCTCCAGCGGCGCTGTTCGGATCACCAAGGACATCGAGATGAACATCGAGGGGCGGCATGTGATCGTGGTGGAGGATATTGTGGACACGGGAACTACTCTTGCCTGGTTTCTGGAGCGGCTCAAAGAGCGTAAGCCTGCATCTTTGAAGGTTTGTGCTCTCATTGACAAGATCGAGCGCCGAGAAGTGGATGTGGCCATTGACTATGTCGGCCTCCGCATCGAGAGCGGATTTCTCGTCGGCTACGGTCTTGATTACTCGGAAAGGCACCGAAACCTTCCGGAAATCTGCGAAATCGAGTTCACGTAATCATGCCCTTGCCCATGAACTCCGGGTCCCTCGAACCCAAAATTTTTGCGGATCACCGGGTAGGTTCGGTTCATTGAAGGAAGACGGTACATGATCGTTACGTGTGAATCCTGCAAAACCAAATTCCGACTGGATCCCACCCGGCTGAAAGGACCTCGAACCAAGGTCCGGTGCTCTCGCTGCGGGCACATGTTTTCGGTAAGCCAACCCGAAGAGGAAGTGCTCATTCATATAGACTTGTCGGAGGATGCCGTGGGCCTGGAAGACCAAAGCACCCGCCACTCCACGCCCTCTTCGGCTCCCGCCCTTCCCGGCATCGCAAAGGCACCTTCTTCCAAAAAAAAGCTGCTCTGGATACTTCCCCTTGCCCTCCTCGCAGGGGGAGTTGCCTACTTTCTGACCGGTTCGCCCAGCAAGACCCCTCCGGGACCCTCTTCGTCTCCCACCGAAATCAAGGAACCCGTAGTAAGCATCCTCGATACGACCCATGCCTATTTTCTGGACAACCTCCATGTAGGCCAGATCTTTGTTGTGGAAGGGGAAATCGTCAACGAATCCTCCAAGCCCGTCAGTTTTGTTCTGCTCGAGGGAAAGCTCTACAAGCGGGACAACAAGGTTGCCCAGTCCCAGCGCTGCTATGCCGGAAACAGCATGAACCGCAAGGAACTGGTGCAGTTCAACGCCACCGAACTCCAGAATCGCATGATGAACCGGGAAGGAAAGGATCTCTCCAATGTCAACATTCAGCCGTCCAGGAGGGTCCCCTTCATGTTGGTGTTTCATAACCTCCCGGACATGGACCTTCTGGGAGACTACAGCGTCGAGGTCGTGAGCTCGAAGTTTGATTGAGTCCGAGACCGATGCCGGGTGACACCGACGGCACGCAAGATTCGCTTAACCCATTGAAGTGACAAAACAAAAGAAATTGACAAACCTTTTGGTTCGATGATAAGAGATTTTTGTTTAACCCATTGATAATTGAACAGAAACCGTTGGATTCGATCCTAAACGCAGAAGATGGAGAAGGATGCTCGATCTCAAGTTCGTCCGTGACAACGTGGACCGTGTCAATGAGATGCTTCGAAACCGTCGCATGGACACGGACTTGAAGGCCTTCGTCGTGCTGGACGAGAACCGCCGTAGGGTTCTGCGCCAGGTGGAAGAGCTGAAATATCGGCGCAACCTGGCCTCAGAGGAGATCTCCCGCCTCAAGGCGGAAAAGAAGGATGCCTCGGAGCGGATTCAAGAAATGCGTGAGCTTGGAGAGAGAATCAAGGCCCTGGACTCCGAACTGGCAACGATTGAACAGGCTTTTCACGAGGTTCTTTTACTGATCCCCAACATGCCTCATGAATCCGTGGTCATCGGCAAGGACGAACAGGACAACCCGGTGGTCCGGACATGGGGAACCCCTCCAACGCTTTCTTTTCAACCCAGGCCTCACTGGGAGATAGGAGAGAACCTGGAGATCCTGGATTTCGAGAGGGCTTCCAGGATGACGGGGGCTCGCTTTGCCCTCTACTGGGGCCAAGGGGCCGCCCTTGAGCGGGCACTCATCTCGTTGATGTTGGACATTCACACCAAGAAACACGGCTATACGGAGGTCTTCCCCCCCTTTATGGTCAACAGCGCCAGTCTTTTGGGGACCGGCCAACTGCCGAAGTTCAAGGAGGATCTGTTCAAGATCGAGGGGCGGGACTTCTTTCTGGTGCCGACGGCGGAGGTGCCTGTCACCAACATCCACGCCAACGAAGTCCTCGATGAGGAAACCCTGCCGCGTTATTACACGGCCTATACCCCTTGTTTTCGTTCCGAGGCGGGGTCTTACGGAAAAGATACTCGGGGACTGATCCGGCAACACCAGTTCAACAAGGTGGAACTGGTGAAATTCGTGACTCCGGAGAGTTCATACGACGAACTGGAGTCTCTCCTGGCCAACGCGGAAGCCATCCTGCAGGCGCTCGAAATCCATTATCGAGTGGTCATGCTGTGCACCGGCGATCTTGGCTTTTCGGCAGCCAAAACTTACGACATTGAGGTTTGGTTGCCAGGCCAGAACACCTATCGCGAGATTTCTTCTTGCAGCAATTTCGAGGATTTCCAGGCACGCCGGGCCAATATACGGCTTCGACGCAGGGGCCGTTCCCGAACGGAACTGGTACATACCCTGAACGGTTCCGGACTGGCGGTGGGGAGAACTTTGGTCGCCATCCTGGAAAACTATCAGCAGGAAGACGGAACGGTCGTGATTCCACAGGTTCTTCGATCCTATATGGGGAATGCGGAAAGAATCGTTCCGAGATCCTGAATCATGGATGATAGAACGACAAGGAGCGTGGGACATGACGAAGAGTCAGCTCATCGAGGCGCTGGCGAAAGCGGAGGGGATCACTCTGAAAGCCGCGGAAACGGCTGTCAACGTGACTTTTCAGAGCATGGAGAATGCCTTGATCCGTTCGGACCGCCTCGAGATTCGTGGCTTTGGGAGCTTCAAGGTGAAGTATTATGAAGGCTACAAAGGGAGAAACCCCAAGACGGGCGAGTTGATCGAGGTACAGTTCAAGAAACTGCCGTTCTTCAAGGTGGGGAAAGAACTAAGAGAACGGGTCAACGGCGGGCGACCCGAGGTGGAAAGTGTCACAGAGCGTGAAGGGACAAAGGATCTCTAGGTCTTTTTCGAGCTCCGGGCTTTCGCTCCGTTTTGGATTGAAGGAGGGGCGGTGCCGAGGGCGAAGTTATTAGATGCTGTGGCCTCCTATTTGTCCCGGATGAACAGGAGGTAGACGTTCACCCCGATGATCCCGATGGCAACACCCAGAAATTCCAGGAGCTTGGATAAGGGTATGGCTTCCCCCGCAGGGGGAAACCTGGTCTGAAGGAAGAAAACAAATACCGCTGCCGAGATTCCCACCAGGAGAATTCGATGATGCCTCCTCACGATGAGATACACGAGCAAGGGAACCGATACCAGCCACGTGAACGGATTCAGCAACACCTCCTGCCAGTCAACCCCGGAGAGAAGGTCCATGATTTTGTTCAGATCATATTCCGTGAGAAACCGAACGAATTCCTGCCAGACGGATTTTATCCAATCCACGGTCGTCATCTTCCGTACTGAATGTCGAAGTTTTCAAATTCCCCCCGATAGGCCTCATCGAGCACCTCAACATGTTCCACGCGCCCCAGAAAGCTTCCCTTGCGGCACCATTCGATTATTTGTTCCACCTTATCCGCATCCCCTTCAAACAGGGCCTCGACTCGACCGTCGGCCAGGTTTCGCACCCAGCCTGTGACACCGGCTCTGCGGGCGGCATCCCGGGTGTAGGCTCGGAAAAAAACCCCCTGCACTCTTCCCGTGATCAGCACACGAACTCGCCGTTGTTGCATGGACCCTTCCTCACGTTGTGAAACCCGACGCCGCACCTCTGTCTTGAAGATGGTCCAGAAATTCCCTCTCCTCCATGATTTGTATACCCAGAGACCGGGCCTTCTCCAGTTTAGAGCCCGGGTCCTTGCCCACGATGAGGACATCCGTGTGGCCACTGACACTCGAAGCAACCCTGGCCCCTCTGGATGTCAACAAGTCCGCCGCCTGCTGTCGAGTCATCCCGGTGAGGGTCCCCGAAAGAACGACCGTCTTTCCGGTCCAGAAATCCTGGGGGGCGGAAACGGGCTGACCGGCTTCCCTGAAGTGTACCCCGCAGGCAAGGAGATCTTGCACCAGTTGCAGGTTCGAAGGGTTCGAAAAGTAGGTCAGGACGCTGAAAGCCACTACTTCCCCCACCCCGGCGATGGCGGTCAATTCTTCGGCGGTCGCTTTCATCACCAGCTCAACGGATTGGAAGTGATCCGCCAGGAGCTGGGCCAAGTGCGAGCCCACATGTGGGATTCCCAGGGCATATAGGAAACGGGACAGGGTGGTTTCCTTGCTTCGTGCAATGGCATCCACCAAGTTCGATGCCGATTTCTTTCCAAAACGGGGATAAGACTCCAGGTCCTCCGCTCGCAGTCGGTAGAGGTCCGCCACCGAGCGAAGTAAACCTTCATCCACCAGGAAGGAGATGATCTTTTCCCCCAGCCCCTTGATGTTCATGGCATCTCGGCTTGCATAATGCCGGATGGATCCCTTGATCTGGGCAGGACAGTTCCGGTTGATGCACCGGTGAACGCTCTCGCCGGGGAGCCTCACGACCTGCTGCCTGCAGACCGGGCATAGGTCCGGCATTCGGAAAGGCTGTTCCTCTCCAGTCCGCCTGGATCGGTCGACCTCGAAAACTTCCGGGATTACATCCCCTGCCCTTCTTACTCGAACCGTGTCGTGAATACGGATGTCCTTCCGGTCGATCTCGTCTTGATTATGAAGGGTCGCCCGCCGGACCACCACACCTCCCACTTTCACAGGCCGCAGGACGGCTACCGGGGTCAGAATGCCCGTTCTCCCCACCTGAACTCGTATGTCCTCGATTCTGGTCTCCGCATCACGGGGGGAGAACTTGTATGCAATAGCCCATCGAGGGCTCCTGGATTTTTCTCCCAATCGCCGCTGGAACTCGATCCGGTCGACCTTAATGACGACTCCGTCCGTCTCGTAGGGCAGTTGATCCCGTTCCTTTTCCAATTCCCGAAAGAAAAGAATCGCTTCTTGAATCCCCCGGCACAGACGCGACCTGGGGTTGACTGGAAGTCCCCAGTTCCGAAGCCTTTGCAGGATCTCCCACTGGCCCTGGAATTCTACCCCCAGGGTCTGCCCTACCCCGTAAAAAGTCGCCTTGAGGGGGCGACGGGCGGTGATGGAGGAGTCAAGCTGGCGAAGGGAACCGGCGGCGGCGTTTCGAGGATTGGCGAACAAGGGTTCCCCTTCTTCTGCGCGCTTTCGGTTCAGTGCCTCAAAATCCTTCCGCTCCATGTAGACCTCGCCTCGGACAGCAAGGAGCTCGGGAATTGGAGTGCCGTCACCCGGCACATACAAGCGCCATGGAATGGAGCGGATGGTTTTCACGTTGAGGGTGACGTCCTCTCCGACAATCCCGTCACCTCGAGTTCCCGCCCTTGACAGGTCACCGTTTTCATAGATGATCTCGATAGCCAAGCCGTCCATCTTGGGTTCGGCCACGTAGGCGGGATCTTCCTTGATACCGAGAAGCTTCTTCACACGACGGTCGAATTCCACCACCTCCGTCTCCGTCATGGCGTTCTCGAGACTCAACATGGGAACTACGTGCTCGAACGGCTGGAAGGATTCCAGGGGTGGAAAACCCACCCTGCGGGACGGAGAATCGGGTGTGATCAGGTCCGGGTGAGCCGACTCGATCCGGAGCAGTTCCTGGAAGAGAGCGTCATATTCGGCATCGCTGATCTCCGGCCGATCCAGGGCATGGTACAGATAGTCGTGGCGCCGAATCTCCCGGCGCAGAAATTCCAACCTGCTCCGGATCTTATCTATTTCTTCCATGAAGTCCTCGAAGTCCTAAGCCGTCGGGTGGCTTTCTTCCAGTATGCGGGGAACAGCCCTCTTGGGCCTCGTACCGCCCTTGTGTCATCGAAGAGGCGCCGTGGCTTCCGGAATCCATTCGGCCAGTCTACGTCTGGTTTCCTGGAAACGACTCTCCCGAAAGCCGGGAGTCCATTTCATGTCGAACAACTCGTCGGAAACCACCAGGATCGACCCCAGTTCGATTGCGCGGAAATGTGCGACCTGGAAGAGGGCGGAGGTTTCCATGTCCACGGCCAGGGCCCCGGATTCCTGGTAGAACTGCACTTTCCGCGGGGTCTCCCGGTACGGTGCATCCGTGGTCCAAACCTTCCCAAGGTGTACGACAAACTCCGGTTCCCGCAGCTTCTCCTTCAAGATGCGGAAAATCCTCGCCGATGGGCCAGTTTCAGTCTCCTCGACGGGATAATGCCGAGACGTCCCCTCTTCGGAGAAAGCCCCGGTCGGCAGGACAACGTCTCCAATTTTCACCTCGGGCTGGAGGGAACCGCACCAACCCACAGTCACCACCCGCTGGACTCCCAGTGCGATCATCTTTTCGAGAACCATCACCGCCTGAGGTGCCCCGATCATAGGACCAACCACGGCCACGGCACCATGGGAATCGCGAACGGTACGAACAGGTGCCAGAAAGAGTGGTTTTTCCTCCCGTGCACCACACGAAATCCATTGAAAAAAGAGATCTAGATCTTGGGGAGTGAAAACTACGAATGCAAAAGGCGGAAGGAGGCTTTCCCGTCTTCCTTTCCGAGGTTCAATGAGAGCTTGACGATCACGGTTCGGCATTCAAATGGCCGGAATACCCTTCGTGGATTGACCTGAGCAGGATTCCGGCCCCTGGTCCCAAACCCGTAGACCGGAATCCCTTCTCTTCTATTTCACCAATTCCCGAAGCTTGCTGCCCGGTTTGAACTTGACCACCTTGGAGGAAGGAATCGTGATGGCCTCGCCCGTCCGCGGATTGCGGCCCTCTCGCTGGGATCGCGTGGCGACCTCGAAGGTGCCGAATCCCACCAGGGTGATCTTTTCGTCGGTGGCGAGAGCATTCCCCACCGCCGCGATGAAACTGTTCAGCGCCTTTTCGGCCGTAGCCTTGGTGATGCCCGCCCCCTCAGCGATCTTAGCCACCAACTCCGTTTTCGTCATTTTCTCCTCCTGAAAACAAGGGATTCATTGTATTTCAAGCCCCATCACCCATCATGCAGTATCTGAATATGATTGCCCGGACCGGCCTTTCGACCCCGCCGCTTGAAAGGCAATTATACCTACAGACAGGCGCATAGCAAGCAATAATTAGGCGGAAAACAGCTTCAGACAACATTTGTCGAGGTTTTCGATCATGGGGGTGACGGGTACTCTTCCTATCGGCCGTCATGCGTCCCGAAGGCAAGGAAGGTCTTCTGCCTCTGTCTTGTCGAGGGAAAGGGCGAAAGCAACGCAATGGGCCGAGACTCCCTTGGGGCTGATTTCGTTTTGACCTGACCGATCACATGTGATACCAGCATGGCCGATGGGTCGGCCGGTTTCGATACCGGGGAAACGCCCCGCGCCACAAGAGGGTCCCTTGTTTGCAGAAGTATCTGTTTTCAATGCCCTGGAAAAGACACTCCACTACCTGGTTCCCGAGCCTGTCCAAGGCGAGATCCGTCCGGGCAAGAGAGTCCTGGTTCCCTTGGGGCGTCGCGAGGCCATGGGCCTGGTTCTCGGCCTGGAGTCCACGCCCCCGGCCCTTCCCAAGCCTGTACGCTTACGACCGATCCTCACGGTGCTCGACCCTCAACCCGTTATACCGGACGAGCTCCTGTCCCTTTGCCGCTGGATGTCCTTGTATTATTTCCATCCCCTGGGGGATGTCCTGGAAACCGTCCTTCCACGCGAACTCTTCGAATCCCCTCGGCTCTGCTACCGCCTCACGGCATCGGGGCGGGCGGCCCGGGGAACCCACGAAGCGAGCGACATCCTTTCCTTGTTTCAGGAAGACGGGACCCTCTGCGTGGACGACCTCAAAGACAAGGCCGATACCTCAACCCGCATCGCCCATCGTCTCAGGAGTCTCGAGAAGCGAGGATGGATTGAACGTTCATTCCAATGGAACCGCCCACGAGTTTCCCCCAAAAAGGTTCGCTTGGTGCGACTGATTTCCCCTCCGTCTCGGGAGCACACGGCGAGGAGCCCAAATCTGCGTCGCCTGGTGGAGATCCTCCGGCAGGGTGACGGATTGCACTCCCTGCCCTCCTTGAGACATGAAATTTCCAACGCGGACTACTGGATCCCCCGGATGGCCCGGGAGGGATGGATCGAGGTGCGGACCGAGGAGGAAATTCGCGAGTCGCCGTGTGCCCAGGACCTGGCCGAACCCTCGGACATCGTGCTCACCGCCGAGCAGGAGGAGGTTCTTCGCTCCATCTCCTCGTCGATCCATCGAAAGCACTTCGAGACCTTTCTCTTATATGGGGTCACCGGGAGCGGCAAAACGGAGATCTATCTGCGACTGGTGGAACAAACGCTCAGGGAGGGGCGAGGGGGAATTGTCCTCGTCCCGGAAATCGCCCTGAGCACCCAGATGGAGCCGATCTTCCGACAGAGATTCGGATCCCGCCTGGCCGTCTGGCACAGCGCTCTTGCTCCGGGGGTTCGTTACGACCAGTGGCGCGAGGTGTTGCGGGGAGGGCGGAAGATCGTTCTGGGGGTTCGCTCGGCTATCTTCATGCCGGTTCCCGACCTCGGACTCATCATCGTCGACGAAGAGCATGACTCGTCCTACAAGCAGGACGACCGGTTGCGTTACCATGGACGGGATGTCGCCCTCATGCGAGCCAAAAGGCTTGGAATCCCCGTAGTGCTGGGTTCGGCAACCCCGTCCCTGCAGTCCATCTATCACTGTGGACAGAACCGTTATCGAATGCTCACCCTGTCCAGGAGGATACTGGATCGTCCTCTCCCCGATCTGACCGTGGTGGACATGCGCCGACAGAAGAGTTCCGATCGAATTCTATCGGCCGACCTCAAGGGGGCACTCAAGGAAACCACCAAAAAAGGAGAGCAAGCCCTGATTTTTCTCAATCGACGAGGGTTTGCGACCTTTGTACTGTGCAGCGGGTGCGGCGAGGTGATTCAATGTTCCCACTGCAGCGTGAGTCTCACCTTTCATCAACGAGAGGGGCTGCTTCGCTGCCACTATTGCGGTCTGCAAAGACCCATTCCCGAACAATGCCCCCTCTGCGGCCGAGCGTCCCTTTTCCCCCTCGGATTCGGCACCGAAAGGGTGGAAGAGGAAATCCGCCGTTTGTGTCCCGAGGCACGCATCGTGCGGGTGGATCGGGACACCACCCGCCGCTCCGGTCAGATGGTCGCCAGTTTTAACGCGGTGAGGAGAGAGGAGGCCGACATTCTCATCGGCACGCAAATGGTGGCCAAAGGACACGATTTTCCGGGAATCACCCTCGTCGGCATCGTGAATGCGGACACCGCTCTGCAGATGTCCGATTTTCGAGCCGGGGAAATTACGGTCCAGTTGCTCATGCAAGTGGCCGGAAGAGCGGGACGTGGGGACAGGCCCGGTCGGGTCCTCCTCCAAACCTACAACCCCGCGCACTATACCATTCGTTCGGTCCGGGAAATGGACTACCTGAGATTCGCCCACCAGGAGCTCGAATCGCGGGCGAAACTGCAGTACCCCCCCCATACCCGCCTGGTGCGGTTTCTCCTCAGCTCTCCCAAAGAGGACGTCGTGAAAAGGGCCATTGAGGAGTTGGAGGTTCTTTGCCGGAGCATTGCCCGGGAACTTCACTCGAAGGGGATAAACATTGCCTTGCTGGGTCCTTCCCCTGCCCCCCTCGCCAAGCTCCACAACCAGCACCGATATCACCTTTTTGCCAAAAGCTGGACGAACCGGGAGATGCAGGCCTTCGGAGACCGAGTCCTGGCAGAGATGAGGGCTCAACCGGTTTTCCGAAAAGTTCTCTGCAGTATCGACCGAGACGTCATGAACAGCCTCTGAGGCGTACCCTCTTCTACTTAAACCGGGCGATTCCTTCCGGTCATTCCCCCTTAAACGGCGCATCCTGCCAAGTGGAAATGAACCTGCCCCTGCATGACCGGTTCACCTGTCGTCACCCCAGTGGCGGGCTCTATGCCCACCCTTTGGAGCCGTACAACGGCAGAGAATCGCTCCTTTGGGTTTTATTTCGTTTCATCGGAATCCGTCATGAGAGGAGCGGTCTTGTCCCCGGACAGCAAATCCTCCCGATACTCGACCCCGTAAATGGCGAGCATGACCATGGCAAAAGCCAGGCACAGGGGTCCGTAGAGAACGCCCACAAGACCGAAGTACTGCACTCCCCCGATGATGGCCAGGAAGATATAAAAGGGCGACAGGGATAAAGTCCCTTGTCCCCTCATCAGGTAAGGACGAAGGAAGTTGTCGAGGGACCCGACCAGGACTATGAACCAAGCAGCCAAAAAGATTGCAGACTTCATGCTGCCGAAAAGCAAGAGGTAGAAGACGCACGGCACCCAAACAAGGGCGGTCCCCACCAGGGGGATCAGGGAAGAGAAAGCCACCACGGTACCCCAAAACAAGCCGGGGATTCCCACGATGGAAAGGCCGATTCCTCCCACAACCCCCTGGCACAATGCCGTCAAAAAACACCCCATGAAAACGGACCGGGAAACCATGCGAATAGTTCCGAGAATCCGGTCTTCCTGTTCTTTCCGCAACGGAGAGAAGTACCTCCCCTTCTCGAGCATTTCCGCCCCGTCTCTCACTAAGTAAAAAAGCAGAAAGATCATCACCAGGAAATGCGTGATCAAAATGGCGGCATTGCCGAGCAGGGTCGCCCCCCTGGAAAGAATAAACTGCCCCACGTTCTTGCTCAGCTGGAGAAGATTGCTCTGAATATCGAGTTTGTGGATCTCGAGGAATGCGAATTTGTCCTGGAACCACTCGATGTATTCGAGGATTTTGGGATCATGAGTGAGCCTCTGTAGATTTCCGGCTCGCAGCCAATCGTTGATCTGGTTAATGGATTGGAGGCCCTGAGCCACCAGGGCTGAGGCGAAAAAGAAGACGGGAATGGCAATGAGGAAGGTGAAGAGAAAAACGATGGTCAAGGCCGCCAGGTTCTTCCGCCCTCGGTAGAGTCGGACCAGGTACACCTGCAGGGGGTAGAGAAGAGAAGCCAAAATGATGGACAGAAGCAAGGTGTCCAGGAACGGCTTTAAAATGAGATAGGCCAGGTACAGGGAGAAGAACAGGACCACCAAAAGAAATGGACGGTAGGTTTTGCCGGTCCCGTGGAATTCCTTGCCGGGTTCATCCAGTTCATTCATGAAAAAAAGCTCTCAGCGGGGTGAAGAGATCTTGGCCGCCTTCTGCCGATAAAGCTCCGTCTTTCGCGAATCCCCCATTTCCTTGTACAACTCGGCTTCGAGCAAATACGCTTCCTTGAGTTTTTCCGGTTGCTCCTGGAAAAGGATCTCGGCCTTTTTGGCAAACTCCAGCGCCTTGCTCCGAAACCCTTTCATTCTCCAGGCGGAGGCCAGGTTCAAAAATGCCTCCCCGTTGTGGACATCCACCTGTATGGCCTGCTCCAAAAGGGGAATGGCCGCGTCCGGCTTGTTTTGCTTCAAGGATCCCTTTGCCTGTTCCACAAGGTGCGCTGAGGCAAGACGCTGGGGGGACCGGGATTGCGGTTTCTTTGCCGGCGGCGCAGCGGCGGCATCCGCTGGCAGGGACAGGTCCTTCTCCCGGATGACCGGCGCCGGCTTTAAAACGACCCCTGTGGCAGGAAGTTGCGGAGAGGTTTCTTGAGTCACGGGAGGGGAAGTGCTGGTTCCCACCTTTAGCGACGACGCCGGCGGCGGAGGCTGGGCCGCCCACTCAGGAGGAACCTGTACGACCCTGGGAGCACAGCTTGCGAGAAAGAAACATAGGAAGCCCCCTGCTGCGACTCGACCGAGTCGTTTCATCCCACATTTCCAGTTGTGGCATTCTCGGTTCATGGAAACCGCCTTCATTCAAGAAGCATCGGGGGCCGCCCTCCGGGGGCGTTCCGGGAATGAGTCCGGAACATGGATCCGCATCAGGGCCGTCCGTGGAGGGTACAGAAGTCGCCGGGAACGTGGTCCGACAGGAAGTACTCCAGCCTCTTTCCGGGACAGGAATACCCCGCCAGGCGGCCGGACTGCGGGCAGATGAGCCGCTGTACGACGCCGGGAGGAACGGGAAATGCCTGTGGGTGAATCCAGGGGCGAACCTGGTTCATGAAACGAGCCCACAGGCGCCCCGCCCCCGAGGCCCCCGTAAATCCCGTGGGGCGATTGTCGTCGTACCCGACCCAGACCAGGACCAGGAGGTCCGTCGTATATCCAACAAACCAGGAGTCCCTCGTCTCATTGGTCGTCCCCGTCTTTCCCGCACAGGGAAAATTCACTCCCATGCGCCGCACATTCTTGGCCGTTCCACGATCGATCACTCCCTGAAGGATGTCGGTGATCACAAACGCTTTGGCCGGTGTCGTTACGGAAACCAAGTCAACACTGCGGCGCTCCAGGCTGTTGCCCTTTTCGTCCACGACCTCTCTGAGAGTCAGCAGGTAAGGCTTTTGGCCGTCATTGCCCAGCGTTGCATAGGCCCCGGCCATCTGGAGCGGGGTCACCTCGAAGGAACCGAGAGCCAGGGAAGGCACCGCCTGGAGCGGGGTCTGAATGCCGAGGGTGCGAAGCGTTTCAATAATGTGGTTCAAGCCCACTGTCAAGGCCAGACTGACTGTGGCCGCATTGACGGATTGCTCGAGAGCGTCTCGAAATAGGACTCGCCCTCGATACCGGTGGTCATTGTTCCGAGGAATCCAGGAACCGCCCTCCACCGTGTAAGAAGTCGGTTCGTCCGCCAACCAGTCGCACAAGGTATAAGCATCGAGGGCGGCGAGGTAAACGAAGGGTTTTATGGCGGAACCCGGTTGTCGATGTGCATATAGCGCACGGTTGTAGGAACTTTCCCAGTAGTCTCTTCCTCCAAGAAGGGCAAGAACGGAACCTGTTTTCGGCTGGATGGCGATCAGTACCGCCTCCAGGGGGAGTGGAGACTCGTTTCCATTGGAGCGTTCCTGCTCCTTTTCGAGTTCCTTCAATCCCTCTCGAAGGGTGCTCTCGGCTGCCAGGGCCATTTCAGGATGAATAGTGGTGTAGATGTTCAAACCTTCCGACTCGAGGGATTCCGGCGCGTAGAGTTCCTGGAGTTGTTGGCGGACGGCATCCACAAAATAGGGAGCGATATTCATGGGCAAAGAGGGGTCCGGGACCCGGAGGGGCTCGAGCCGCGCCTTTTCGTACTCGAGTACCGAGATCTTCTCCAATTCCAGCATTCGCTTCAACACCGTGTTTCGACGTTGCCTGGCTGCTTCCGGACGCAACAGGGGGGAGTACATGTTGGGCGCACGGATCATCCCGGCCAGGGTGGCGGATTCCGCCAGGGTGAGGTCCTCGACGTTTCTCCCGAAATAGATCCTGGAAGCCTCCCCCACTCCATGGATGGCAATGCTGCCCCGTTGTCCCATGTAGATTTCATTCAAATACATTTCGAGGATTTCGTTCTTGCTGTACAGGCTTTCCAAGATCAGGGACATGGAGGCTTCCAGGAGCTTACGTTGGATGCTCCGCTCGGGTTCGAGGAAGTAGTTCTTCACCAGTTGCTGAGTAATGGTCGAGCCTCCCTGCACCACCTTTCGTGCTCGAAGGTCCGCCCAAAGCGCCCGGAACACGCCCCGCCAGTCCAACCCCTCATGGGCATAAAACCGGTGGTCTTCAATGGCCACGACGGCATCGACGAGATGGCGGGGAACCCGGCCGATATTCACCAACAGCCGGCTCTCCCGCCCCGGCCCGAACAACCCCGCCATCTCGAGCGGTTCGATCTCCAACACGGGAATTTCCCCGTCCGCGGAGAGGATCCTCGTGATCTTGCCCTGCTTAAAATCGAACCGAACCGTCCGAGCAGGGAGCATGCGCCCGGGAAGTTGGAAGCCGCGAATATGGACCACGAGACTATGAGGAAACGTCCGGTACTCTCCAGGGTTCAGGGTTTCGCGAATGGCCGCCTGATAGCGGCGTTCCTCGAACAGCCGCTGGACCTGTGAAAGGGACAGAAACTGACCCGGGTAAAGAGGCACCGGGGCCGAAAAGACCCGGGAAGGAATACTCCACCTGCGCGAGGCGAACCGTTTCTGGATCTCGGTGGACAGGTAGTACAGGTATGCCGAGACAACCAGGCCCGACAAGATGGCCAAAAGGAGGATCACCTTGGCGATCAGCCGGGCCATGGATCGTTGCTCGAGTCGAATTCTCATGCCGAATGGATCGAGGATCTCCAGGAATGAAGACGCCTCTCACTTACCTCCTCACCAATTGAACCACACATTCGATGTGGGGCGTGTGTGGAAACAAGTCGAAGGGCTGAACCTTTCGGATTTCATAGTCCTCCGCCAGGAGGCGGAGATCTCTCGCAAGAGTTGCCGGATTGCAAGAGACAGCCACAATACGCTTCGGAGCAAGGTCCAAAAGGGCCTGGACCACCTTCGGATGCATCCCGGATCGAGGAGGATCGGTGACGACCACATCAGGGGCTTCCCGGCATCGAGAAGGCTCGCTTTCCCTTCGAATCATGTCCTTCAGGTCCCCGGCCTCGAACGTGCAATTGTCGATCCCGTTCAATCGACAATTTTCACAGGCATCGGCCACAGCCTCCCGGATCACCTCATATCCTACTACCCGACGCACACGGCGGGCAATAAAAAGCGAGATCCCGCCTGTGCCGCAGTAAAGATCCCACACCGTCTCCTTGCCGGTGAACTCTCCGAACTCGGCCACACACTCGTAGAGCTGCTCCGCTCCGAGCGGATTCGTCTGAAAGAAAGAGTGGGCCGAGATAGAGTACCGATAGGCGCCGAGCCTTTCCATAATGCTCCCGATGCCGTAAAGAACCCGGCTCGAATCCCCCAAGGCGACCTGTGCCTTCTTTGAACTCGTCGAGTGCACGAACGTGGTCAGCCACGGAAATCTTCGGGCAATTTCCTCCGCGAGATCCTCCACCCGAGAGGCAACCTCGGGCCTGACGGCCGTGATGAGATGTGCCAGGGCCTCACCCGTGCGTTTGCCTTCACGGACAACCAGGAAACGCCAGTAGCCCTGGTGATTTCGAGTGCTGTACGCCGGGATACCGCTTTCGCGACACCATTGGCGGACAAACCGGACGAGCTCGACCGAAGGGGACGACGGAAGAAGACAGAAATCGAGGTTGAAGACCTTATCGTAGTGGCCCTGGGCATGAAGGCCGAGGGCCAGGGATTTGTCGTAGACTGTGTCCTTGGAAGCGATCTCCTCGGGGGACAACCACCTGCGCGGTGAAAAAGTGTATTCCATTTTGTTTCGATAACCGCGCAATTCCGGTGAGGCAACGGCGGGTGCAACGAGGGCGTCCCGTATTCCGGTGATGCGCTGGAGACAGTCCACAACCTGGGACCTCTTCCAGTGCAGTTGGGTCTCGTAGTCGATATCCTGCCAGCGGCATCCGCCGCAGATCGAGAAGTGCGGACACTCCGGCTCCCTGTGGAAAGGCGATTGACGAAGGATTTCCACGGGGACGGCTTCGGCGTATTGGGGCTTTCTCCTCGTGATCCTCGCCCGGATTCGCTGGCCGGGGACGGCGTGGTCCACAAACACGACCAGTTTGCCCATATGACCGACAGCACTGCCTCCGAAAGCGAGTTTTTCGACCTCGAGCTCAATTTCATGACCTTTTCGAATTTCGATCATTTTCCAGGCAATCTTCCTCCCTCGAGTCAGGCATCCGTACTGATTCCCGCTTTCCGGGCAATGGCCTCGATATGCAGCATATAGGGGTCTTTGGGAGATGTGGCCGCCAAGGGGACCAGGTTGCGCGCGCTATGCTGAACCACTGGTTCGAACGGCAGGCAGCCCACGAAATCCACTCTTGTAGAGAGCATCTTCCGGGCAACCTCCTGGATCCTTTCCGCCACCGCCGGCATGCTCGATCGATTCTCCACCATGTTCAGCACCAGTTTTGGACGGAAGGAATCGAGGATATCCAGAAGGAGAATCAGGTTTTGAGGTTGATCGAGGCGGGTTCTCTCCACAAGCTCTCGGATAGGGACCGTTCGCCTTCCGTCCGAGGGGTTCACGGCCTGGGCGATGAGTTCGGCTAGGTGCGAGTCTTTCTTGGAAGCAAGCTGCGATTCTTCGCCGAAGATGCGGTTCAACTTTCGGTAAAGGGCGATCTTGATGAAATTGTAGGCCTCGAGGTAGGCTGCGGGATCACACGTGGCCAGGACGATCCCGACATCGGCCGAAAGAAAGAAGTCGATCATGTTGAAGGAGGTATCGCCCCCAAGATCCAGGATGATGCGGTCGGCATTTATGTGCTTGATCGATCGAATGAGCTTGAGCTTCCTGGCAAATCCGATGTTCGCGGCCCCGAATTGTGAACTGTCCCCCCCGATGAGTCTCGGGCCGTATCGAGTGTCGGTCATGGTCTCTTCGATCCTGCCAACCCGCCGGTTCAGGAAATCATTAATACAGCAGGGCAGATTCGTCTTGCCGAGGTACAGGTGGAGATTTGCGCCCCCCAGATCCAGGTCCACCAACACGACCCGGTAACCCCGGCCAGAAAGGAAAGCCCCCAGATTAACGGCAAAAAGGCTCTTTCCAATCCCGCCCTTGGCCCCTCCAACGGCGATGATCTTCTTGCGGACTCGATCCCCCCTGATCCCTGTTTCACCCTGGCGATTTCTTTGGAGATAGGTCCTGAGAACATCATAGGAATCCATGATCCGGAGAAGGCGTTCTTTCCTCCTCTCGATTATATCCTCGGGTTCCTCCTGATGGAGGTCCGGGTGATAGCGTTTTGCCTTCTCCCGAAAGGCCCTGGTGACGTGATCCAGGTCGAGACGGGCCACGAACCGATCATCCCTGGCCCGTTCCGGAGAAAACAAGAAGGCGCATGCCATCCGTATCCTGTGAATTTCCTCCGCGTTGAGCTCATGGAGTGGCAACACGTTTCCCAAGTCCCCTCTTCAGCAATTCTATCCGCCGTACTTCGACTGAAGCATCATCGCACATGGTTACATGATCACGAAAAGCCTGAATCGTCAATCTATGAAGGGGGGCAAGCCCTCTTGCCAGCCCCTGCCACAGGTATGGTGCGGCACAACCACGCCTCCAATCGCTGTAAGCAGCATGAAAGGCCGTGCCTGTGAGAAATGGATACTGAATTTTGCCGCACCGTACCAGCGATTTGTCAACATGGTTCTGCGGGTGCACAAAACCTCGCAGGGAAGGCGCAGCATAACGAGGCCCACCGCTTGGAACTAAAAACGATAGAGTTCACCCACTACCGGTGAAATGCGAGTGACAAAACACAGGCCGGGAACCCAACAACTAGAACCTGTGAGCTTTGAAAAGGCGAAGTATACGGCTTCAATCAAGGGTTTCCCAGACCTTGCAGATAAAAAAGATTTGATGAACGAACAAGGCTGACGCTGGTGATGCGGCCGAAAAAGATCGGTTCGGCCCGGAGCATGAAGCTCCTCTTTTCGTTTGACCCAATGGAATTGTCCCGGGTAATTTTAACGAGTTTAACGGACACCGAGGTAGACTACATCGAGGCGCTTGGAACCTACCGGAGGATCAAGTGGAGGACCTGAACGATCACCCCATTCATTCTTGGATACAAAAGCTTCGAACCTACGGTCGCCTGGTCAAGTTCAGCCATACCGTGTTCGCACTCCCTTTTGCTTTATCCGCAGTGTTGCTGGCTTATCGGACTCGTCCCCTCGACGGGGCCGTGGTTCTCTGGATCCTTTTGGCCATGGTCGGTGCACGTTCTGCTTCCATGGGGTTCAACCGCCTGGTGGATTACCAATACGACCGCCTGAACCCGAGGACTTCCGACCGTCCTCTGGTAACCGGCCGAATCGACAAATCTTCCGTGACACTCTTCATCGCAGCCTCTTCCTTCCTGTTCATTCTGAGCGCGGCGGCACTGGGAAGACTCTGTTTCCTGCTCTCCCTCCCAACCCTGGGGGTCCTTTTCGCCTATTCCTATTCCAAGCGTTTCACCCCTTTTTCCCATCTGTTTCTGGGGCTGGCCATCGGTCTTGCGCCCCTGGGGGCCTGGGTGGCCGTATCGGGGACCCTCGACCTGGAGATCCTGCCCCTCAGCCTGGCTCTTCTGACCTACATCTCCGGGTTCGATATTCTCTACGCCTGTCAGGATATCGAGTTCGACCGCCGGGCTCAACTGTTCAGCTTTCCGGCTTCCTTCGGGACGGATCGAGCCCTGTGGTGGTCTTCGGTTCTCCATGTCCTCACCCTTGTTTTTCTGCTCGCCCTCTTTTTCATCTTCAAGTTACACTGGATCTACTTGGTGTTCTTGTTTCTTATCGGCATGCTGTTGGCCTTGGAGCATTGGCTGGTCCGCCCTGATCGGCTGGACCGGGTGAACGTGGCCTTCTTTCATGTGAACAGTGTCGTGTCCGTGCTATTTTTCCTGGCAGTATGGACCGAAACCTGGTTCCGATAATGTTCCCCGCCGGTGTCTCTCACGGTTCTCCATGCGGGTGACCGGGAACCTGTGCGAAAAGGCGGATGCCGACTTGTGAAGAGGTGCCCGTTTGTGAGGGCTTTTTATCGAAATCTCGGGGAGTTTGTGGATGCTCTGGATCGAGCGGGTGAACTGATCCGCATTGCGGCTCCCGTATCAAGAGACCTGGAGATCACCCACATCACGGACCTCGCATCCAAGGCCCCCGGCGGTGGGAAGGCCCTTCTCTTCGAGCGTGTCGAGGGATCGAGTTTTCCTGTGCTGACGAATGCCTATGGCAGTGAACGACGTATGTGCCTGGCCCTGGGAGTTTCAGACCTGGAAGCCCTGGCCCGACGTTTGCTCCAGTTCGTCGAGATGAAGCCCCCCAAATCCCTCCTGAACGCTTTGCGGCTTCTACCCCTCGGATTGGACCTGTTCCGGTTTTTCCCACGAATGGTCCGCAAGGCCCCCTGCCAGGAGGTGATTCATACAGGTTCGGAGGTAGACCTGGGCAAGATCCCTGTACTGAAGTGCTGGCCGCAGGATGGAGGTCCCTTTGTGACCCTCCCCGTGGTGATCACCCGCAGCCTCGAGACCGGGAAACGAAACGCCGGCATGTATCGCCTCCAGGTGTACGACGCTCGAACCACGGGCATGCACTGGCATATCCACAAAGACGGGTCTCATTATCACCAGGAATACCGGAAGGCGGGGAAGAGAATGCCCGTGGCTGTGGCAATCGGAACGGACCCTGCCACCACGTACGCAGCCACCGCCCCGATGCCTCGAGGGATCGACGAAATGCTCCTGGCAGGATTCATCCGCCGCAAGCCGGTCCCGCTCATCCGCTGCATCACCGTGGACCTGGAAGTCCCCGCCGAGGCCGAGTTCGTTCTCGAGGGCTACGTGGAACCGGACGAGCTGAGATCGGAAGGACCCTTTGGAGATCATACGGGGTACTACTCGCTGGTGGGGGACTATCCCGTGTTTCACGTCACCGCCCTCACCCATCGTCGCAATCCCGTCTACCCGGCCACCATCGTGGGGCGACCTCCCATGGAAGATTGTTACCTCGCCAAGGCCACGGAGCGCCTTTTCCTTCCGCTGCTCCGTACGATGCTTCCTGAAATTCACGATTTCTGGATGCCGTGGGAAGGAGTGTTTCACAACATCACGGTGCTCAGCGTGGAAAAGGAGTACCCCGGACATGCCCGGAAGGTCATGAATGCGGTTTGGGGTCAGGGGCAGTTGAGCTTCAGCAAGATCCTGGTCCTGGTGGATTCGGACGTTGACTTGCGAAACCCGCGCCGAGTTTTGGAAAGGGCACTCGACACGGTGGACCTCGGATCGGACCTCTATGTGACCGAAGGTGTTCTCGATGTTCTGGACCACAGCGCCCCCGATCCCCTCTATGGCGGAAAACTCGGGATCGACGCCACACGACGCCTGCCGGGGGAACACGAACGTGAACACCCTCTCGAGGGCGCCACTTCCACGAGTTCCGCCCGCATCGGAAGGGCTCTGGAGGAAATATCTCCCAACCTGGTTTCCTTCCACGTTCCGGAACTGCGCGTTCGGAACCCTCTGCTCCTGTTGGCCTTGCGGAAAGACGGGAGAACCCGCGGAAAAACCGTGGCCGAGACCATCTTGAAGAACCCGGCACTGAGCGGCTTCAACCTTATCATCCTCTTCGACGAATCCGTGAACCTCAAGGACTCGTCCCTCACCCTGTGGAAAGTGTTCAATAACGTCGATCCGCTTCGAGACCTTACACGCCGCGATCGGCGCGCCGTTCTGGATGCCACGAGGAAGGGTCCGGAAGACGGCCACGCACGTCCCTGGCCAGATGAGATTGTCATGGACCCGAGGGTGGCGGCAAGAGTCGAGAGCAGGGCCAAGGAGTTGAATATTGAAGAATTCCTCAAAGGAGATCGATCCTGACCGTGAATCCCATCCCTGACCGCGACGAATGTCTGCGTCGTATGGACGAGATGCAGATGCCGGAGCACATCCGAAGACACAGTCACCTGGTGGCGGCAATCGCCGTGTACCTGGGAAAGCTGCTCGATCAAAACGGCACCCGCCTCGATCTATGTCTTGTGGAGGCCGGGGCGCTCCTTCACGACATCGGAAAGTCCCGGGCCCTTGCCACCGGTCAAAGACATGAAGAACTGGGGGCCGAAATCGTTCAACGGTGGGGCTACCATCCTATTGCGCCCATTGTGCGCGAACATGTCCACCTGGAGAGAGAAGAGCTTCATGGCCCGATCACGGAATCTCTCCTGGTGAACTATGCCGACAAAAGGGTCAAGCACGACGAAATCGTTTCGCTGGAGGAACGCTTTCGGGACCTGGTGAATCGCTACGGGCGGACCCCGAAACATATCGAATTTCTTGAGAAAAAATATCACCTTTTCAACCAGCTGGAGAGAAAGATCTTCGAGCATCTCCCGATCCACCCCGAGGAAGGCGGTTTGATGAACCTGGTAGTGAATGCCTAGAAGGAAATGAGTGAAGCGATGACGGCGAGAAAGCTTACCGTGGCTCTGTTGGCTGGAGGCAAGTCCTCGGAACGGGAAGTATCCCTGAAGAGCGGCGAACAAGTGTTCCAGGCGTTGGACAAAGACCGATACGAAGTTCTGCGCTATGACCCAAGGGACGATCTGCCGCGCCTGGCGGAGGACGCCCGGAAGATCGACGTAGCCCTCATCATCCTCCATGGGCGTATGGGGGAGGACGGGACGGTCCAAGGTTTCCTGGATCTCTTGGGGATTCCCTACCAGGGCAGCGGGGTCCTGGGCAGCGCCATCGCCATGAACAAGATTTTGAGCAAACAGATCTACACCCAGGCGGGGTTGAACGTGGCTCCTTACGGAATCCTGGATCGCAGGGACAGGGAGTCCGGCTTTCACCAAGTACGGGAATTGGGATTTCCCGTGGTGGTGAAGCCCGAGCACGAGGGATCGAGCATCGGTCTGAGCATCGTGAGCCGGGAGGAGGATCTCCCCAAAGCCCTGGAAACGGCGTGGGAGTTCGATGTGCGGTGCATGGTCGAAAAGTATGTTCGAGGGATTGAAATTACGGGCGGGGTGTTGGGAAACGAGGAGCTTCAGGCTCTGCCCCTCGTGGAAATCATTCCGGGGGAAGGACACGCCTTCTTCGATTACCAGGCCAAGTATATGCCCGGTGCCTCGAGGGAGATCTGTCCAGCACGGATTTCCCCGGAACTGACCTCGATGGCACAGGACTTCGCCAAGCGAGCCCACCGGGCACTCCACTGCAGGGGGTACAGTAGAACGGACATGATCATTTCGGAGGAAACGAACGAGATTTTCGTTCTGGAGACCAATACCATTCCGGGGATGACTCGAACCAGCCTGTTGCCTCAGGCCGCCGCCGCCGCCGGAATCTCCTTTTCCAATCTGCTGGATCGCCTCATCGACCTTGCTCTCGAGCGGTAGGACGAAGAGCGGTCCGCTGGTCTTGGACCTCGAGGCACCTTCCGATCCTGGTCCGCACGCACCTGCCGCATGACGGACATTCTTTCACAGGAATTTGCACCCGGGGGCCCGCTCTCTATGGCGCTGTGCGGTGCCTGGAGGGCCGAGGGGCGGACGCAGGGCGGTAAAATCCACCCGGTGGAACTAGGAAGGGTCCGGCTTGGTGAAACGACCTCGGGGGGCGCCCACCCTGTCGAAGGCTGAATTGAAGTCACGATAGAGGGTCTTGTAATCGGCGATGCGGTGCCATTTTTTCACATAACCTTCGGGCAGGGAATCCACCCATTCCACCCCATGCCACTGAGTGGGGTTCGGAAAGGCGTAGTAGGGATATTCCGGGGGGATATTGCGTACCATGATCACCTGGGGTGTCACCCATTCCAGATAGGCCAAATAGAGGCGGTGCATGCCGTCGTTGATGAGGTTGACCACCTGTCCGTTGGCCTCCACCCACTCTTCCACAACGGGAGGAAGCAGGTCGATGGGATCGCTCTCCCCTTCCAGCCATACTTTCAGGTATCCGTCCAGGTGGAACAAGTCGTAGTGCCTTCGAGCCAATTCCCACTTGAGATGCCGCACTTTCATCAGCTCCTGGACGAGTACATAGCGTTGCGCGGGGTACAGGCGGTCCACGGGGATCTCCTCCAGACGGATCTCGGCGTTTTCGTACACGAAAACATCCCGGCGATGGAGCATGGTCACTCTTTTGAGACGCCGGAAGAGTTCTTCCCGGGGGAAGTGTTCCACTCGCTGGATACGAAAATTCATGCTTTCCTCGTGGCTTGGAAGAAGATTGTCTTGAAGCGGCGCAGTCGGACCGCGGCCTCACAGGATTTTCCCTATACTGAGCGATTCCTGCCTCTCATTCCCATCAAACGGCGCTCCCCCCCCTGGCGGGCGGGGATGAACCCGGCCCCTAGAGGACCGATTCGCCCGTCACTGTGGGGTCTTGGCTTTATGCCCGTCCTTTGAAGCCATACAACGGCAAAGGATCGCTCATTCCGGGTTTTATACCCCGATCGTCGTGTTTCCTGCAAGGGAGCCCCGGGTTCCAGGGAGTTCCAGAACAGGTCGGCCGCCGGAGATACCCGGTTTCCCCAGGACAAACCCAACGGGCATCCCGGATAAAGCCTCATCCGGCAAGGTCCTTCCCAAGTTCCGACTTGATGTCGAGGCCAAAGATTCCTATAGTATCAGCAAGGGTCAAGGCAGATGGATGCAATGGAGATGGGAATTTTACCAACCAATCCAATGGAGGTGTGAGATGGCTGAAAAGAGGGAAGTCTGCACCTGCACAAAGTGCGGGAACGAAGCAGAGATGATCGTCACGTGTGAGCTTGTGGAAGTTGAGACACCGACGGGCGCCAAGCAAAAGAAACAAAGGGAAACCCGGGTATGCACCCATTGCGGCAACGAAGCCGATATGATTATCGATTTCGGCGAGTAGTCCCGGCGGGATCATGAGCTTCTTTCGGTCGGGACACTCGCCGAGGCTCGGCGGGTGTCCCGAATCTTCATTGCTGGACAAGGATTCGGCTCCTTACCCATTACCGCATTCCTTGGACACACTGCGTCGACGATGGCTCTTTTCAACGCGGGGGTGGGCATCCATTTGTACTCATACTCGTATTGCCGCTGGAAAAACGACTCCTTCGCCTGGATGACGGAGGGCGATCCTGTTTCCACGCTGACGGAGGGGGCGAACCGGTCCTTGGTCTCCGTTTCCTCGTCATCACTGGCTGCCTCGAGCTGCCCCTCCTGGTCGAAACTGATGAGAGAATATTGAATGCCGAGGATGGTTACGGGCTCACGGGCCACCAGATCGAGGAAGACGGCGGCGCATCGAACCCCTTTGCCGGCATATTCCGGCATCCGTTCTCCGGGGTCCCGGTTGATCAATCGTTGATATCGTGCCATTGAAATGCGATGCAATGAATCGTCCTCACCAACGAAGAAGATGCGTAGCGCCGTTCCCATAATCCCTCTCATGAATACATTGCCGTGGAGTGCGGCATCCCATGGGTCTGCTGGAACAAAACCCTCCGGCATCCGTTGATTTTGCGCCGGGTTGGGTATGACGACAAGATCGGGGGGAAATTGTATTTGTCCAATAGCGATGGGATTCGAGGATAGGATCTACCGGAGGTATTGTCAAGCAGGTTCAGAAGTCGAGGATTTTGTCCGAGCGAAGACCAGTTTCAGGGGAATTAAACGAAATTTTGAAACTGTATCAATAAAAAGGGCTGCGGCGAATTTGCCGCAGCCCTTGTCTTTCCTGGTGGCGAGGCCCAGAATCGAACTGGGGACACGAGGATTTTCAGTCCACTGCTCTACCGACTGAGCTACCTCGCCACAAGCGCCGCATATGTTACCGGGTTCCTTGTCAGAGTGTCAAGGGATTTCCCGGATTCCGG
>JAGPLX010000001.1:0-85871 GCA_018053185.1 Syntrophobacteraceae bacterium
TGGGAAGGATGTTCGACAATCTATCCGACAAATTTCAGAAAATCTTTAAACACCTTCGAGGTCAAGGTAAACTGACGGAACAGAACATCCGGGATTCCATGCGCGAAGTGCGTTTGGCCCTGTTGGAAGCAGACGTTCATTATAAAGTTGCCAAAGATTTCGTTGCCGGGATCGCCGAACGTGCTGTGGGCCAAGAGGTCATGCAAAGTCTGACGCCTGGACAGCAGGTTGTCAAGATTGTTCATGACTCATTGACGGACTTGATGGGAGGAAGTGCTGAACCGCTTCACTTCATCGGACGGGTGCCCATCGGAGTGATGTTGGTGGGGTTGCAGGGTTCGGGGAAAACCACCACCACGGCGAAGCTGGCCAGGAAATTGGTTCAGGAAAAGAGGCGTCCTTGCCTGGTTCCTGCCGATATCTATCGGCCGGCGGCCATCGATCAGCTGATCACCCTGGCAAGGCAGCTCGATCTTCCCGTGTACCCGGCAACTGTTCGGCAAACCCCCGAGGAGATCGTTCGAGAGTCGATCCAGCACGCCAGGCAGCTTAACTGTGATACCCTTCTTGTGGACACGGCCGGAAGGCTCCACATCGATGCGGAACTCATGGAAGAGCTCCAGAGGATCAAAGAGCTTCTTCTCCCGACGGAAATCCTCCTGGTGGCGGACGCCATGACGGGCCAGGACGCCGTTCAGGTGGCGGCGGCCTTTCATGAGGCACTCCGGATCACCGGGGTCATTTTGACGAAAATGGACGGAGACGCCCGAGGGGGAGCCGCCTTGTCCATTCGTTCGGTGACGGGATGTCCCATCAAGTTCATCGGTTCGGGTGAAAAGCTCGATGCCTTGGAGGTATTTCATCCTGACCGGATGAGCTCGCGCATCCTGGGCATGGGGGATGTCCTGACCGTCATCGAGAAGGCCCAGGAGGCCTTCGACGAAAAACAGGCCCAGGAACTGGCTCGCAAATTTCGCGAGGACACTTTCACCCTCGAGGATTTTCACAATCAGGTGCGTCAGGTCAAGAAGTTGGGGTCCTTCGACCAGCTCCTCGGTATGCTTCCTGGGATGGGAATGCTCAAAGAGTTGAAAAAAGCCCAAATCGATGAGAAGGAATTTATCCGAATGGAGGCCATCATCAACTCGATGACCAAAGAGGAGAGAAGAAACGCTCAAATCATCAACGCGAGCCGACGCAGACGCATTGCGGAGGGCAGTGGAACCTCGGTTCCGGAAGTGAACCGACTGCTCAAGAGCTACGAGGAGGCGCGGAAAATGATGCGTCAGATGATAGGTGGAGGAAGTTCCAAAAAGAAGAAGGGGAAGGGACGCCGTGGGCGAGCATTTTTCCCTTTTTAATTTTTAATGGATGCGATATAGATGCCGCTTAATGACAATACGACGGCAAAATCGGACTTGGTTCCGTCTGGTATCAGGTTGCCATCGGTAGTTGCCGCAGGCGCCAAACCGGGAGTCTGTTTGGCGATTCGTTAGACGCAAAGAGATCAGGTTGCTTTCGTTCCCCCTTGGGTGAACGAGCGGTGGGGGCTATGGGGGGCTTCGGTCGCCGGTTCTCGAGGGAACCGGACGGAGGAAAGCTCATTCAGAACTACACATAGGAGGTAGCGCGCAGATTATGCCAATACGCATTCGGTTAGCTCGTCGAGGCAGAAAGAAGAGACCTTTTTATAAAATCGTGGTGGCGTCTTCTGAAGCTCCACGAGATGGGCGATTCATTGAAAGCATTGGTTCCTACAACCCATTGCCGGAAGAGGCTGAAGTCCATTTCAATGCTGAGAGACTGCGGTATTGGCTTCAGCAGGGTGCGAAGCCCACGGATACGGTGCGAAGCTTAATGCGGAAATTTGGGGTTCATGCTGCATCTTAGACAGGTCGGGGCACAATGAGGCTGGCGGCTCGTGAGATCTGGAGGTCACCATGTTGAAGGAATTGATCGAATATATGGCCCGAGCTTTGGTGGACAATCCCGAAAAAGTGAAGGTTTCGGAAGTGGAAGGCGAGCAGACCTCGGTGATTGAGCTGCGCGTTGCCAAGGAAGACCTGGGGAAGGTCATCGGCAAACAGGGTAGGACCGCCCGCGCCATGCGTACGATTTTGAGCGCTGCCTCAACCAAGATTCGCAAGCGAGCGGTCCTGGAAATCATCGAATAATGGGGCAAGACACCCGGATGGTGGCTGTGGGCAAAATCACTCGAGCCCACGGAGTTCGAGGTGCCGTCCGAATCTATCCCTATGGGGAAACCCTCGGCCTCCAGGGGCCGGGGGACAAGCTTTTTGTGCATTCCGGCTCGGGGACCGGCCTCACGGAACTGACTATTGTCCATCTAAGATACCACAAGAATGTGTGGATTGTGCAGACGGAAGAACTCGTCGAGATGGATGCCGTCAAGGCTATGGCCGGAGAACAGGTTTTCTTGCCGGAAGATCGGCTTCCTGCAACCGCCGAGGGAGAGTACTATCAGTTTCAGTTGATGGGCCTGGCAGTGGAGACCGTGGAAGGGAAGCGCCTGGGGGTTCTACGCGAGATCCTTTCCACACCGGGCCACGATGTATACGTGGTGGAATCCAAAACGGGGGAAATTCTCATCCCGGCAGTGGATGAAGTTGTTCGAAGCATTGATCTGGCCGGTCGCAAGATGGTGATCGATCCGCCCGACGGCTTGATCCATGATCTTTGATATCCTGACATTGTTTCCCGAAATGTTCGAGTCCCCCTTGAGTTGCAGCATTCTTGGGAAGGCTCAGGAGCGGGGGCTCATCCGGATTCGAAGGTTCAATATCCGGGATTATGCTTCCGACAAGCATCAAATGACCGATGACCGTCCCTTTGGGGGCGGAGAAGGCATGGTCATGAAGCCCGAGCCCCTGGTGGCCGCCCTGGATTTTTTGCGACGGGAAGAACCCTTCCCGCGAGTGGTGCTGCTCAGTCCCCAGGGTCGCCTGTTCTACCAGGAGATCGCCTGGAGGCTGGCGGAAGTCCCCCGGCTGGTTTTGATTTGTGGCCGTTATGAAGGGGTGGATGAGCGAGTGGCCGGGCACTATGTGGACGAGGTGATCTCCATCGGGGACTACGTATTGACGGGAGGAGAGCTCGCGGCCATGGTGCTGGTGGATGCCGTGGCCAGGCTCATTCCGGGAGTCTTGGGAAATCAGGCGTCAACGGCCACCGAGTCCTTTGCCCCATGGCTTCTCGAACATCCCCAATACACACGACCTCGGGATTTCCGGGGACATCGGGTACCCGAAATTCTGCTTTCCGGAAATCATGAGGCCATCCGGAGATGGAGAAGAGGGCAAGCCCTGCTCAGGACCAGGCGTTTCCGCCCCGACCTTTTTGACCGGATCGATCTCGCCGCCGAAGATCGAAAGCTGTTGGAAGAGGCGGAAAAGGAACCGGAAGGGATTTGAGGGAAGAAGGAGTCGGGTGTGGGTCCGTGCGCTGCCGATCTCTATGTGGCTCTGGTGCATTATCCGGTTCTCAATCGAAAGGGTGAAACCATTGCCTCGGCCTTGACGAACCTGGACCTGCACGACCTGGCCCGTGCTGCCCGGACATACAACATTCCCTCCTGCTATATCGTCACCCCTCTCAAGGACCAGCAGGCCCTTGCAAGGAGGTTGATCCGACACTGGTGCCAAGGGGTGGGCAAAGAGCTGCTTCCGGAGAGGGGGGAAGCCCTGGGGCGGCTCAGGATCGTAGAGAATATTGCAGAGTCGGTTCGGGAAATCGAGTCTCGAGGTGGGATGCCCCCGACCGTCTGGGCGAGCTCCGCTCGGGAGCGAGACCGGGTCTTGACCCATGAAGAAGCGCGGAAGCTTTTGAAGGAGGCGGGGCGACCTTGCCTGTTGCTCCTGGGCACGGGGTGGGGGCTTGCACCGGAAGCCCTGAACCTGGCGGACGCCCTCCTCGAGCCGATCCGTGGGATCAACGGCTACAATCATTTGTCTGTGAGATGCGCTGCGGCGATTCTTCTGGATCGGCTTCTCGGAATCCGCGGCGGGCAAGAATAGGATCGACGGGGGAGCACCCTGTTGTTTACCAGCATGACGGAGGTTGTAAATGGGACTGGTTCTTGAAAACCTTGAGAAAGAAAACATGCGTGCGGATGTTCCTCCGTTTCGGGTTGGGGATACCGTCAAAGTACACGTGAAGATTCGAGAGGGGGACAAAGAGCGCATCCAGGCGTTCGAGGGGGTGGTCATCCGCCACCACCGTGCCCGCATGGGAGCGACCTTTACCGTGCGGAAGGTCTCCTACGGGGTGGGGGTTGAGAGGATCTTTCCGGTTCATTCCCCTCAAGTGGATAAGATCGAAATCCTGAGGCGCGGTCGAGTCCGGCGATCCAGGCTTTACTACCTCCGCCGGCGTGTGGGCAAGGCCGCCCGCATTCGAGAGAGGCGTTAGTGCCCAAAAATTCTCTGGAAACCCCGACTGCGGACATGTTTTTTTTCGAGAATCAAGCCCACGGCCGGGGTTTTCATTTGGTGGCCGGAATTGATGAGGCGGGCCGGGGCCCACTGGCAGGACCGGTTGTGGCCGCCGCCGTGATGCTGCCCCTCCACGCGAGCCTCCCGGAAGTGACGGACTCGAAGCTGCTGGGTGCGAGGAAACGGGAGAGGCTCTACCAGCAGATCCTCTGCCAGGGGGATGTCGGGACAGGATGTGTGGATGCCTCGGTAATCGATCGCATCAATATTCTCCAGGCGTCTTTGCAGGCCATGATCCTGGCCGTTCAGAACCTGCCCCGCACACCGGATTTTCTTCTCATTGACGGTCCTTACCGATTGCCTCTGCTCATCCACCAGGAAGGGATTCCCCAAGGGGACCGGAAAAGCCTCTCCATTGCCGCGGCATC
The DNA here is from genome assembly GCA_018053185.1 of Syntrophobacteraceae bacterium. Classification (GTDB taxonomy): domain Bacteria; phylum Desulfobacterota; class Syntrophobacteria; order Syntrophobacterales; family Syntrophobacteraceae; genus JAGPLX01. The sequence goes on from JAGPLX010000001.1 coordinate 4,880, forward strand.
CATCGTGGCAAAGGTAACCCGGGACCGAATGATGAACGAGTTTCATCAAGCTTATCCGGTCTATGGATTTGATCGTCACAAGGGATACGGAACGCGCGAGCATCTGGAGGCCCTCCACCGATACGGTCCCTGCCCCCTTCATCGACGTACATTCCGGGGGGTTATCCCGTGAGAATCGCAGATCTCGAACGAGTGAGCCTCAATCCCTGGCGAGGGAATCCCGTTGCCTCTTTTGGACGAAGGGTTGCTCCAGCATTCCTCGAGGTTTCCCGCACTGGGGTCCTTTTGTCGGGCCGGCGGAGTGGATTCTCCTCCGTGAAACGTCGTGGCGGGGTGAAGACCTCATGAGCTTGGCCGGCCGCCGGGAAAAAGGAGAGCTCGGGGAACACCTGGCACGGGAGTTTCTTCGTGGGAAAGGACTCAAGATCCTCGAATCCAACGTGCGTTGTATCCTGGGAGAGATTGATCTGGTGGCCCGGGACGGCAACACCGTGGTGTTTGTGGAGGTCCGGTCCCGCACCCATGCCGGCTATGGACTCCCCCAGGAATCGATCACCCGGCGGAAGAAAAAACGTATCACCCGGCTGGCCCAATGGTATCTGAAGAAACACCCGAATCCCCAATGTTGCGTACGGTTCGACGTGGTCGCCATCTCCTGGGAACGGGATCCACCGGAAGTGACATGGATTCCCAATGCCTTCGAAGCCTGTGAAGAATGAATCCAAAAGAACCCTCCCACCGGGTACCCTTTTCCTGGTGGGGACCCCCATCGGAAACCTCTCGGACATCTCCCAACGGGCGTTGGAAACCCTCCGGCAGGCGGATTGGATTGTCGCCGAAGACACGCGCCATACGCGCAAGCTTCTGAGCCGTTACGATATCCATAAACCCTTGATCAGTTGCCATGGGCACAATGAGATCCAGAGGAGTGGGGAGCTCCTCGAAAAGCTCCTCGATGGAGAGACTCTGGCCCTGGTCACCGACGCAGGCACCCCCGGGATTTCAGACCCGGGAACGCACCTGGTGAGTCGAGCCCTCGATGCGCGAATTCCCATTTCCGTCATTCCGGGTCCCACAGCCTTGATTTTGGCGCTGGTGGCCTCGGGTCTGCCGACTCATCCTTTTGCGTTCCTCGGATTTCCGCCCCATCGAGGGGCCAATCGAAGGAGGTTTTTCTCTTCCCATGCCTCGTTGCCCATGACTCTGGTGCTTTATGAATCCCCCAAACGGTTGCGCCGAACCCTCGAGGACATCCTCCGTTACTGGGGAGACCGGCCGGTGACCGTGGCGCGGGAGTTGACAAAGCTTCATGAGGAATATTTTCGGGGACGCGTCGGGGAGGCACTGGAACACTACTCCGTCGAGCCAAAGGGGGAAATCACTCTCGTGGTTTCCGGGTTCGAGGAGAGTCCGGGTAGCGACGAGGGGCAACCGCGGTGGAAGGAGCGGTTGCGGGAACTTCTCCTGGAGTCGGAGAAGGGGGTCGCGGAAGCATCCACCCTTGTTGCCCGAGAATTCGGGCTCCCCAAGAGGATCGTGTACCAGGAAGCGCTGAAGCAAAAGGGCTCCTGATCTCCTCCGCAGTCCGAACCTATAGACGGCGCCAGGGAAATGGGCGGGAACGCCGGCAAAACCCGGGCTCGAATCGATGGGAGGAAATAGTGAGAGGAAAAAACATCCCCCTGGACGAACGAATTATCTTCGCTCTGGACGTCGATTCCCATGAAGCCGCTCAAAAGTGGGTCGAGCGCCTCGAGGACCACGTCAGGTTTTACAAGGTAGGGCTCCAACTTTTTCTCGCCGGATGGTTTCGCACCGTCGACTGGATCGTTCAGCGGGGGCACAAGGTGATGGTGGATCTCAAGTTCTTCGACATTCCGGAAACGGTTTCCCACGCCGTTCGGCAACTCAAGGACCGGGGAGTCACTTTTGCCACCGTCCATGGGAACGACCCCATCATCGAAGGTGCGGTCAAGGAAAAGGACGGGTTGAAGATCCTGGCTGTGACCGCTTTGACCTGTTTCGGTGAAGAGGACATGATCGAAATGTTCGGTCAACCGGTGGACATCGAGGAGCTCGTTCTCTCGAGAGCCAGGAGGGCATTGAGGATCGGAGCCGACGGAGTCGTTTCCTCGGGTCTGGAGACCAGGCGGCTACGGGATGACCTGGGAGGGAGGTTCCTCATCGTGACCCCCGGCATTAGGCCGGGAAAGAACCGCGAAATCCCGATGGACGATCAGAAGAGAATCATCACGGCAGGAGAAGCCGTCGCCAATGGGGCCGACCATGTGGTTGTCGGACGCCCTATCCGCACATCCCCCGACCCTCTGGCCGTGGTGAGGCAAATGCAGGCAGAGATTCTGCGAGCTATGGAGACTCGGAAATGACTCTCCGAGGTGCTGCGGTGCGGCCTACCCCCGGGCACACGAAGGTTGCATCTCTTCCCTTTCGGCTTCCCGGATGTCTTTGATGAGTATGTCGAATTCGGCGTGGGTTCCAGCCCGGGGATCGTTGAAATCGGCCACGATCACATCCTGCTTCAGCTCTTTCACCATGAATTGCACCAGGCACTTCTTCCTCATTTCCCGGTACATTTTCCCGGGCTTCAATCGCTCCTGCTTGTAGTCCGAGCGCGGCAACTCCCGCACCAGGGCCGGGTCATAAAGACCGAACAACTCTTCGGGAGGAACGAAGACCCGGACTCGATCTCCCACACACTTGTTCATAATGGCCGTTTCCACGGAGGGATACTGGACGTCCACCCCGTAGACGAAACCGCAGACCTGCGGGGGAAGCTCGGTCGCTTCACCGTTGGCGCTCACGGTCTTTACAGAGAATTCGATGGTGACTTTCATGCACTCTTTGACTCGCAACATGGGAATCCTTTCCTATGAGGGGGAATTGATGTCCAACCTAACATAATGACATGCGGGTCGTTGTCAATAAACCCTTGCTCTCGCATTGGATTAAAGGTAAGCAGTACGCGACGTTCGAAGGTAATATCCCTTCATTCGGAAGGTGTGTAGCCCCGATGGAAAGGCGCATGGATACATACGACGAGCCGGCCCTTGAACGTCATACCTTCGATGGGCTCAGCCGGGTCCCCGACCTGGTCCACGGGGTCTTCAAACGGCACGGAGGGGTGAGCCCTCCTCCCTATGCGACCCTCAATGTGGCTTGGAACAATGGGGACAATCCTGAATTCGTTCGTGAGAACCTCAGCAGGATCGAGCGGAACATGGGACTGGAATGCCTGGCGGCAGGTCGACAGGTGCACGGGGACCGGATCCAGGTGGTGGACGAGGAGACCGTGCGCCATGCGGGACCCAATGTTCCCGTGGTGATCACGCCTCCGGGGGATGCCCTGGTCACCCGGCTTCGCGGGGTGGGGCTCCTGATCAAGATCGCAGACTGTCAGGCCGTCTTTCTCGTGGATCCTGTGCTCAAGGTGCTTGCCAATATCCACTGCGGATGGCGCGGAAGCGTGCGTGAGCTTCCATTCAAAGCGGTCCTCTTTCTCCGGGACCGCTTCGGATGCCACCCTGAAAACCTTCTTGCCGCCGTCAGTCCGTCCCTGGGTCCCTGCTGCGCGGAGTTCCGCAATTACGAAGCTGAGCTTCCCGCCTCCTTTGCCCCGTATCGGGTCGGGCCGTTCCACTTCGACTTCTGGGCCGTCACCCGCCGGCAGCTGGAGAGTGCGGGAGTGCGGCCTGAGCACATCGAGACTTCGCATATCTGCACGGTTTGTGACTCGAGGGACTACTTTTCCTACAGGGGGGAGAAGGTGACCGGGAGAAACGCGGCGGTCATCGGCTGGCGCATTTGAGGATCTCACGGCTGGGAAACCGCCCATGGCTTCGCTTCAGGAAGATGGCTTGGTCGTTCTGCACGAGAAGGTGGCCCAACAAACCTACCGCCTTCGCATTCGCTCGCCCGGGATCGCCGCGGAGGCACGAGCGGGCCAATTCGTGATGGTTCAGGTTCGAAAGGGGATCGATCCCTTGCTGAGACGCCCCTTTTCCTTCCATCGCCTGTTGCCCGCCGAAGATTCCATCGAACTCCTCTATCGAGTGGTGGGACGGGGCACCTGGGTTCTTTCCAAAAACCCGCCGGGAACGATCCTTTCCCTTTTCGGACCTTTGGGAAACGGCTTCCTTATCCCGTCTCCTCTGCCTTCGAAGGTAGTTCTCGTTGCGGGAGGCATCGGCATTGCGCCCTTCATGGAACTGCTGCAACAACTCTCGGCCCGCAGAAGGCCGGGCGACGGCCCTCCCCCCCGCCTCATTTACGGGGCGCGGACGGCAGAGGAACTTCTGCCCATGGAGTTCCTCCGAGAAGTGGGTGCTTCGGTTTCCCTGGCTACCGATGACGGCAGCCTAGGATATCGCGGAACCGTGACCCAGTTGCTGTCGCTCCTGGCGGAAAAAGAAGGGCTCGAACCCGGGCTGCTCTATGCCTGCGGACCCCTGGCCATGCAGTACGGGGTAGCCCGGTGGGTGACGGAGCGGGGAGTCCCCGCACAGCTTTCCCTCGAGTCCCTCATGGCATGCGGGTTGGGAGCCTGCCTGGGGTGTGCCCTGCCGGCTCCCCATCCTAAAGATCCTCTGCAATCTCGTTATGTCCATGTGTGCAAGGATGGACCCGTCTTCGAGGCAGGAGCCGTTGAATGGCAAAAGATTCAAGGTCAGCAGACCATCACCCCGACCTTTCCGTTCAGCTGGGACCTCTGAGACTTCGAAACCCGGTCATGGTCGCTTCGGGGACCTTCGGATACGGAAGCGAGTATGCCCCGTTCGTGGACATTCGGAAGCTCGGGGCGATCGTGGTCAAGGGGATTTCCCTGGAACCGCGGGCGGGGAACCCGCCACCCCGGCTGGTCGAGACTCCCGGTGGTCTCATCAATTCCATCGGCCTCGAAAACGTGGGGCTCGAAAGTTTTCTCACTCAGAAATTGCCCTATCTACGCGGCCTTGAAGTGCCGGTGATCGTGAACATCTTTGGAAATACCCTGGAAGAATACGGACAACTGGCGCAGGAGCTCGATGGGATTCCTGGAATCTCCGCCCTGGAGATCAATATTAGCTGTCCCAATGTGAAGCAGGGAGGGATGGTTTTCGGAACAGACCCCTTCATGGCGGCTTCTGTGATAAGGGCGGTCCGGAAGGCCACTTCGTTTCCTCTGATCACCAAACTCACGCCCAATGTCACCCGCATCGGGGACATTGCCGGGGCCGTGGTAGAAGCCGGAAGCGACATGGTCTCCTGCATCAATACTCTGGCGGCCATGGCGGTGGATGTGTTTTCCCGGAGGCCCAAACTGGCCAACGTGGTAGGGGGCTTGTCCGGACCGGCCATCCGACCCGTTGCCCTGCGATGCACCTATGAGGTATTGCAGGCGGTTTCATGCCCTGTGATCGGCATCGGAGGGATTTGTGATGCTGGCGATGCCCTCGAGTTTCTGCTGCTCGGCGCCAGGGCCGTGCAGGTGGGAACGGCCAATTTCATTTCTCCGACGGCAACCCTGGAAATACTGGAGGGAATACGACGTTTCCTCGAATCCCAGGGAATCGAATGTATCGAGGACTACATCGGGACCCTCGACACTTCGTGTCTGTTCCCTTTCGCGGAAGAGGCCTGTCCGGTTCCCGGACTTCCCTAGTACGGCTTCGTGGCGCTCGGTCCGCGTCGGTCTGCCGTGCATGCCGTCCCGGCCGGGTTGTCGGGCCGGGCTCCAGTGCAACCCGTGGGGTCGGCCCGGCGAAGCGATTCGGATTGCAGGACAAGAAGACCGGCAATGCGGTACCCATGTCACTTCATAGGACAAAAGCTCTTCCCGCGGATCGACATTCCTCGAGGGCCGTGGGATGCCGTTCGATGGCCCCCTGCCCTTCGACCTCCCGAAAGCAGAGGTCGCCCACGTATCGGGTATTGAGAGCGTCGAAAAAGTATTTAACGCAGAGTACCGCGCACTCGAAGAGTCGTTTCCCGCGGGTTGCCCCGGCGCTCAGGAGAAATCCTTTCCGGATCGCCGCATTGCCGGGGTCGGCCCCGGATTTCCTTGCCGGTTCCCGCTTCATGTATGGGGCTTGGGAACGGTCGATGAGGAGCTTGAGCTGGCCGGTGATGCCATAGAAGAAGATGGGGGAAGCAACCGCGATGTGAGAGGCCTGTTCCAGAAGCGGGTAGACCTGGGCCATGTCGTCCTCCTGGATGCAGATGCCCGTATCGTCGCAGCCACCGCATTCCAGGCAGCCGTGGATGTTCAGTTCCCTCACGTAGACCCGTTCAATGGAGCAACCCCCAGTGGAAGCTCCGTCCAGAAAGGCGTCCAACATCCGGTCGGTATTGCCGTCCTTTCGGGGAGAACCATAGATGCCGAGCACAAGCATGGGGGTTACCTCCTTTTATGGTTTATAGCGGGAAGCCTGCGGCAGGACCCAAATTCGCACTATTCCCCCGGCCCTGCTTTTCCGGGTTTGCGATCAATGGGATGGAGGTCCATGCGTCCAGCTGGTCTGGTACGGTACGGAGGAATTCACCATCCCTTGTTCCTGGAAACAGCCCTTGCTGCGGCTTGTGGAGACCGGATGCACAGTTCTTTCGGGCTGTACCAATCCCACGGAGTCAATTCGGCGGAACACCGGTCGCCGCATTTGGGGTGGACGGCAAGTCCTCCCAGAAACGGAATTCATTATAAACCAACCCATCGGCCGGGAATACCGGGGAAACGAGGAGACACAGAGATCGGAAATCGGCCTCCGTTTCCCGGCTCGGCAGCCTCGATGGAAGGCGGCGACAACCGGGATACGGCAAGGAAATCGTTCCACTGGACGAAAAGGGCCGGACATTCCAACCTTGAGTGTCGAGGATGCTACAATTTCAATGAGAAGGGAGGAGTCTCATGAATGAGTGCATTTTCTGCAAGATTGTTGCAGGGAACATTCCCTGCGCCAGGCTGTTCGAGAATGAACATGTGCTGAGCTTTCTGGATATCAACCCTATCAACCCCGGTCATGCCCTGGTGCTCCCAAAGAAGCACTACAAGATCCTGACCGAGGTTTCGGATGAAGATCTGCAAGCCTGCATCGTGGCCGCCAAGCGTGTCGCCCAAGCGGTCTTTCGCTCCACAGGAAGCCCCGGTCTAAACCTTCTGCAAAACAACGGGAGGGCGGCGGGGCAGTTGATCGAACATGTTCATTTCCATCTGATTCCCAGGCAGGTGGGGGATGGATTCTTGACCTCCTGGCCCGGCAAGCCCTATCCATCGGGCCAGTTGGAGAGCATGCTGGCAAAGCTCAAAGCCTCTCTATGAAAGGATTCCGTCGAGTCCCTCCGTCAGACTCCAAAAGACATCCGATCTGTCAGAAGCTGGTCCTGTCCGGAGAGGGAGGTTTCGTCCGTTTCTTTCGCGGTGAAACCATGTAACCCCAGGACTACCCCCAAGCCGAGGAACAGGTTTTTCATGCTCTGTGGTCGGTTCGGAGAGGATGAGATTCGTGGGCCGACTCCCGGATGGGAGCGGCCCGAAAGGTCAGATTCCCAGTACGTAGGAAAAAATGAGAGGGGCCACGATGGTTGCATCCGACTCGACAATGAAACGGGGAGTGTTGACGTCGAGCTTTTCCCAGGTGATTTTTTCGTTGGGTACGGCGCCGGAATACGAACCGTAACTCGTGGTGGAATCACTGATCTGGCAGAAATAACCCCAAAGAGGGACACCCAGGTCCAGTTCTTGCCGCAGGATGGGCACCACCGAGATGGAGAAGTCCCCCGCTATCCCCCCGCCGATTTGAAAGAACCCGATGGAACGGTCCCTGGCTGATTCCGTGTACCACCGGCCAAGCTTCAACATGTACTCGACGCCGCCCCGCACGGTATAGACATCTCGAATGTTTCCCCGCATGCAGTGTGCCGCGTACACGTTCCCCACCGTGGAATCCTCCCAGCCGGGGACAAAGAGGGGGAGGTCCTTCTCACAGGCGGCCACAAGCCAACTATCCTTGGGATCGATCTGATACGAGGCTTCCAGGGCTTTACTCCGGATCACCTGGTAGAAGAATTCGTGGGGGAGGTATCGGTGTCCCGCCCTCTCCGCCTCTTTCCAACCCTGGAGCAGTACTCCCCCGATGCGTTGCACGGCTTCTTCTTCCGGAATGCAGGTGTCCGTGACCCGGTTCATTCCCCTGCGAAGGAGGTCCGCTTCATCGGCCGGAGTGAGATCGCGGTAGTGCGGAACCCGCTCGTAATAGTCGTGGGCGACCAGGTTGAACAGGTCTTCCTCGAGATTGGCTCCCGTGCAACAGATTGCATGAACCTTGTCTCGTCGAATCATCTCGGCCAGGCTCAGGCCGATTTCCGCGGTACTCATGGCGCCGGCAAGGGCCACCAACATCTGTCCTCCGGAGTCCACAAAGTGACGATAGGCCTTTGCCGCATCCAGCAGGGCCGCCGCATTGAAGTGCCGGTAATGATGTTCGATAAAACGCGAGATGCCGTGTTCCATGATCAGTAAATCCTTTCTGCAGAAAACTTCCCCCTTGGGGGAATCTCTCCCCGAAATGGAGCAAAACCTGAACTGTCCAATATTTGAGGGATTAAAGTTCGAGGATCGACAGAGGCAAGGGTACCTGATTTTTTGGGGGGATACAAAGGGAATTTGAGCCTGGATCGTGCCTGGGGGTGGGTCGGCGGCTATGGGAGCGATTCGTGGACCCGTTTTCGAACCCTTTTCGAATGACCTGGAAGGGAGAAAATACGAAAGATCATTTTTCGGAGGGCTTCTTCCCTGCTCTTACATCGTGTACCCCAAGGCCTCCCGAGGAAAACTGTTCGACGATGATCTCGTAGAATTTTCGCTTTTGTGAGGGCGTCAACAGCTCCTTTTCCTCGAGGATGTGTTCGACAACCTCGTGTTCGAGCTCGGACTGCCGCTCAATGATACCTTCCGCTACCTGATAAATTCGTATTCGATCCGGTGGTTCCGTGAAGAGAAGTTCCGCCAGTTCCGCCCGTTCCATGCGCATCGCCTGCCTGATCGCCTCCACCTGGGGGAGAAACACCCGGCGTATCTCCTGGAGCCGAGCCCGCTGGTCCTCGGTAAGATCCGGTATCAGGTCCAGGTAGCCCTTGATATTCGTTCTTCTCCCTCTGGATTTTCGGAGAATGAAATAGAGGGCCGAGAGAGCGACGCAAACGACCAGGAACCCTGTGAGAAATCCGTAGAGAAACAATGCAGTATTCATCCAACCCCCTCCCGGTCAACCAAGGATCCTAAAGTAGGCATGGCCGATGAAGGATGCGGGAATGTCGTTGAATTCATCCAGGAATCGAGTGCCTGCTTGCGGTTCCGGATCGAGGAGATTCAAGACCCATACACAGAAATCCAGGAGGGTTTTCCAGGTGCGAGTTAGGAAAGGAAGGCTTTGTACGATCGCGGGCGGTTCTTGCGCCCTCGATGCCACGGTCGAGGCGAATTGAGGCGGCAAGGTCACCTGGGGCATATCCCGCACCAGGGAATCGACACCGGCGAGATCTTCCAGCTCCTTCCGACACAAAGGGCAGAGCGCCAGATGATCCACCACTTCACGACACAGCCCGGCGGCCAGCTCCCCATCCAAATAGGCGGACAATTTCCTCTGAACTCGCTGACACCTCGCCTTTTCGCCACTCATTTCTTCTCTCTTCCAAGGCTCCGACGTACGTTCCTGCGAGCTCTGAACAGCAAGGACTCGACACTCCCGACACTGGTTCCCAGTATCTCGCCGATCTCCTGGTAGGTCAGACCCTCGTTGACTCGCAAAAGCAGAGCTGCCCGCTGATTGGCGGCAAGCTTCCCCATGGCCGACTCGATCTCTTCCTCGAGTTCATATCGCTCCGAGGCATCGGCAAAAGGCTCGCTGCCATCTTCCCCACCCCGGGAAAGGGCCTCGCACAGGTTTTCCCTCCTCTTGCGATGCTTGATCTCAGTTAAAATCAGATTGTAAGCTATTCGAAAAATCCAGGTGGAAACCCTCGTTTTGGGCTCAAATCGTGGAGCAGCTCGATAGACCCTGAGAAATGCCTCCTGGGCCAGATCTTCCGCCGCGTACCGGTCCCCCAGGTACCTTGCAATGAAGTTCACCACTCGGCCCTGGTACTGTCGAATGAGCGACTCGAACGCCTCGCGCTCGCCGCGTCCCACGGCCTCCAACAGCGCGGCATCAGGGTCAACTATCGGATACGTAGTTTGCCTGCCCCCCTACCCGTACGGGGTCGAAACAGCGAGAGCCCACTCAGCATAGCACCCCACCTCGGGAAATCCCAATGCCTGTTTCCCTTTTTCCTGTCCCCCGGGCTCAAATCTTCAGCCAACCTCTGCGCAGGCAATTGTCCAGAATAACTCCCACAAGAAAGGCCGCACCCATGTTCCACATGGCAAATGCCGCTACGACAAGCATCACATAGAAATCGGATTTCTTGCCTCCAATGTCTTTTACCACAATAGCCAGTTCGGAGCCGGCAAAGAAAAGAATGACGCCCAGGATCGCGTTGGGGAAAATCTTGAAGAGAATGGCGACGGACTCGCTGAAAAACAGGGCGATGACGAGGAGGATGGTTCCGAGTATGACCGGTGCCCCTCCCGTCCTGGCCCCAAAGCGAACATGGCCCGCCATTCCGCCTGCTCCATGGCACATAGGAATTCCACCAAAGCAGGGGGAAACCAGGTTCATGATCCCCTGAGAAATGGCGATCTTCTTTTCAGTCACCTTTCTGTCGGGAAAAAGCTCGTTGTTCTCTGCAGTGATGGCAATCACGGCGTTTCCCAGGGTCAAAGGTATCTGAGGGATGGTGAACAGCAAGGTGCCCGTGATCAAGTCATTCCAGGTGATCATGCCGAGACTGAAAACGGGCCATCGGAAACCGATATGGATTTTGCTCAAATCGGATAGGAGTTGAGGGTTCGTGAGCACCGCAGAACCCAAGCCGACGATCAGAAGCATGAACATGGCCGGGATCCTGGGATTGTTGAGAAGAAGGTAGGTGATCACCAGGGCGATGCCCGCCAGAAGCGGAGCTGTTTTCATACGGTTGATTCCATCGACCATGAAAGAGAGCCCCAGACCCAGCATGATGCCGCGCACCACCGGTTTGGTGGCAAGGCGGGAGATGGGTTTCAAAGCCCCCGTCACACCCACAAGCAACCAGAAAAGCCCCGTGGTGAGACCCGCTCCATAGAGAGCTGCCGGGCTTACCCCCCCGGAAATGGCAGCAGCGCCAATAGCTTTCATGGGTTGAATGGGAATGGGGGTTTTGTAATAAAGCCCAGCAACCACCAGGGAGATCCCAAACATGAAGAGAAGCCCGAGCGGGTCCACGTTCAGAATGGTGATATAGGCCACCACGAACGGGATGAGAGTGCCGATGTCTCCGAAAGCGCCCGCCCATTCCATTCTATTGTAAAGGTTCTTCGGTTTCGGAGCGCTTGCCGGCTTTGCACCTGCATCTGCAAGATTCCCGCTCTCCATTTCCCTGAGATGTCCGTCCGCTGACAAAGTGTTCGACCCCTCATTGTTGGAGAAAAGGATCGTGAATTCACCATCCTGAGCCATTTGACGGCGCTTTGGGTTTCTTCCTGTCCTGCATAGGACTCCTGATACACCGCCTTTTGATTCCATTGCAGGGTTTTCATACAGTTAAACTGCGGAAATCGGAAAAACTTGCGGGGGTCGAAAAAAACCACCACTTTCCCCTGGATAGAGCACAAGGGACGGAACAGGCAGGACTCGGTTGACAAGGCGAGGGTCGAGGCACGGGCCGGAAATCAGGTTGTACCGAAGGCGCTCAGGCCCCCTATTCTTTACTGGTAGATGGTCAAATTCCTGGTACTCGAACTGAAGACTTCACGGTCGACCATCACATTGACACAAGCAGGTTTCCCCGAATGCCGTGCCCTTTCGAGGGCCGGTCGAATCTCCGAAGGGCGGGTGACGTATTCTCCATGTCCGCCCATGGCCTCCACGATCCGATCATATCGGAGGGGAGAAAGCAGGTTTGCCGTGTTCCCTCGCTCGGGACCGTACTTGTTCAGCTGTGCAAAACGCACCTGGTTCCAGGCGGCATTGTTGGCCACTATGCCGACCACGGGAAGATTGAACCGGATGAGGGTATCATAGTCAAATCCGGTGAGACCGAAGGCGCCGTCACCAAACAGGACCACCACGTCTTTTTCGGGCATGGCGGCTTTGGCGGCAATGGCAAAGGGAGTGCCGACCCCCAGGGTACCGAGGGGTCCAGGATCGAGCCAGTGCCCGGGTTTTCGGGCCCGGATCACGCCAGCGGACATGGTGACCACATCCCCACCGTCCACGATGATCACCGACTGGTCATTCAGAAAGTCGTCGATCTCCCGGGCGAGCCGAAGGGGGTGAATAGGTACGGCATCGGAATATAGGAACTGGCGATCCTGGCCCCCCAGATCGGTCTCCCGCGTGTGCAGCTCGACCAACCACGGTTGCAGATCCGCGGTCGAGGAAAGCCTTTCGATGAGTTCCTCCAATACCGCCGAGGCATCCCCTTGAATGGGAACTTCCACCTCACGGTTGTGGCAGAGTTCGCCGTAGTCCAGGTCCACCTGGATGACCCTGGCGTTGGGCGATATGGCGGCGCCGTAACCCAGTCTGAAGTCGAAAGGAGTGCCCAGGATAAGTACCACATCCGCTCTGGACAGGGCGTATTTCCGTGAGCGAGCGAAGAGATAGGGCGAGTCGGGGGGCAGACATCCCCGGGCGGCGCCGTTGAGGAAGGTCGGAATTCCGCTCTTTTCCACCAACTTTAGGAGCTGGTCCGATCCTCGACAGCTCCAGACCTGAGTGCCCGCCAGGATCACCGGGCGTTGAGCCTTGGCCAGGAGTTCCCCGGCGCGATCCATCAGCCTTCGCTCCCCCGTCATCCGCCCCAGGGATCTGGAGTGCTTCGGGATGGGAGCATCCTGTTCTTCCACTTTTCCATCGAGTACATCCTGAGGAATCTCGAGAAAAGCGGGCCCCGGCCTGCCGCTGAAAGCCTCTCGAAAGGCCATGCCGACGATCTCGGGAATCCGGTGGGTCTGGAAGATCGTCCCGGAAAACTTGGTGATGGGCTTCAGAATGTCCACGTGATTCATCTCCTGCAATCCGCCCTTGTACAGGTTTCTGACCGGGGCCTGCCCCCCGATGATCAGCATCGGCACCTGGGCTCGGAAGGCATTGGCGACCCCCGTGATCGCATCGGTTACACCGGGTCCGGCGGTGACGACCGCCACCCCCGGAAAACCCGTCAGCCGGGTCCAGGCATCCGCTGCGTGGGCTGCTGTCTGCTCGTGTCTCACGTCGATGATGCGAATACCCTCATCCAGGCAACCGTTGTAGATGTCCATCACATGGCCTCCGCAAAGGGTGAAAATCGTCTCGATCCCCTCCCGCCTGAGTGCCTTTGCTACGAGCTGTCCTCCTGTCACTTTCGCCATGGTTGTCTCCTCGTGAGTGTTCTCCCCGGATCGGGATTTTGATCCCTTGCAGGACCGACCCGGACCCCCGTGCCCTTGCGAGACCGGATGAGGCCGGGTTTTCGACCCACCAAGGGTGCCTCAATCCTCTTCCGAAATTCCCGCCTCGCCTCCGGCTCAAGGGAGCATCCTTTCGGAACCCCTTGCCACTAACCAATGACAGATGTTACCTTCACCGGCAAGAACGATTTGCACGGGTCGAGCAAACGCGATTCGGGATCATGCGATTCCGGCGGGAGAGGTCGTGCTTTTTCCGCACCAGTTTCCGTAAGGGTCTCAAATTTCATATTGCCTTTTGTTTTTCTTTCGGCTACAAGGAAAAGCTTACTTGCCCCGAGCAAAACAGTCCCTGGGGGCGAAGAATTTGGAGAGGTACCCGAGCGGCCAAAGGGAGCAGACTGTAAATCTGCCGGCGAAGCCTACGGAGGTTCGAATCCTCCCCTCTCCACCATTTAGAAAATAATCCATGTAGGAGATGATGGCGGCTTGAGCGGCTCATTATCGACGGCACTACATGTGGTGAAACGGGAACATTGAATGCCGGGCTGTAGGCTCTGTGCGGACTCCACTCCAATCAAGGTTCCCTGCGTGATTGACGCTCCCCAGTGTAATGGCTGCTTTCTCACGAGCCCACGTAGCTCAGCAGGTAGAGCACTTCCTTGGTAAGGAAGAGGTTCACCGGTTCGACCCCGGTCGTGGGCTCCACACGGCAATGGCTGACGAGAGAGCAGGCATCGCCACCTTGTTCCCTTCGGACCGGCCGCTACGCTTTGACTTTGATACATATTCATAATTGAGAGATACCGTATCCAGAGTGCAGTGAAAAAACGTATGGAGGAGGAAAAGCGATGGGGAAGAGGAAGTTTGAGCGGACGAAGCCGCACGTGAATGTAGGGACGATCGGCCACATCGACCATGGGAAGACGACCCTGACGGCAGCGATCACGAAGCAGTTGTCCAAGCGCGGGAAGGCGGAGTTCGTGCCGTTCGACAAGATAGACAAGGCTCCGGAGGAGCGGGAGCGTGGGATCACCATTGCGACGTCTCACGTGGAGTACGAGACGGAGAAGCGGCACTACGCTCATGTGGACTGTCCGGGACACGCGGACTACATCAAGAACATGATCACGGGAGCGGCCCAGATGGACGGGGCCATTTTGGTGGTGGCGGCCGACGACGGTCCCATGCCTCAGACGCGGGAGCATATTCTTTTGGCCCGACAGGTGGGGGTTCCCTACATTGTGGTGTTTTTGAACAAGGTGGACATGGTGGACGATCCGGAGCTCATCGAGCTGGTGGAGCTGGAGCTGCGGGAGCTTTTGAGCAAGTACGGGTTTCCCGGGGAGGAGATTCCCATCGTGAAGGGATCGGCGCTCAAGGCCTTGGAGACGGATGATCCGGAGAGCGAGGAGGCCAAGTGCATATTCGAGTTGATGGAAGCCATCGACTCGTACATTCCGGACCCGGTTCGCGATGTGGACAAGCCTTTTTTGATGCCCATCGAGGACGTGTTTTCCATCAGCGGCCGCGGGACGGTGGTGACGGGGCGGGTGGACCGAGGGGTGATCAGGACGGGGGACGAGGTGGAGATCGTAGGATTTCGGCCCACGTTCAAGACGGTGTGCACGGGGGTGGAGATGTTTCGCAAGACCCTGGACCAGGGTCAGGCGGGGGACAACATCGGGGTTCTTTTGCGAGGCACCAAGCGGGATGAGGTGGAACGAGGGCAGGTGGTGGCCAAGCCTGGTTCCATCACGCCTCACACGAAATTCAAGGCCGAGGTCTATGTATTGAAAAAGGAGGAAGGCGGCCGACACACGCCGTTTTTCCCTGGGTATCGGCCCCAGTTTTATTTTCGCACCACGGATGTGACGGGTGTAGTGACCCTTCCCGAGGGAGTCGAGATGGTGATGCCCGGGGACAACATCAGCATGGAAGTGCATCTCATCACCCCCGTTGCCCTGGAAAAAGAGCTTCGTTTTGCCGTCCGGGAAGGTGGACGTACCGTCGGCGCGGGCGTCATTACCGAGATCATTCAGTAGTGTTTTGCGATAAGGGGTTGCCCCATGCGAGTTTTGATCACCCTGGCATGCACCCAGTGTAAGCGGCGCAACTACAACACGACCAAGAACAAGCGCACGACTCCTGAGAAACTGGGCTTTAGGAAGTATTGCAGGTTTTGTGGAACCCACACGGAGCACAAGGAAACCAAGTAGTTTTTCCTGTCTGCCCCCATGGGGGTGGAACCCGTTCCCGCGACCAAAGATCACGGTGTTCTTTGGGACACAAAGGGGCGTTTCCGAGGGAAACTCCATGACGGGAAGGGAAATGGCGGGAGTTCGGCCCCCGATTTCAGCGGCTTGTGGAGGTTGGAAGACAAAGGGAGCGAGAAACCTGGTGAAGCTGTTCCAGAAAAAAGTGGGAGAGGAAGCAGACTCGGCTGCAAGAGGCCAGCGGGCCAGGGCCCCAAGGAAATCGGCCGTACAGCCTTCAAAACCCAAGAAGAGCGAACCTGTCAAGAAGGCCTCCAGAAAAAGCGACCAGCCTCGCCTGCGGTGGTGGAACGACCTTCGGCAATATCTGCGTGAAGTTGTATACGAACTGCGCAAGGTCATCTGGCCTACCCGGAAGGAAACCATCGGATCCACTTCCGTGGTCTTGATGATTGTGCTTCTGGCGGGCATATTCTTGGGTTTCGTGGACGTGATTTTAAGCCGCCTGGTCCGGATGGTCACCGGCTGAAACGGCGGCCGGCAGGTGGGAAGTGCGAGGGTCCAACCGTGCCTTCCACAGCCTGATCCCAGGCCATTTGTGGACTTTGCGCTGTAATTCATTTAGTGATTGATGAACGGGGTTATCGGTGGCCATACAGTGGTACATTGTACATACCTACTCGGGATTTGAGCACAAGGTTAAAACGACGCTGGAGGAACGGATCAAGGCCGAGGGGAAAGAGGCCCTTTTCGGACAGATACTCGTGCCAACCGAGAAGGTCATCGAACTTGTGAAAGGCCAGAGAAAAGCCTCATCCCGGAAATTTTATCCCGGCTATATTCTGGTCCAGATGGAACTCAACGATGAGACGTGGCATCTGGTGCGTGACACCCCGAAGGTGACCGGTTTTATTGGAAGCCAGGAACGCCCCATCCCCCTTTCGGACGAAGAGGCTCAGGCTGTCATCCAGCAGATGGAGGAAGGCGCCCAGAAACCTCGACCCAAGTATCGATTCGAGAAGGGCGATGAAGTCCGGGTTGTGGACGGACCATTTGCCAGTTTCAACGGTACCGTGGATGAAGTGATGCCCGAAAAAGGAAAAGTGCGGGTCCTTGTGAGCATTTTCGGCCGATCTACCCCGGTCGAACTGGATTTCGTGCAGGTGAACCGCATTTAACCTCCTTGGTCCAGGGCAGTCTGCTTAAGGAGCTCAAGAAGGAATGGCTAAAAAGGTTGTAGCGAACATCAAGTTGCAGGTTCCAGCCGGGGCTGCGAACCCATCCCCTCCCATCGGCCCGGCCCTCGGGCAGCACGGCGTCAACATCATGGAATTTTGCAAGTCCTTCAACGCCAAGACCCAGGGGCAGGAAGGGATGATCATTCCTGTGGTCATCACTGTCTATGCGGACCGATCCTTTACCTTCATCACCAAGACTCCACCGGCCTCCATTCTGCTAAAGAAGACGGCTCAGGTGGCCAAGGGTTCCAGTGAACCCAACCGAACCAAGGTTGCCAAGGTGACCAAGGCCCAGGTGACGGAAATCGCCAAGCTGAAGTTGCCGGACCTCAATACCAGGGATTTGGATGCGGCAATCCGCACCATTGAGGGAACCGCACGCAGCATGGGAATCGAGATCGAAGGCTAGCCCCCCTTCCCCGCTGAAGGGGAAGGTGACTTTCGGGGAGTTGAAGATGGCAAAAAGGGGGAAGAAGTACTTGGCGGCACGGGGGAAGATCGACCCGACCAGGCGATATACCTTTCAGGAAGCCCTTCAGCTGGCTTCGGAGTGTGCGTTTTGCCGCTTTGACGAGACACTGGATATCGCCGTGAGGCTGGGCGTGGACCCCCGCCATGCAGACCAGATGGTGCGTGGGACCGTGGTTCTCCCCAACGGGTTGGGGAAAGTGGTCCGGGTGTTGGCCTTTGCCAAGGGGGAGAAAGTCAAGGAAGCCATGGACGCTGGGGCGGACTATGCCGGCGGAGACGAATTGGTGGAAAAGATCAAGGAAGGCTGGTTGGAGTTTGATAAGACCGTAGCCACCCCGGACATGATGGGAACCGTCGGCAAGATCGGCAAAATCCTGGGGCCTCGCGGTCTCATGCCAAACGCCAAGCTGGGTACCGTCACTTTCGATCTTGCCAAGGTGATCCAGGAGATCAAGGCCGGCAAGGTAGATTTCCGCGTGGAAAAGACGGGGATCGTCCACGCCCCTATGGGTAAAATCTCCTTTGGAGACGAAAAGCTTCTCCAGAATATTTCGGCTTTCATGGACACCATCCTGCGGCTGAAGCCTACAGCAGCCAAGGGCACCTATTTGCGGGGAATAGCCATCTCCACCACCATGGGACCCGGCATTCGGATCGATCCCCTGATGGTGAAGGGTATTTTGTCCTGAGTTCGATGCCCGCAGGGTCGAGACGCGGGATGAACCCCTGTCGGAATGTGGGGATTCACCGGCGCGCCTACCGGCCGGCTTTTAAAGGAAGGGAAGATGGACGCGGCTTCTTCCCGGTATTCACGGAATGAGTGCGGATTACCTGCCGCACGGTGCTTTCAGACATCTGAGACCCTAGGTACATCCGAGAGGTGTTTAAACCCCTCCAGTCGGGGGGAACCTATCGAGATGCTGGAAGGAACCAATCGGGCCCGCGGATCCACGAGCGGGATCGGAAGTCCATAAGGCGCAAGGCAACCTTTCGGGGGGATCCTGGAAGATCGTGATCCCAGGCCCGCTCCGTGGAGGATGCCGCCTCCGTAAGACGAAAGCACGCCGGCAGAAGAAGGGAGGGTAGAGAGACTTTGGAACGAATCCAGAAGGAGCAAGTGGTTTCGAAACTGCACGAAAAGCTGCAGCGCGCCAGCACGGCAATCCTCACGGATTTCAAAGGGATGAACGTGGCCGAAATGAGCGAGTTGAGGGAGGCCCTTGCGGCGCAGCAGGTGGAATACCTGGTGGTCAAAAACACCTTGATGCGGCTGGCAAGCCGCGATACGGGTGCGACCGCCCTCGAAGCCCACCTGAAAGGGACCAATGCCGTTGCCATTGGGTACAGGGATCCCAGCATTCCCGCCAAGATCATCAAAAAGTTCAGCAGGACCAACGAAAAACTCAAGATCAAGGCAGGAGTCCTGGGCACCCGCCTCCTCGGCCCGGATCAAGTAAGTACCCTGGCCGAGCTTCCTCCGCGGGAGGAGCTCCTGGCAAAGTTCCTGGGCACTTTGAATGCGGTACCCACCGGTTTTGTCACCGTATTGAGCGGTGTCATCCGTTCTTTTGTCGGCGTGCTGGCAGCCGTTCAACACAAGAAGGAAGAACAAGCCTAAGACTTATGGAGGAAGCGGATCATGTGTAATTTCACCAAAGCGGATTTGATACAGTTCATTGAAAACATGACGGTTCTGGAGCTGAGCGAGCTGGTCAAGGAACTCGAACAGAGGTTCGGCGTCTCCGCCGCGGCTCCCATGCCCATGGCGGTCATGCCGGGCGCCCCTGCCGCGGAGGCTGCTCCGGTAGAAGAGCAGACGGAATTCTCGGTGGTGATCACCGGGGTTGGCGACAAGAAGATCCAGGTCATCAAGGAAGTTCGGGCCATCACGAATCTGGGGCTCAAGGAAGCCAAGGATTTGGTGGAGAAGGTGCCTGGTCTTGTAAAGGAAGGCATTCCCAAGGAAGAGGCGGAGGCGATTGCCAAGCAGCTGACCGAAGCAGGTGCCACAGTCGAGATCAAGTAGATCCCCCTGACCGTTCGGACATCGGAAACCGGCTGTGGGAGGCCTTCCAGCCCGGTTTCCGATTTTGATTTTGTAAACCCTCTCCGTTTCCCTTGTTTGAGGAGCGACCTACGGTTCTCCACCTATCCCTGAGTTGCAGGAGAAGTCATGGCAACGGCCTTAACCCATGAATACCGGGTACGAAAGAATTTTGCAAAAATCCCCAAGATTATCGACATCCCAAACCTCATCGAGATGCAGAAGGAAAGTTACAACCAATTTCTGCAGTGGGATGTTTCACCGGCACTCCGGGCGGACAGAGGGCTCCAGGAAGTCTTCAAGAGCGTCTTTCCCATCGAGGATTTCAGCGGAACGGCCTCTCTCGATTTCGTTCAGTACAGTTTGGGAGAGGTCAAGTACGATGTGGAGGAATGCCTGGCCAGGGGCATGACCTACGAAGCCCCCGTCAAGATTGTGGTGCGCCTGGTGGTCTATGATGTGGACAAGGAAGCGGGGACTCGATCCATCCGCGACATCAAAGAACAAGAGATCTATTTTGGGACCTTGCCGCTCATGACCGACAACGGAACTTTCATTGTCAACGGGACCGAGCGTGTCGTGGTGAGCCAGCTGCACCGATCTCCCGGGATCTTTTTCGACCATGACCGGGGCAAGACTCACTCCAGCGGGAAAATCCTCTATTCTGCCCGGATCATTCCTCTGAGGGGTTCCTGGCTGGACCTGGAATTTGACCCCAAAGACATTCTGTACGTGCGGATCGACCGAAGGCGAAAATTCCCGGTGACCGTTCTCCTCAAGGCCCTGGGCTATACCACCGAAGAGCTTCTCAACTATTTCTACCCCAGCGAGAAAGTCTTTCTGGGCGACGAAAAGCAGTCCGAAAAGGAACTCCTTCCCGAAATCCTCGTCGGAAGTCGGGCTCCCGAGGACATCCTCCACCCTCAAACCGGCGAAGTCCTCATCAGGAAGAATCGGAAGCTCGGAAAGCAGACTCTGAGGCGTCTGCAGGAGGTGGGAATTCAGCGTCTGCCTATGAAGACCCTCGAACTCGTGGGCCGGGTTCTTGCCCAGGACGTTATCGATTTTCAAACGGGGGAGATCGTCGCCGAATGCAACGATACCATCACAGAGGCCATGCTGGGCGACTTCCTCCAGCGAGGCATCCGGGAGATCGAGCTGCTCCATCTGGAAGGCCAGGACGTCAGCCCTTCTTTCAGAAACACCCTCCTCATGGACAAGGTAAATGCCCAGGAAGATGCACTCATTGAAATCTACCGCCGTCTGCGTCCCAGTAATCCCCCCACTTTGGAAGTGGCCAAGGAGTTCTTCCACAACCTGTTTTTCAATCCGGATCACTATGATCTTTCAGAGGTAGGGCGACTGAAACTCAATCTCCAACTGGAACTGGACGTTCCCCTGGACTGTCGAACCCTGCGCAAGGAAGATATTCTCGTCGCCGTTCGGCACCTCATCCGCCTCAAAGATTCCCAAGGCCCCGTGGACGACATCGACAACCTGGGGAATCGTCGCGTCCGCGCCGTGGGCGAGCTGCTCGAGAATCAGTACCGCATCGGCCTGGTGAGAATGGAGCGAGCCATCAAGGAACGGATGACCCTTCAGGAGGTCGAGGCCTTGATGCCCCATGACCTGATCAATGCCAAACCCGTCTCGGCGGTGGTCAAGGAATTTTTCGGCACAAGCCAGCTCTCCCAGTTCATGGACCAGACGAATCCCCTCTCCGAAATCACCCACAAACGCAGGCTGAGCGCTCTGGGACCGGGAGGGCTTACCCGGGAACGGGCAGGGTTTGAGGTTCGGGACGTACATCCGACTCATTACGGCCGGATTTGCCCCATCGAGACTCCGGAAGGTCCAAACATCGGTCTCATTGTATCCTTGTCCACTTATGCCCGAGTGAACCCTTACGGCTTCATCGAAACACCCTACAGGCTGGTGGAATCCGGCTGCGTGAAAAAGGATGTGAGCTACCTCACCGCCATGGACGAAAAGGATTTCCCCATTGCCCAGGCCAATGCTCCCCTCGACGAGAAGGGATACTTCGTCAATGAGCAGGTGTCGGCCCGAAAGGCTGGGGAATTTGTCATGGTTCCCCCGGAAGAAATCCGCTACATGGACGTTTCCCCGAACCAGCTGGTGAGTGTTTCCGCCTCCCTGATCCCGTTTCTGGAGCACGACGACGCCAACCGTGCCCTCATGGGCTCCAACATGCAACGACAGGCGGTGCCTCTCATTCAGACCCGAGCTCCCCTGGTGGGAACCGGTATCGAGTGCATTGTCGCCAGGGACAGTGGAGTCACCACTGTGGCCAAGCGGGACGGAATGGTGGAATATGTGGATGCCACCCGCATCGTCATTCGAGCCACCGAGGAGGAATCCGAGACGGACAGCGGCGTGGATATCTACAAGCTGATCAAGTTTCAGAGATCCAACCAGAACACCTGCATCAATCAGAAGCCCCTGGTACACCATGGAGACTTGGTGCGCAAAGGGCAGATCATTGCTGACGGTCCATCCACGGATCACGGCGAACTGGCCCTCGGCAGGAACGTGATGGTCGCCTTCATGAGCTGGGGGGGGTACAACTTCGAGGACTCGATTCTCGTGAGCGAGCGGATAGCCAAGGAGGATGTTTTCACCTCGATCCACATCGAAGAATTCGAGGTGGTAGCTCGGGACACGAAGTTGGGTAAGGAGGACATCACCCGAGACATTCCCAATGTGGGCGACGAGGCCCTCAAGAACCTGGACGACAGCGGGATCATCCGCCTTGGGGCCTATATCAAGCCCAACGATATCCTGGTGGGAAAGGTCACGCCCAAGGGGGAATCCCAATTGACCCCCGAGGAAAAACTGCTGCGAGCTATCTTCGGGGAAAAGGCCAGCGACGTCAAAGACACATCCCTGCGAGTTCCCCCGGGGGTCGAAGGGATTGTCATTGATGCCAAGGTGTTCTCCCGGAAGGGGGTGGAACGGGACGACCGCACCCGCATGATCGAGGACATGGAAATTGCCAGGCTGATGAAAGACCAGCGGGATGAACTGGACATCATTCGAAAGAGTGCGGTCAAGCGGCTCGCCCGCTTGTTGGACGGCAAGACAAGCGACGGGGCCGTCAAGGAGGGCAAGAAGATTTACGTCAAGAAGGGGGATGCCTTCACCGAAGCGCTTCTCATGGAGATCCCCAGCGGTCTTTGGAACCACTTGAGCGTTGCCAAGGAACCGAGCCTCGCCATGGAGATCGAAAACATTGTGGACAATTACCGCAAGCAGGTCTCCGTGGTGAAGGCCCTGTTCGAGGAAAAAATCGGCAAGCTCAAGCGCGGAGATGAACTCCCGCCCGGTGTCATCAAGATGGTGAAGGTCTATGTGGCGGTCAAGCGAAAACTCCAGGTGGGCGACAAAATGGCGGGACGTCACGGAAACAAGGGCGTTGTGTCCAGGATTTTGCCTGTGGAGGATATGCCCTATTTCCACGATGGAACCCCCATCGACATCGTGCTCAACCCCTTGGGCGTTCCCTCGCGCATGAATGTAGGGCAGGTGCTCGAGATTCATCTCGGCTGGGCCGCCAAGGGTCTCGGCGAGCAACTGGCCCGGATGATCGAGGAGCATAAGCACCGGGAGTCCCTCAACGACAAGCTTCGTCGAATCTACAATCAGCTGGAATTCTCCACCTACTTCGAAGGCGCTACGGACCAAGACATGAAAGCCCTTGTAGCAGACTTTCGCGAGGGAGTGCACGTGGCTTCCCCGGTTTTCGACGGAGCGGATGAAGAGGAGATCAAAATGTTTCTCGCAGAATCCGAACTCCCGGAATCAGGACAAACCACCCTCTACGACGGGCGCACCGGCCTTCCCTTCGACCAGCATGTCACCGTCGGGGTCATGTACCTTCTCAAGCTTCATCACCTGGTGGATGACAAGATTCATGCACGATCCATCGGCCCATACTCCCTGGTGACTCAGCAACCCCTTGGCGGCAAGGCTCAGTTCGGCGGCCAGCGGTTGGGCGAAATGGAGGTGTGGACCATGGAGGCCTACGGTGCGGCCTACGCCCTTCAGGAATTCCTGACGGTCAAATCCGACGACGTGGCAGGCCGAACCCGCATGTACGAGAAGATCGTCAAGGGGGACAACACTCTCGAGGCCGGCCTGCCTGAATCGTTCAATGTTTTGGTCAAAGAGTTACAGGCCCTTGCTCTGGATGTGCGTCTGTTGGAAGAGGAGTGAGGGGAAGGAGGTCCCTTTGAAAGAACTCTACAGTCTGTTCACCAAGCCCAAGGATCCGTTGCACTTCAACGCCGTGAAAATCATGATTGCCTCACCGGAGAAAATCCGGGAGTGGTCCTACGGGGAAGTGAAGAAGCCCGAGACCATCAATTATCGGACCTTCAAACCCGAACGGGACGGGCTCTTTTGTGCCAGGATATTCGGCCCCATCAAGGACTATGAATGTAACTGCGGCAAGTACAAACGCATGAAACACCGAGGTGTGGTATGTGAAAAATGCGGGGTCGAAGTCATCCAGTCCAAGGTTCGGCGGGAGCGCATGGGACACATCGAACTGGCGGCTTCGGTAGCTCATATCTGGTTCTTGAGAAGCCTTCCCAGCAAGATCGGCAACCTCCTCGACCTTACCCTGCGAGAGTTGGAAAAGGTCCTTTATTTCGATTCGTACATTGTCCTGGACCCTGGGGATACTCCCCTCACCAAGGGGGAACTCCTCACCGAAGAAAAATACCGGCAGGCCATCCAGGAGTACGGATCGGGTTTTACGGCGGGGATTGGAGCCGAGGCCATCAAGCGGCTGCTCATGGGCCTGGACCTGGAGATGCTGACCACGGAACTCCGGGAAGAGATGATGAAAACCAACTCCATGGCCAAACGCAAAAAGCTGGCCAAGCGGTTGAAAATCATCGATGCCTTTCGGGAGTCGGAAAATCGGCCCGAATGGATGATCATGGACGTCATTCCCGTTCTACCTCCCGATTTGAGGCCCCTGGTGCCCCTCGATGGCGGACGTTTTGCCACCAGTGATCTCAACGATCTCTATCGCAGAGTCATCAACCGCAACAACCGCCTCAAGAGGCTCCAGGAGCTCAATGCCCCGGACATCATCATTCGAAATGAAAAGCGGATGCTCCAGGAGGCGGTGGATGTGCTTTTCGATAACGGTCGCAGGGGCAAGACCATTACCGGGGCAAGCAAACGGCCCCTCAAGTCCCTGAGCGACATGCTCAAAGGAAAACAGGGCCGCTTCCGCCAGAATCTCCTGGGAAAGCGCGTGGATTACTCGGGTCGTACCGTGATTGTCATCGGTCCCAATCTTCGACTGCACCAGTGCGGACTTCCCAAGAAGATGGCTCTCGAGTTGTTCAAACCCTTTATCTACAACAAGCTCGAGGAAAAAGGATACGTCACCACCATCAAGGCTGCCAAGAAGCTGGTGGAGAGGGAAACTCCCGAGGTATGGGATACCCTGGACGAGGTGGTGCGGGAATTCCCCATAATGCTCAACCGGGCTCCGACTCTGCACCGCCTGGGTATTCAGGCTTTCGAGCCCATTCTCATCGAGGGCAAGGCCATCCAGCTCCACCCCCTGGTTTGTACAGCTTTCAACGCGGACTTCGACGGGGACCAGATGGCCGTCCATGTCCCTCTCTCCATCGAGGCCCAGGCGGAAGCCCGTGTGCTGATGATGTCCACCAACAACATTCTGAGCCCGGCACATGGAGATCCCATCATCGTCCCTTCCCAGGATATCGTCCTGGGGATCTACTACATGACAAGGGAAAAGCCCTCCGCCCGAGGGGAAGGCCGCACCTTCTCCAGCCGGGACGAAGTGCGCTGTGCCTATGATGCCGGTCAAGCAGATCTTCATGCCCGCATCGAGGTCCGCATGGGGGCCGAGCGGATCCAGACCACGGTGGGACGCATCCTCCTCTCAGAAATCCTGCCCCCTGAGATCCCGTTTTCACTCATCAACCGTACCATGAACAAGAAGAGGCTGGCTCAACTCATTGATCAGTGCTACCGCAAGGCGGGAGTCAAGGCCACGGTCATTCTGGCCGACCGACTCAAGGACTTGGGGTACGAATTCGCCACCCGGTCCGGGATCTCCATATCCATCGGCGATATGGTCATTCCGTCGAGAAAGTCCGAGATACTGGACGCTGCCTTCGAGGCCGTCAAGGAGATCGAGCGCCAGTACAATGAAGGCCTCATCACCGAAGGCGAAAAATACAACAAGGTCGTGGACATATGGGCCAAGGCCACCGAGGATGTCGCCGCGGAGATGATGAAAGAGATCGTCGATACAGAACTGATCGCAGGGAGTGGAGAGAACCGCAAAATTGAATCCTTCAACCCTATCTACATGATGGCGGATTCGGGAGCCCGCGGGAGCAAGGACCAGTTGCGACAGCTGGCGGGAATGCGCGGCCTGATGGCCAAACCATCGGGGGAGATCATCGAAACCCCCATCACGGCCAACTTCCGGGAAGGCCTCACTGTTCTGCAATACTTCATTTCCACTCACGGCGCCCGCAAGGGACTGGCCGACACCGCCCTGAAGACCGCCAACTCCGGGTATCTCACCCGAAGACTGGTGGATGTATCTCAAGATGTCATCATCTCCGAGCGGGATTGCAACACCATTGACGGAATCGAGGTCGAGGCGCTCCTGGAGGCTGGAGAGATCATTCAACGGTTGAGCGAACGCATCCTGGGAAGGATTACCCAGGAGGATATCGTGGACCCTGTGACGGGGGACGTGCTGATTCCCTCTGGTAAGGAAATCGACGAAAGAGGTGTGGAGCTGGTGGAGGAGGCCGGGATCGAGAAAGTACCCATCCGATCGGTTTTGACCTGTCGCAGCCATCGAGGCGTCTGCGCCATGTGCTACGGCCGGGATTTGGCCCAGGGCAAGCTGGTGGAGATTGGAGAAGCCATCGGCATCATCGCGGCTCAATCCATTGGGGAGCCCGGCACCCAGCTCACCATGCGCACCTTTCATATCGGCGGCACGGCCAGCAAAAGCATCGAGCGCACCTCTGTGACCAATCGCTATCCGGGAAAAGTTCGTTTCCTCAACCTCAACACGGTCCGGAACCGGGAGGGAGACCTCATCGCCATGAACCGTAACGGGGAAATCGCCATTATCACGGAATCCGGCCGTGAGCGGGAACGGCATGTGATCATCTACGGGGCCAAACTCAAGGTGGAAGACGGACAGCAAGTCGAGGCGGACACTCTCCTGGCCGAATGGGATCCATTCACCACACCCATCCTCACCGAGGTCTCGGGAACTGTGAAATTCGGAGACATCTCCGAAGGCCAAACCATGCAGGAAAAACTGGATCCCGTGACGGGCAAGTCCAGCAAGGTGGTTGTGGAATATCGGGATGCGGACGTTCGCCCCCGAATCTCCATCAAGGACGACAAGGGAAGGACCGCCAAGGTCGGAGAGGGAGGCTCCGCCCGGTACTTCATGCCCGTGGGAGCCATCCTCATGGTGGGAGAAGGGGACCCGGTTTTTCCGGGAGACGTCCTGGCAAGGATTCCCCGGGAAACGACCAAGACCAAGGACATCACCGGAGGTCTCCCCAGGGTGGCCGAGCTTTTCGAGGTCCGCAAGCCTAAAGAAAACGCAGTGATCACGGAGATTGACGGCGTGGTCAGCTTCGGCAAGGACACCAAGGGCAAACGGAAAGTCATCATCACTCCCGATGTAGGAGATCCTCGGGAGTACCTCATCCCCAAGGGCAAACACATCTGTGTTCATGAAGGCGACTACGTACGGGCCGGCGAACCCCTTATGGACGGATCTCCGAACCCCCACGACATCCTCACAGTTCTTGGGGAGAAAGAGGTCGCCAAGTACCTGGTGGATGAAGTCCAGCAGGTGTACCGTTTGCAGGGAGTCAAGATCAACGACAAACATATCGAGGTCATCGTCCGACAGATGCTGAAGCGTGTAAGGATCACCGACCCGGGGGACTCGGAGTTTCTCGTGGGCGAGCATGTGGAAAAGCCTATCTTCGAGGACACCAACGAAAGGCTTCGGGCGGAAGGCAAGCGGCCTGCCGAAGCCGAGCCCCTGCTGTTGGGCATCACCAAGGCCTCTTTGAGCACCCAAAGCTTTATATCGGCGGCCTCTTTCCAGGAAACCACCAAGGTTTTGACGGATGCCGCTACCGCCGGCAAGGTGGACTACCTGCTGGGGCTCAAGGAGAACGTCATCATGGGGCGGCTCATTCCAGCGGGTACCGGCCTGAAAATTTACCGCGAGATCCGCAGATGAACACACGAGGGAACGTTTCCCGCCTAAGCGTTCAGGCGGAGACGTGGACAGGAATGTGGGCTCTGCAAAGAAAAGACCTTGACAAGGAGGGTCGAAATCGGTAGACAGAGTGGATTTTAAGCTGGCAAAAGTTGAATGAGCTGAAAAATGCAAGGAACTCCGACAGGACGGAGAAGAACGGGAAATGCCGACCATCAACCAGCTAGTGAGAAAAGGGAGGGAGGAGGTTCGAAAGAAATCCAGCACCCCTGCCCTCCAAAGGTGCCCCCAGAAGCGCGGGGTTTGTGTCCGAGTCTACACGACCACCCCCAAGAAGCCCAATTCCGCACTGCGCAAAATCGCACGTGTCCGGCTCACAAACGGGATTGAGGTCACCAGCTATATCCCGGGAATCGGGCACAATCTTCAGGAGCATTCGGTGGTCCTCATCCGGGGAGGCCGCGTGAAGGATTTGCCCGGGGTGCGTTACCACATCATCCGGGGCACACTGGATGCTCTGGGCGTCTCGAACCGCAAACAAGGCCGCTCCAAGTACGGGACCAAGAGGCCTAAATAAGACGGACCATCGTTATCTGTGGGGCCATGGCTCGAAGGTTTTTGCAAGTAGTTGGTCATGGCCTCCTTTTTGCCTCAACGACACGAAAAGAAGGTCGAGAAAAGGGATGCCTAGGAGAAGAGAGGTTCCAAAACGTTACGTTTTGCCCGATCCCAAATACAACAGCCGGCTGGCGGCCAAGTTCATCAACAACATCATGCGGCGCGGCAAGAAGAGTCTGGCGGAACGACTATTTTACGGGGCATTGGATCTCGTTGAACAGCGGTCCAAGCAGGATCCCCTCGAGGTTTTCCACAAGGCCCTTGACAATGTGAGACCCATCATCGAGGTCAAATCCAGGCGGGTAGGCGGCGCCACCTACCAGGTGCCCGTGGAGGTCCGCCATGAACGAAGGGATGCACTGGCCATGCGCTGGGTGATCTCCTATGCCAAGCAGCGTTCCGAGAAGACCATGGTTCAACGCCTGGCTGGAGAATTGCTCGATGCGTCCCAAAACCGGGGCGGTTCCGTGAAGAAACGAGAAGACACGCACCGGATGGCGGAAGCCAACAAGGCATTCGCCCATTACCGCTGGTAACCGGTTCTCCAGGGTACCGACGACCCTTGGGGAAAGACCCGAGGTCTGAAGGCTCGGCTGTTCCGCGGCAATGATGCCCGGGGGGTCGACGAATACGCAACATTGCGGGTCAGTACGACAGAAATGTGCATCCAGTCTCTCCAAGGGGCATACAGGGCTGTGCCTAGATGAAGCAGATGTGGAATTTCTCCGTACAGTACCGGTCAATCGGCAGCGGGGTATGCCGAAAACGATAAAGAATCCAGGGCCGAGAGCCGGGCAATGGTTCGAGAGGCTTTGTTTCTGGACTCCTTGGTAAGGAGGAAAAGCGATGGGGAAGAGGAAGTTTGAGCGGACGAAGCCGCACGTGAATGTAGGGACGATCGGCCACATCGACCATGGGAAGACGACCCTGACGGCAGCGATCACGAAGCAGTTGTCCAAGCGCGGGAAGGCGGAGTTCGTGCCGTTCGACAAGATAGACAAGGCTCCGGAGGAGCGGGAGCGTGGGATCACCATTGCGACGTCTCACGTGGAGTACGAGACGGAGAAGCGGCACTACGCTCATGTGGACTGTCCGGGACACGCGGACTACATCAAGAACATGATCACGGGAGCGGCCCAGATGGACGGGGCCATTTTGGTGGTGGCGGCCGACGACGGTCCCATGCCTCAGACGCGGGAGCATATTCTTTTGGCCCGACAGGTGGGGGTTCCCTACATTGTGGTGTTTTTGAACAAGGTGGACATGGTGGACGATCCGGAGCTCATCGAGCTGGTGGAGCTGGAGCTGCGGGAGCTTTTGAGCAAGTACGGGTTTCCCGGGGAGGAGATTCCCATCGTGAAGGGATCGGCGCTCAAGGCCTTGGAGACGGATGATCCGGAGAGCGAGGAGGCCAAGTGCATATTCGAGTTGATGGAAGCCATCGACTCGTACATTCCGGACCCGGTTCGCGATGTGGACAAGCCTTTTTTGATGCCCATCGAGGACGTGTTTTCCATCAGCGGCCGCGGGACGGTGGTGACGGGGCGGGTGGACCGAGGGGTGATCAGGACGGGGGACGAGGTGGAGATCGTAGGATTTCGGCCCACGTTCAAGACGGTGTGCACGGGGGTGGAGATGTTTCGCAAGACCCTGGACCAGGGTCAGGCGGGGGACAACATCGGGGTTCTTTTGCGAGGCACCAAGCGGGATGAGGTGGAACGAGGGCAGGTGGTGGCCAAGCCTGGTTCCATCACGCCTCACACGAAATTCAAGGCCGAGGTCTATGTATTGAAAAAGGAGGAAGGCGGCCGACACACGCCGTTTTTCCCTGGGTATCGGCCCCAGTTTTATTTTCGCACCACGGATGTGACGGGTGTAGTGACCCTTCCCGAGGGAGTCGAGATGGTGATGCCCGGGGACAACATCAGCATGGAAGTGCATCTCATCACCCCCGTTGCCCTGGAAAAAGAGCTTCGTTTTGCCGTCCGGGAAGGTGGACGTACCGTCGGCGCGGGCGTCATTACCGAGATCATTCAATGAGTCGAGCCAATGACATAGCCCTTAGAGGAAATTCCATTGGAATCCCCAAGGCATAGGATTTTATTACCATGACAAATCAAAGAATTCGCATCCGACTCAAAGCTTACGATCATAAGCTTCTGGATCAATCCACGAGCGAAATCGTATCCACGGCCAAGAAAACCGGTGCGAGGGTGGCCGGCCCCATTCCGCTTCCCACCAAGATTCAGCGCTACACGGTTCTTCGGTCTCCTCACGTGGACAAGAAGTCGCGTGAACAGTTCGAGATCCGTATTCACAAACGTCTGATCGACATTCTCGAACCAACCCAGCAGACGGTGGATTCTTTGATGAAGTTGGATTTATCTGCCGGTGTGGATGTGGAAATCAAGCTTTAGGAGTTAAACCGCCTGGTTTGAGTAGAAAGAGCACCTTGCCATGATCAAAACACTTATCGGACGCAAACTGGAGATGACCCAGATCTTTGCAGAGGACGGCAGCGTGGTGCCCATCACCCTGATCGAGGCCGGCCCTTGCACGGTGACACAGGTTAAGACTCCCGCCACCGACGGCTACTCCGCCTTACAGATCGGTTTCGGGTCTCGAAAGCCCAAGAATGTGAACCGACCGACCAAGGGACATTTGGACAAGGTAGGCAAGGGCTATTTTCGGGTATTGCGGGAAGTGCGGGTGGAGGATGCTGCCGCTTTTCAACCGGGACAGGAGATTTCCCTTGAGTCCTTCGAGATCGGAGAACACGTCGACATCGTTGGCAAGAGCAAAGGGAAAGGATTCGCAGGTCCCATCAAGCGGTGGGGGTTTCAACGCGGTCCTGCAGGCCATGGCTCCAAGAATATTCGTGAACCCGGTTCCACTGGAAATGCCACTTTCCCCGGTCGCGTCATCAAGGGGAAGAAGATGGCCGGCCAGAAAGGGAACAAGCGTGTTACGGTCATGAACCTGCAGATTGTGGATGTTCGTCCCGAAATGAACTTGCTTTTGGTTAAGGGGGCTGTTCCGGGGGCCAAGAACGGAATCGTGTTCATTCGAAAGACCAATCGGGTGAAATGATGCAGGAACCGAAAGGCCTGCGGAAGGGTTGAGGATCACCATGCCAACAGTGGATCTTTACAGCATGAATCGTGAGGTCGTCGGGCAACTGGATCTGCGCGAGGACATTTTTGGTGTCCCCGTGAAGCCCCATGTGATGCACCAGGTGGTACTGTACCAGCTCAACAAGCGTCGATCCGGGACAGCCAAGACCAAAGGCAGGAGCGAAGTGGCCGGGGGGGGCAAGAAGCCCTGGCGCCAGAAAGGCACGGGTCGGGCTCGCGCGGGAACCTCCCGCTCTCCCCTGTGGCGTGGTGGCGGCACCATCCACGGACCTCAACCCAGAAGCTACGACATGAGGGTTCCCAAGAAGGTCCGCGCCCTGGGGCTCAAGATGGCCCTCAGCCAGAAGATCGCCGACGGGGAGTTCACGGTGTTGGACCAGATCCAGCTGGAGCGGATCAAGACGAAGGACTTCTCTGCGCTCCTGGAGCGCTTCGATCTATCGAAGACCCTCGTGGTCATCCCCTGGAAGGATGAAAGGGTGGAAAAATCGGCTCGGAATCTGCCCAACGTCAAGGTTTTGAGATCCGAGGGACTCAACGTCTACGACGTGCTCAACCACCACCATTTGCTTCTGACCCGGGAGACGGTCGGGAAAATAGAGGAGTCATTGGGATCATGAACGAGAAGACCTATCGGATACTCAAGCGTCCCTTGGTGACGGAGAAAAGCACCAGGGAAAAGGAAGCCTACAATAAGCTCTACTTCGAGGTGGACCGGAGAGCCAACAAGATCGAGATCCGGCAGGCGGTTGAGCGGATATTCAAAGTGAATGTTCTCGACGTCGCCACCATGAACATGAAGGGCAAGCGAAAACGAGTAGGCCGCTTCTTTACCAAGAAGCCGGACTGGAAGAAGGCAATCGTCACCATCAAGCCCGGGCAGCGTGTTGAGTTTTTCGAGGGCGTGTAGCACTGGAGAAGACAACCATGAGTAACAAGAAAGTCAACCCGACATCCCCGGGGCGCCGGTTTCTCACCATTCCAAGGTTCGACGAGATCACCCGAAAGGACCCGGAAAAGAGCCTTCTTGAACCCCTCAACAGATCCGGGGGACGCAACAACCGCGGGCGGGTTACCTCGTGGCATCGGGGGGGCGGACATAAGCGGCAGTACAGAGTCATCGACTTCAAACGAAACAAGGAAAACATCCCCGCCAAGGTGGTGAGCATCGAATACGACCCTAACCGGTCGGCTCGTATCGCCCTGCTCCACTATGTGGATGGGGAGAAGCGCTATATTCTGGCTCCCATAGGCATTTCCGTGGGGGATACCATCCTCACGAGCCAGGACGCCGATATCAAGCCGGGCAATTGTCTCAGGCTGGCAAACATTCCCCTGGGCACGGTGGTTCACAACGTCGAAATGAAACCCGGCAAAGGAGGTCAGTTGGCCAGATCGGCCGGATCGGGTGCCCAGCTGATCGCCAAGGAGGGTCGCCATGCGATTTTGCGGTTGCCCTCGAGCGAGATGCGCATGGTGCCCATCGAGTGCAAGGCCACAGTCGGCCAGGTGGGCAATACCGATCATGAGAACCGCTCCCTGGGGAAGGCGGGACGAACGCGCTGGTTTGGACGCAGGCCTCATGTTCGAGGGGTCGCGATGAACCCCGTAGACCACCCCATGGGAGGAGGCGAGGGGAGAAGTTCGGGAGGAAGGCATCCCTGCACACCCTGGGGCGTCCCGACTAAAGGGTACCGGACACGCAAGAGAAAGTCCAGCGATAAAATGATCATTCGTCGACGTAAGTAGCCTCGAAGCCCGGGCTTTCCGCATCCACGCGCCCTCCCCTCTCCCCTTTTCGAAAAACGAGGCGCACGGAGGATTCCCGGAGACGGCCGGCAAAAAGCACAGGAGGATAAGGTGCCTCGCTCTCTAAAAAAAGGGCCTTTCGTGGATGACCACTTGATGGAAAAGGTTCGCAAGGCCAGGGAAACCGGAGACCGGAAGGTTATCAAGACTTGGTCGAGGAGATCCACCATTGTTCCTGAATTCGTGGGAATCACTCTAGCCGTCCATAACGGCAAGAAGTTCATTCCAGTTTTTGTCACGGAAAACATGGTGGGACATAAACTCGGAGAATTCTCGCCGACCAGAACCTTTTACGGCCATGCGGGAGATAAGAAATCCAGAGTGAAAGGGAAGAAGTGATGGAAGTGAGAGCCGTGAGCAAATACCTGCGCATTTCTCCCCACAAGGCCCGGCTGGTTGCCGATCTGGTTCGAGGCAAAATGGTTGCGGATGCCTTGACGACTCTCAAATTTACACCCAAGAAGGGCGCACGGTTCATCAACAAGACATTGCGCTCGGCCGTAGCAAATGCCGAAAATGTCCGTAGCATCGACGTGGACACCCTGTTCGTGAAGGTGATCCTGGTGGACGAGGGACCCCGGCTCAAGCGTTGGCGACCTCGGGCCATGGGGCGCGCTACCCGAATTCTCAAACGCACGAGTCACATCACCGTGGTGCTGGCGGAGAAATAACCTTAACGACTCAAAATGGTGGAGGTGAAGTTTGGGACAGAAAGT
Source organism: Syntrophobacteraceae bacterium (assembly GCA_018053185.1). Lineage (GTDB taxonomy): Bacteria > Desulfobacterota > Syntrophobacteria > Syntrophobacterales > Syntrophobacteraceae > JAGPLX01. The sequence continues at coordinate 38,929 of JAGPLX010000001.1, forward strand.
ACATCCGATTGGATTCCGACTGGGCGTAATCCAAACCTGGGATTCGAAGTGGTTCGCCGCCCGCGATTATCCCAAGCTGGTGTATGAAGATCGACTCATTCGGGATTACATCAAATCCCGCTTGTCTCATGCCGGAATCGCCAAGGTGGAGGTCGAACGGGCCGCCAACAAGGCGAAGATCCGAATTCACACGGCACGACCCGGAATCGTGATCGGCAAAAAGGGGGCTGAAATCGAAGCCCTGCGCCAAGACCTCGAGAGAAGGTTCAAGAGGGAGATCCTCATCGACATTCAGGAGGTCCGGCGTCCCGAACTCGACGCCACCCTCGTCGCGGAAAATGTAGCTCTGCAGCTCGTACGGCGTGTGGCATTTCGTCGAGCCATGAAACGGGCAGTGACCGCAGCGCTCAAGTTTGGAGCCAAGGGAGTACGAGTGGCGTGCGCCGGACGGCTGGGCGGTGCCGAGATGGCCCGGCGGGAATGGTACCGGGAGGGGCGAGTCCCCCTCCATACTCTGCGGGCGGACATTGATTACGGGACCGCCCTTGCCAAGACCACCTACGGTATTATCGGAGTCAAGGTTTGGATCTTCAAGGGAGAGGTTTTATCCTAAGGAATGTGACGCATCGCAATCGGCACGGAATGCAGATTCGTTGGTCCGGACGGTCGGGATTGGTATCCCCCCGGCCGACAAAAAAAGGGGAAACCCTGCCCGAACTTGCCGAAGCGATCGCGTTTGCCGTGGGTAGACAGGAGACATACCGATGTTAGCACCCAAAAGGGTTAAATATCGAAAGCAACAGAAAGGCCGCATGCGGGGCACTGCCTACCGGGGCAGTGCGTTGAGTTTCGGCGATTTTGGCCTGAAGGCCGTGGAATGCGGGCGAATCAGCTCCCGTCAAATCGAGGCGGCCCGAATCGCCATCACGCGACACGTAAAACGAGGCGGAAAGGTGTGGATCCGATTTTTCCCCGATAAGCCAATCACCAAGAAACCGGCGGAAACTCGAATGGGTAAAGGCAAGGGTTCGCCCGAGGGATGGGTGGCGGTCATCAAGCCAGGTCGGATGCTTTATGAAATCAAGGGAGTTCCCGAGCTAGTGGCCAGGGAAGCCCTTCGCCTCGCCGCGCATAAACTCCCCATCCCCACCCGGTTTGTATCCAGACAGGATGTACTATGAAAGCAAACACCCTTCGGGACATGACCAAAGAAGAACTCCTTCACAAGCTCAATGAGCTTCGCGAGGCACTGTTCAACCTCAGGTTTCAGCATGCAACGGGCCAGTTGGAAAACACCGCGCAGCTTCGCAAGACCCAAAAAAACATCGCGCGGATCCTTTCCGTGTTGACCGAAATGGAACGAAAGACTGCAGCATAAGGCGATCAACCATGGGAAATCCGAAATCCAATAGAAAGACAAGAATTGGGACCGTGCTCAGCAACAAGATGGATCGGACCGTGATTGTCCAGGTCGAGCGGCTCATCCACCATCCGATGTACCACAAGCTCATCCGCAGGCGGAATAAGTTCGCGGCTCACGATTCGGACAATTCCTGCGGCGTGGGCGATCGAGTGCTCATTCAGGAAAGCCGCCCTCTCAGTAAAACCAAACGGTGGGTGGTGGTGACGATTCTCGAGAAGGCTTCCATTTAGTCCAGAGGTGGTTGCCGTCCACAATCGCCGGCTTGAGCCGGGAAACGGCAGCAATGTGAGGGTGGAGTAGGTCATGATACAAGCAGAAACTCAGCTGAACGCCGCGGACAACTCAGGTGCCAAACGCCTATACTGCATCAAGGTCCTGGGCGGCACGCGCAGGCGGTATGCAACCGTGGGGGATATCATCGTCGTGTCGGTCAAGGAAGCCATCCCCAATGCCAAGGTCAAGAAAGGGGATGTCCTGCGTGCTGTGGTGGTCCGCACCAGGAAAGAGGTCCGTCGCCCTGATGGCTCCTACATTCGATTCGACGACAATTCCGCGGTGTTGATCAATGCGGCCAAGGAACCCATAGGAACCCGGATTTTCGGTCCGGTAGCCAGGGAACTGCGAGCCAAACAATTCATGAAAATCATCTCTTTGGCCCCGGAGGTACTATAACGGGATGAGGGATTCACTCGATGGAAGCTGGCAGCAAATATCGAATCAAAAAAAATGATATGGTCATGGTGATCGCCGGGAAGGAAAAAGGCAAGACCGGCAAGGTGCTTCGGGTAATTCCCAAAAAGGACCGCGCCATCGTTGAAAAGCTCAACATGGTCAAGCGGCACATGAAGCCGGGTCCCCAAAGCCGTCAGGGGGGCATCCTGGAGAGGGAAGCGCCGATTCACATCTCCAACTTGAAATTGATCTGTTCCAAGTGTACCGACCCGACCAGAGTGGGCTATCGAACCCTGGAAGATGACCGGAAGGTTCGTTACTGTAAGAAATGCAGTGAAGTCATCGATTAGGGCCACGTCCACCGCAGCAGGTCCGGGAGTGGAGGCGATTCATGACGCGGTTGCGTGAGAAGTATCAAACGGAGATTGTTCCCAAACTCAGGGAGCGGTTTCACTACCGAAGTCCCATGGAAATTCCGAGGCTCAGCAAGATCGTGTTGAACATGGGGTTGGGGGAAGCCATCCAGAACATCAAGGTGCTGGATTCGGCCGCCGAGGAGCTGGGCCAGATCAGCGGGCAGAAGCCCGTCATCACCCGGGCGCGCCTGAGCATCGCGGCATTCAAGCTTCGAAAGGGCATGCCCATCGGTTGCATGGTCACCCTTCGGGGCAACCGAATGTACGAATTCCTCGACAAACTGGTCAATGTGGCCTTGCCGCGCGTTCGTGATTTCCGCGGTGTCTCACCCAAGTCCCTGGACGGTCGAGGGAACTACACCCTGGGAATCAAGGAACACATCATTTTCCCGGAGATCGACTACGACAAGATCGATAAGATCAAGGGCCTGAACATCACCATCGTCACCACGGCTCGAAACGACGATGAGGCACGAGCCCTCTTGAGCCTGATGGGAATGCCCTTTAGGCAGTAGGCTGAAGAAGGAGACTACTTTGGCAAAGAAATCGTTGATTGCGAAGGCGAAGCGAACTCCCAAATTCAGTGCCAGGAAATACAACCGTTGCCCCCTGTGCGGACGACCACGGGCCTTTTTGCGCAAGTTCGGGATCTGCCGGATTTGCTTCCGGAACATGGCGCTGCAGGGAGAGCTACCCGGCGTGGTCAAATCCAGCTGGTAAGCATCACGGGGAGTCAAAAGGAGCATTTGGTATGGCCGTAACGGATCCCATTGCCGATTTTCTCAATCGGATCAAGAATGGACAAAAGGCGCGGTTCGACAAGGTGGATATTCCCGCATCTCAGATGAAGATCAACATCGCACGGATTCTGAGAGAGGAGGGCTACATCAGGAACTACAAGTTGATCCGGGACAACAAGCAGGGTATCCTTCGAATCCACCTCAAGTACTGCGACAACAGGCAGGCCGCAATCGCGGAAACCAAGCGCATCAGCAGGCCGGGTTGCCGCGTCTACGTAGGGCATTTGGAAATTCCGCGGGTGAGGAATGGCCTGGGCATCAGCATCTTGTCCACCTCAAAGGGAATCATGACCGACAACCAGGCAAGACAGCAAGGGATCGGCGGCGAGTTGCTCTGTAGCATCTGGTAGCACCGCTTCTTTCCCATCGCTGAGTCCGTTGACCCACGGAACCTGAAGCTCAAGGAGTATCACTATGTCACGTGTGGGAAAGTTGCCCATCAGCGTCCCCCCGGGAGTCACGGTAACGCTGGAAGACGACATCATCACGGTAACGGGACCCAAGGGGAGCCTTGCTTCCCACCTTCCAGCGAGCCTGGAGATCGAGATTGATCCCCAGATCGTGAGGGTCAAGCGAAAGGACGAGAGCAACCGGGCTCGAGCGTTGCATGGACTTACGCGGGCTCTGGTGTACAACATGGTGCACGGCGTCAGCCAGGGATTCTCGGTGGTACTCGAGATCCAAGGAACTGGATATCGGGCGGAGGTGCAAAACAATGTGCTCAACCTCAACTTAGGCTACTCCCATCCCATCCAGTTTCCGGTGCCCGATTCCATCAAGGCATCCGTAGAACGACAGACGGTGGTTCGGCTCGAAGGGATCCACAAGGAACTCCTGGGTCAGACGGCCGCCCGCATCCGCGCACTCAGACCTGTGGAACCTTACAAAGGCAAGGGAATTCGCTTCGCGGGCGAACATATCCATCGCAAAGTGGGCAAGGCAGGATCGAAGAAGTAGGAATGAAGGGAAAGAACAATGGTCACCAAGGCAAACCCGCGTGAAGTTGCACGCCAGAGGCGAAAGACGCGCATACGAAAGAAGATTTTCGGCACGGCTCAGCGCCCCCGCTTGTCGGTGTTTCGAAGCGACAAACATATCTATGCTCAAGTGATTGACGACACCCAAGGGGTGACTCTCGTAGCGGCCTCGACCCTTTCGCCGGAGTACCGTGAAGCTTCTCCTCCCAAAGGGAAGGCGGAAGCTGCCAAAAAGGTGGGGGAGCTTGTGGCCCAAAAGGCATTGGAGAAGGGCATCACGAGCGTAGTTTTTGATCGAAACGGGTTCATCTACCATGGTCGTGTTCGAGCACTGGCCGATGCGGCGCGGCAGGCAGGGTTGGATTTTTAAGGGCAGGAATCTGCACACAGGGAGGGATGCAATTGCTAGCAGTCGAGTCAAGCCAACTTCAGTTGATTGACAAGGTGGTCCATATCAGCCGGGTAGCCAAGGTGGTCAAGGGCGGGCGTCGTTTCTCCTTCAGTGCAATCGTGGTGGTGGGAGACGGGAATGGCCGTGTGGGGTTCAGCCTTGGGAAAGCCAACGAAGTGCCCGAGGCCATTCGCAAGGGAATGGAAGCGGCCAAACGCATGATGTTTGATATCCCCTTAGTCGACGGGACGATTCCTCACGAGGTTCTGGGTCGTTTTGGCGCCTCCTCCGTCGTACTGAAGCCTGCCTCCCCCGGTACGGGAATCATTGCCGGAGGTGCCGTGCGGGCGATCATGGAAGCGGCTGGAATTCACGACATCCTTACCAAGTGCATAGGATCGAGAAACCCTCATAATGTGGTCAAAGCCGTCATGGAAGGGCTAAAGAATTTGAGAGGTCGTGAGACGGTCGTCAAAATGCGGGGACGGGAACTGGCCCAGAAGTAGAAGCCGATTCCCTTAGCGCGAGCGGCATAGGTCGGCACGGACCGAACAAATTGTCCCGAAAGCCCGAAAAGATATCAACACTCCGTGATAGGATTCCCGGCTCCCCCGGCATGAAGGGAGAGTGCCCTATCCGTTTGAAGGAAGAATCAATGGCAACCCCCATACAAGTCAAACTCGTTCGAAGCCCCATTGGGCATCCCGAGAAGCATCGAAAAATTCTCCAGGCACTGGGTCTCACCAAGCTCAACAAAACGGTGAACCTGTATGCAACCCCCACGATTGTGGGGGCCATTCGCAAGGTCATTCATATGGTGGAAGTCACGGAGCGTTAGTCCCACCGGGTTCTCACCGTCACTCTTGTTTCGGGCATGGTTTTGTCTCCGGTGCACGGCATCATGCAAACAGGAATTTACTCCAACAGAGCATGGATACATCAATGAGACTTCAAGATTTGGCTCCGGCCAAGGGAGCAAGGCACAGCAAGAAGAGGGTCGGCCGAGGCACAGGTTCCGGCTTGGGCAAGACAGCCGGCCGGGGTTCCAAGGGCCAGAAATCCCGCTCCGGCGGAGGGACTCCCCCCTGGTTCGAGGGCGGGCAGATGCCGCTTCAACGGCGTGTTCCCAAGCGGGGGTTCACAAATATCTTTGCGGTCCGATACAGCATCCTCAACGTGAAGGATCTACAGCGCTTCGAGTCCCTGGGATCTGTGGATATTCCCGACCTCATCCGTGCGCGTCTTGTGAAGAAAGGCAGCCCCGGAGTCAAGCTCCTGGGGCAGGGCGACATTTCATTTCCCATTCACATTCGCGTCCACAAGGCCAGCCCTTCCGCCATCAGCAAGGTCGTGGCGGCGGGAGGACGAGTGGAACTCGTTCCCTCACCAAAAAGGACCTAACGGGTGCTGACAGCTTTTCAGAATATCGGGAAAATACCGGAGCTCAAGCGTCGGATCATCACCACACTGCTTTTGTTGGTCGTCTACCGCGTTGGAGCACACATTCCCACCCCGGGCATCAACACCGAGGCGTTGGCGGCGTTCTTCCGGGCGGCCCAGGGAACTCTCCTTGGCCTCTTCGACATGTTTTCCGGGGGAGCTTTGAGCCAGCTTTCGGTATTTGCTTTGGGGATCATGCCCTACATCAGCTCGTCCATCATCCTGCAGCTTCTCACGGTGGTCATCCCCCATCTGGAGCGATTGAGCAAGGAGGGAGAGGCAGGCCGCCGCAAGATAACTCAATACACGCGCTACGGAACGGTGATTCTCAGCATCATCCAGGGATTCGGTATTGCATTCGGCCTGGAGGGTATGACGGGTCCCGGGGGGGAAATGGTGGTGCTCAATCCCGGATGGGGTTTTCGCATCATCACCGTGGTCACACTCACGGCCGGAACGGCCTTCATCATGTGGCTTGGCGAGCAGATCACCGAGCGCGGCATCGGGAACGGCATTTCCTTGATCATATTTGCGGGGATCGTGGCCGGTATTCCCAATGCCGTCATCAGCTCATTCCGACTTTTGAGCGCTGGTGAGATCTCACTGTTCGTGGCGATCCTTATCCTCATCATGATGGTGGGGGTCGTGGCATTCATTATTTTCATGGAGCGGGGCCAGCGCAGGATTCCAGTCCAGTACGCCAAGCGCGTGGTGGGCCGGCGGGTTTACGGGGGGCAAAATACACACATACCTCTGAAGATCAATACCTCCGGCGTAATTCCACCTATCTTCGCCTCTTCCATCATCATGTTCCCCGCCACGGTGGCCAACTTCATCAAGGTCCCTTGGGTCCAATCGGTGGCGAATGCCTTCGCCCCGGGTCATTGGCTCTACTCGATCACCTATGTGGGTTTTATTATCTTCTTTTGCTTCTTTTACACGGCTATCGTATTCAATCCCATTGATGTGGCCGACAACATGAAAAAATACGGAGGATTCATTCCGGGGATCCGCCCGGGAAGGCCCACAGCAGAATACATTGACAAGGTTTTGAGCCGCATCACTTTGGGTGGCGCCGTTTACGTCTCCGCAGTGTGCATTCTTCCGACCTTGTTGATTCAGAAATTCAACGTGCCCTTCTATTTTGGTGGAACTGCTCTCCTCATCGTCATCGGTGTGGCCATGGACACCCTTGCTCAGATTGAAGCTCACATGCTCTCACGCCATTACGAAGGCTTTCTGAAGAAGGGGCGAATCCGCGGGAGGCGCTAGAAAATGGGGCACCTCTCAACAGACGTGTCCCGGTAGGGGGCGTCATCGTGGGAAAAAGGTTTTTTTCCGAGTGATTTTCAGAGGGGAGGAAAGACCATGAACATCATCTTGCTGGGTCCACCGGGGGCAGGAAAAGGAACACAAGCCAAACGAATGATCGATCGCTACCATATTCCCCAGATTTCCACGGGGGATATGCTCCGGGCTGCCTTGAAGGATGGGACGCCCCTGGGGCTGGAGGCCAAGAAGTTCATGGATCAAGGGGCGCTGGTTCCCGACACGGTGGTGGTGGACTTGGTGAGGGAGAGAATACAGAAGGAGGATTGCTCCAAGGGGTTCATGCTGGACGGTTTTCCCCGGAATGTGAGCCAGGCGGAGTCCCTGGACAGAATGCTCGCGGACCTGTCCAGGGGGATCGACAAGGTCGTCTATATCGAGGTTCCAAGTTCCGAGCTTCTGGCGAGGCTCACCGGCCGACGCACCTGCCGAGTCTGTGGTGCCGGCTACCATGTCCTGTTCGATCCTCCCAAGAAAGACAACGTGTGTGACAAGTGCTCCGGAGAATTGTACCAGCGGGATGACGACAATGAGGCCACGGTCTCATCCCGTCTCGAGGTCTACGAAGCACAGACCAAACCCCTGATTGACTATTACGAGAAGCAAGGAAAACTCCTTCGAATCAACGGCCTCGGAAGTATACAGGAGATTTTTGATCGGATCGTTTCAGCCCTTGGATAGAGGTAGGGGGATTGATTATCTTACGGTCTGCCAGAGAGATTGAGAAGATTCGTAAAGCCTGTTTGATCGTGGCGGAGATTCTCGAACAACTCCGAGAACACATTCAGCCCGGTGTCACTACCTGGGATCTGAATGTGCTCAGCGAGGAACTGGCAGCCAAGAGAAAAGCAAAGCCGGCCTTCAAGGGATACCACGGATTCCCTCATGCCTTGTGCACCTCGGTGAACGAGGAGATTGTGCACGGCATCCCTTCCAGGGAGAAACGACTGAAGGAAGGCGACATCATCAGCCTTGATTTTGGCGTGGTCATTGATGGTTATTACGGGGATGCCGCTATGACCCTGCCGGTGGGGTGCGTTTCGGAAGAGGCTCGGAACCTTTGTCGGGTGGCGGAAGAAGCCTTGTATCACGGCATCGGTCAGGCGATGGTGGCAAACCGGTTATCGGATATTTCCCATGCCATCCAGGAGTACGTGGAATCCGGGGGCTATTCCGTGGTTCGCGAATTTGTGGGCCATGGGATCGGCCAGAAGCTGCACGAGAGTCCTCAGATTCCCAACTACGGCCCTCCGGGCAAGGGAGTGAAGCTGAAGGCGGGGATGGTTTTTGCCATTGAGCCGATGATCAACCAGGGGGGGGCGGCGGTGGAGATTCTCAAGGATCAGTGGACGGCTGTCACCAGGGACCGGAGCTTGTCGGCTCACTTCGAGCACACCGTGGCCGTTACGGAGAATGGGCCCGACATTTTGTCTCGTCCATAGTTTAGGCTTTACAAATTGGGCTGAAGCTAATACAATCTTTTGTTCCGATGAGGTTTGTGCAGGCCCATCGCAATCAGATACCAGGGAGAGGATGACAGGCATGGCCAAAGAAGATTCCATAGAAGTGGAAGGGACGGTAGTAGAAACCCTGCCCAACGCCATGTTTCGCGTCGAGCTCCCCAACGGACATCGTATCCTGGCCCATATTTCCGGCAAAATGCGCATGCATTTCATCCGCATCCTCCCCGGAGACAAGGTCACCGTGGAGCTGTCCCCCTACGACCTGACCCGAGGCCGGATTACCTACCGATCGAAATCCTAGCCATCTCTCGTGCAAGGTGGGCAGAAAAGGAGTGAGATCAGCCTATGAAAGTGCGAGCATCGGTCAAACGGATTTGTCGAAAGTGTAAGATCATAAGGCGCCATGGAACGGTGCGGGTGATTTGCGATAACCCCAGACACAAGCAACGTCAAGGCTAGCGGGAGGAACCGACTTTGGCAAGAATCGCAGGAATTGACCTACCCAGAAACAAGCGAATCGAAATTGCCCTGACCTATATTTACGGCATCGGCCGGGCAACCTCTCAGAAGATCCTGAATCAGGCCAAGGTAAACTTGGACACCAAAACCGATGATCTCACCGATGGGGAAATCAACGCCATTCGGCAGATCATCGACTCGCAATACAAGGTCGAGGGAGACCTCCGCACAGAGGTCTCCATGAATATCAAACGACTCATGGATCTTGGCTGTTACCGCGGACTTCGGCACAGACGCGGCCTCCCTGTCCGGGGGCAACGGACCCACACCAACGCACGCACCAGGAAGGGTCCTCGCAGATCTGTCATCGGTAAGCGCAAAAAAGCCTGATGGGGAGGATATATGGCAAGGGAAAAGGCTGGGGCCAGGAAGAAAAAGGAACGTAAGAACATCCAGAACGGCATCGCTCATATCCGTTCGACGTTCAACAATACTATCGTGACCATCACGGATGCGAGCGGAAATGCCGTTGCGTGGGCCAGCGCGGGAAGCCAGGGGTTCAAAGGTTCCCGGAAAAGTACCCCGTTTGCCGCGCAGGTGGCCGCCGAGAATGCGGGGAAAAGAGCAATGGAACACGGAGTCCAGAACCTGGAAGTTTATGTCAAGGGGCCGGGGTCCGGGCGGGAAGCGGCCCTGCGTGCCCTCCAGGCATCCGGGTTCAACATCACCATCATTAAAGACGTCACCCCGATTCCTCACAATGGTTGCCGACCCCCCAAGCGGCGTCGAGTTTGATGGATCGGCATCCGTCAAACCACTGGAACACGAGGATGCTCCACTAGTTCGTTCCAAAAAGGAGGAACTGCCTTGGCTCGCTACACTGGTTTCAACTGCCGAATCTGCCGCCGTGAAATGACGAAACTGTACCTGAAGGGTGACCGCTGTTACACGGACAAGTGTGCCGTGGAACGGCGCAATTACCCTCCGGGACAGCACGGGCAATCCCGCGGAAAGTTATCGGATTATGGCCTCCAGCTCCGTGAAAAGCAGAAAATCCGCAGGATGTACGGCCTCGGGGAGAAACAATTCAAGAGCTACTTCAAAGAAGCAGACAGGCAAAAAGGGGTGACGGGTACCAACTTTTTGGTTCTTCTCGAACGTCGATTGGACAACACCGTTTACCGCCTTGGGTTCGCCAACTCACGAGATCAGGCTCGACAGCTGGTCCGCCACGGCCACGTGCTGGTCAACGGCAAGCGGGTGGACATCCCCTCTTATCTGCTGCGCCCTGGGGACACTATTGCCATCGCCGAAAAGAGCCGAACGGTCCCTGTCATCAACGAAGCACTGGAAGCGGTCCCGCGGCGAGGGCTCCCTCCTTGGTTGGAACTGGACAAAGCAAGGTATGAGGGGGTCTTCAAGGCCTATCCGACCCGAGATGACATGAATCTTCCCGTGCAAGAGCAGCTGGTGGTGGAATTCTATTCCAAGTAAAACCACGCGGATCGACACCACTGTTCCACGAAGACCATCCCGAGGGCGGCAGGGTGTCCATGAGCGTTTCTTCTTTCACCTCAATACAGAAGGCGATTGTATCGACAATCATCTTTGGATGGGGATACAATATGCAAAGAAATTGGCGCGAACTGATCAAACCAAAGCGCTTGGAAGTTGAAACCAAAGACCAGCCCAACAATTATGCCAAATTCGTTTGTGAACCCCTTGAACGGGGATACGGGGTCACTTTGGGCAATGCACTGCGTCGAGTCCTTCTGTCCTCCCTCCAGGGCTCAGCCATCACCAGTGTCAAGATTGATGGGGTCCTGCACGAGTTTTCCACCATCACCGGCGTCCTGGAAGATGTCACCGATGTCATCCTGAACCTCAAGGAAGTGCGCCTCAAGATGCATGGGGAGGGTACCAGGGTGGTGGTGATCGAAAAGCAGGGGGAGGGAGATGTTACCGCCGCCGACATCCACGGGGACTCCCACGTCGAGGTCATGAATTCCGACCGGCATATCTGCACCCTGGCCAAAGACGCCAAACTTCGGATGGAACTCACCGTCAAGAGCGGCAAAGGTTATGTCCCCGCCGATCACAACACGGACGAGAACATGCCCATCGGCACCATCCCCATGGATGCCGTCTTTTCTCCCGTTCGCAAGGTAAGCTACAACGTGACCCAGGCTCGAGTGGGGCAGATCACCGACTACGACAGGCTCACCATGGAGATCTGGACCGACGGCAGCGTTAAACCCGACGACGCTTTGGCATACGCCGCAAAGATCCTCAAGGACCAGCTGACCATCTTCATCAATTTCGAGGAGGGGCTGGAGACAACACCGGAAGAGATCCTCATGGAACCGACCTTCAACGAGAATCTCTTCCGCAGCGTGGACGAACTCGAGCTGTCGGTTCGTTCAGCCAATTGCCTGAAAAACGCGGACATACGTTACATCGGAGAGCTGGTTCAGAAGACCGAAGCGGAGATGCTCAAAACCAAGAACTTCGGCCGAAAATCTCTCAATGAGATCAAGGAAATTCTTGCGGAAATGGGGCTCACACTGGGGATGAAATACGACAACTTCCCAACCCGGGAAGAGATCGAACGCAGAAGAAAGGAACAGGAATAGCCATGCGCCACGGGGTCTCCGGCAGGAAACTCAACCGAACGACGAGCCATCGGTCTGCCATGTTCCGAAACATGGTGACATCCCTGTTGCAACATGAACGGATTTGCACAACGGTTCAGAAGGCGAAGGAGCTGCGCCGCTGGGCGGATTGGATGATCACCCTGGGGAAAAGGGGAGATCTCCATGCCCGACGCCAGGCCTTGGCGACAATTCGGACCAAGAATGTCGTCCACAAGCTTTTCACCCAGCTGGCTCCCCGTTATCAGAATCGCCCCGGGGGCTACACCCGCATCGTCAAGGCTGGATACCGGAGGGGAGACGCAGCGCCCATGTGCATTGTGGAATTGATGACCGACGTCAAGGATGACCGCAAGAAGGCAAAACCGAAGACCAAGAAAGTGCTTTCTGAAACCAAACCGGCACCTGCCTCCCTCCCCACCGACGGGGAGTCATGATTCCAGCTCGAGGTTGTCGGGATACATTCCCTAAACAGACAACCCGCTTTCGGCGGGTTGTCTGTTTAGGATTCTACTGCTGTCCAAGGGTTTCGGAGCCGGGCCGGAGGCGCTTTCGTCGCTTGGGCGGAGCGCCTCTCTCTCAGGGAGCGGGCTCTTCCTCTTTCTGATAGTACTGAGCACAGTCCCTGCAGGTGAAACCGCTCCACATGGCTTTGGCAGCCCTGTCCAGGCAAATATCGTAGTTCTGGCAGGCGAAATTGCGGACTCCCTTGCCTTCCTTGCACATGGCGGGGCCGAGAACCTTGCCGTTCCTGTCCGATTGGGCCCCATGTCCACGACACACTCTCTCTTTCGGCATACCCGCTCACTCCTCAGTATGGTTGGAAGCATCGAGTGGGGTCATGAAATTCCAAACCCTGTATTATTAAACATTTGAACATCAAAAATCAATGATACCTCAATAATGGAGGATGGTCGAATCCCCTTTCCGTACCGCCCCTACCCCCATCGGCAAGCGGTTCGGATCCCTCTAAAAATTTATCCCCTTTTTTGGTTTGTCCATTTCAAGGAAAAAGAAAACCCATGGATGAATCCCGAAAGCATCTGATTTCCACCTTGGGCATGCTCCTCGGCCTTGGGCTTTTCCTCTGGGCCGGCCTGCAGATGAGCCGAAAGATCGAACCCTATTGGACTTGGTTTTATTGCTTCGCATGGTGGAGTTTCATCCTTTTCTCCCAGTCGCTATTGCACCGCAGAGGCGCCCAGTCTCTGCTTTTCGAACAACCCGGCAGGTTTTTCCTCCTCGCATTCTTTTCCATTAGCCTCTGGCTTGTCTTCGAGGTCTGGAACTTCCGTCTGAACAACTGGGAATACCACAACGTACCCGGTCAAATCACTGCCCGATGGCTTGGTTATGCCATCTCATTCGCAACGGTTGTGCCAGGGCTCTTCACCATGGAGCATCTTCTGGACCATTTCGGGGTCTTCGGTTCTCTTCAAACTGCGGGAAGAGCACCCAATGAGCGATTCGACGGATGTCTCTTCTGGACAGGGGCGATCCTTCTGCTGCTCCCCCTGATTTGGCCACGATTCTTTTTCCCTCTTGTCTGGGGGGGATTCGTTCTGTTGTTGGAGCCAGTCAATTACCGCCTTGGAGCACCCTCACTTCTTCGACAGTGGCGGGAAGGATCCTCACGCAAGGTCTTCCTTCTCCTCCTGTCGGGCTTGTTGTGTGGCCTTCTTTGGGAGTTCTGGAACTTTTGGGCCGGGTCCAGATGGCGGTACACCATCCCTTATGTGGGCTGGTTCAAAATCTTTGAAATGCCCGTTCTAGGTTTTCTCGGCTTTCCCCCGTTTGCCCTCGAATGCTACGGGATGGCGGGCAGTTTTCTCCTTCTCTTCGAGAGAATCCGGGAACAGAGATCCCCATCCAGGCGATTTTACTTGCAACTCCTTTTTCTGACGGGAATGATTGCTTTTGATCTTTTGGTTTTTTATGGGATCGACCATTATACTGTGGCCGCCTATTCCAGGTGAACCATCGAGATATACAACCCTTGCCTTACAGGACGACTACATGGAGTCAACAAGGTGAATTCTCCAGCTTCTCTCATCAGCTTTGGCTGCGCGAAGAACCTGGTGGACAGCGAAATCATGGTCGCCCAGTTACTGCGCTCGGGCTATTGCATGACCGAGGACCCCGCTGAGGCTTCCGTGGTGGTGGTCAATACCTGTGGTTTCCTGCTAAGCGCCGTGGAAGAAGGGGTCCAGTCTATTTTGGAGATGGTGGAATGCAAATCGTCGGGCCCCTGCAAATGCCTCATTGTGACCGGATGCATGGTCCAGCGCTATGGAAAGAAGCTTGCGGCACTCCTTCCCGAGGTGGATCTCTTCCTGGGAACCTCTCATTGCCATCGGCTGGCGGAGATCCTGGTAGAATGGCAAGCGGGAAACGAACGGCGAGTCTGGCTTGCCGCGCCCCGGCATCTTTTGGACGCTGATACTCCACGCACCCGCTCCACCCCCTCACACACCGCCTATCTCAAAATCGCCGAAGGGTGCGGTAATTCCTGCTCCTTTTGCCTGATCCCCCATTTGAGGGGCCCATATCGAAGCCGCACTATCCCGGACCTGGTGCGGGAAGCCGAAATGATGGTGTCGGAAGGGGTCAAGGAAATCAACCTGATCGCACAAGACACTGCATCCTTCGGCATGGACCGGGAGGGATCCCCCCAGCTCATCCCGCTTCTCGAGTCCATGGAAAGGCTACCGGGACCTCTGTGGATCAGGCTCCTTTACTCATATCCGGATCGAGTGACGGACGATCTGCTGGACTGGATGGCGCAATCGGAGAAAATCGTCCCCTACCTGGACATCCCGATCCAGCACAGTTCCATGAAGGTGCTAGAAAAGATGCGGACAAACGGGTCCAGGGGCGATCCCCGGGATCTCATCAGCCGCATTCGATCAAAGATGCCTTCCATCTCGCTAAGGACCTCCCTCATGGTGGGATTTCCCGGGGAAACAGAAGCGGATTTTCAGGACCTCCTCGAATTTCTGCAGGAGGCTCAGTTTGACCATCTCGGAGTGTTCGCCTTTTCCCCGGAACCGGGCACCGCAGCCGCCCGGTATCACGGCCAGTTGGACGATGCGATCAAGGAGGAGAGGAGACGCATCCTCCTGGAACACCAGCAGGAGATCTCTCGTCGCCGTCTGGAACGCCTGGTTGGTCAGGTGTTCCCTGTGTTGGTGGAGGGCTATCACCCGGAGACCAACCTTTTGCTTTGCGGGCGGCTGGCCACACAGGCACCGGAGGTAGATGGCGGGGTTCTCATCACCAAGGGGCTCGGTATTCCAGGGGAGTTTGCCAGAGCCAGGATCACCACAGCTCACCCCTATGATCTGGAGGCCGAACTGCTCCCTTTCTGAGGCCAGAAAGGGGTCTCCCCGATTTTTTGTGGCACAAGTGCCGGAACATCGCCCGGACCGCGCCCCGAAAACGCTTTGACAGATGAGAAAATTTTCGCTATGTACCGCATAGACCCTATGTGTGCCGAAAGGGTCATGGAGAACCGGAGCGCAGGCTGAATAATATGATGCTAGAATTATGCAAATGGATCAAATAAGCACTTCACCGGGTGACACTCCCATCATCCTGGCGAATCTTTTCCACCCCGAGATCGAGGACATCAAGGAGCGGATTTCCAGAAGGATCCGACCCGATCTTGAACGGATCGAGGCGGAGATGACTCGTTTGTTGACCACCAGTGTCCCCCTCATTTCCGTGGTCGGCCGTTACATTCTCCGCAGCGGCGGCAAGAGGCTCCGTCCGCTTCTTATGGTTCTTTCCGCCCGTTTGTGCGGCTACAAGGGCAATCATGACGCGCCTCTGTCCGTGGTATTCGAATTCCTCCACGCGGCCTCGCTCCTTCACGACGATGTGGTCGACCACGCAGAACTGCGCCGAAGCAAGCCCGCAGCCAATACCATTTGGGGAAACCCGGCCGTGGTGCTGGTGGGGGACTTCCTCTATTCCAAAGCGATCTTCATGACCGTGGGCTACGATAACATGAGGATCATGGAGGTATTGTCCTGGGCCACTACGCAGATGGCCGAAGGAGAAGTCCTCCAGATGGTTCGGGCGGATGATATTGAGGTGGATGAGAAAGAATACCTGGAAATCATCACTCGGAAGACGGCGGTCCTCATCAGCGCCGCATGCCAGATCGGGGCGATCTTCGGAGGAGGTGGCCCGGTGGAGGAGGCAGCCCTCCGGTCCTACGGGCTCAGCCTGGGTCTTGCTTTTCAGCTGATCGACGATGCTCTGGATTACATGGGGGATACCAGCGAACTGGGAAAACCCGTGGGGAATGATCTTCGGGAGGGGAAAGCCACTCTGCCCCTGATCTGCGCCCTGACGAACGGACGATCCGCCGAAAAAAATCGCTTTCGTGAAATCTTCAGCGAAGAGGAAATGTCTCAGGAGGCTTTCGAAGAGATCAGGAACCTGGTGATTCAGGCCGGTGGGATTGAATACACCCAGCGGTTGGCGGTTGAATATGTCCAGAAGGCAAAGGACTCCTTGCACGTCTTTTCCCCAAGTCCCACAAGAGACCTATTGTGCGACATCGCCGATTACATCATCTACCGAAGAGTCTAGACCTTCTGTCCGCAAAGGTGTTAAATTCGCCTTCGCTCTATGGCGAACTACAACCCTGAGGGGGTGGCTCTCACGCCGCCTTCCCGGAATAGGCAGCCCTCCTGTGGTGAGGTAATTGGAACAATTCCTATGGTCCGGTTTCGAACCAGGCCACTCCGAAGGATCCAGTGCCCGCTCTCGAGAAATCGACCCCGGGCTGTCGACCACGACAGTGTTCCCGGCTTGTCTCCACACCCATTCATGTTTGGTCTCAAGATCCTGTCCCCTTGTCGGGCGGCATGGCTCCGCAGTTGCACGGAAGGTCGCAGGGCGGACGGAAAACGGCGAAGTCCATCGTCTGCCATGGAAAGGACCGGGGTTCGCCTCGGGAGGGTGAGGATTGCCGCTCCTCTGCCCACCCCCTCAGAGAAACAATATTGACCGGGTGTCAGGAAGACGACAATTGCCCGAACCGTGACGGATCCGCTTTCTCGGAGTTCGAAATGAAGTCGATGTTGCTTCCAAATGCCCCGGTGCCATCCAACGGCAGAAGGGATTCATCTTCCGTTCCCCTGCGTTGCATGGGGCGATCCGGGTGAAAACAGTCTTCTATCCCATGTTCGCTTCCCTGGAGGGGAGGGTCTGTCTGGTCGTGGGAGGAGGCTCCGTCGCCGAACGTAAGGTTCGCGGGCTCCTTCCCCGTGGCGCCTCCATTCGGCTTGCGGCAGCCTCTCTAACCCCGCGACTGAAGGGGTGGATCGCGGACGCTCGCATTCACTATGAGGGAGAAGAATACCGAGAAAACTTACTGGAGAAAGTCGACTTGGTTTTTGCAGCTACCAACGACCCCATTTTGAACCGACAGGTAGCCGAACACGCGCGACAGCGGGGGTTGTGGTGCAATATGGCTACCAATCCCGAACTGGGATCATTCATCGTGCCGTCCGTCATCGAACGGGGACCCATTTCCATCGCCGTCAGCACCACAGGGTTGAGCCCCGCCCTGGCCAGGTTGATTCGGGAAAGACTGGAAGGGGAATTCGGCCCCGAATGGGTTCAATTCGCGGAGTTCATGGGGAGGCTTCGCAAGCTCATCCGGTCCAAGGGCTTGGAAACTCGTGAGAACCAGCATCTTTTCCGGGATCTATCGAGGCTCCCCTTCCCGACCTGGATTCGAGAGAATAGGTTGGAAGAGGCGTTTCAGACCGTGCAGGATGTCTGTGACGGTCGAGTCCTTGCAGAGGAGCTGGCTCAGATTTGGGATGAATCATGGAAAGTGTCTTCCTGATCCTCGCTACCATCGCCTATTGCATTGGAGCCGTCGGGTACCTCATGTACCTGGTTCGTGACCAGGATTCCATCCACCGCGTATCGAGCGGGATTCTTCTGGTGGGAGCCACCCTGCAGGGTTTGTCCCTGGTCATGCGGTCACTCTCCATGGGACGTTTGGCGGTCACCAACAGTCAGGAGGCTCTTTCCTTTTTCGCCTGGGTCTTGGTGGTCGTGTACCTTGTCGTGCAGACACGTTTTCATTTGAAGATCCTCGGGTCGTTCGTCTCCCCCCTTGCCGTCTTGTTCATGCTGGGATCTCCCCTTATGCCCGCACGCATGATCCCGCAGAGCGGGATATTGCAAAGCATTTGGGTCGTGGTCCACGTTTCGGCCTTGTTTTTGGCCAATGCCCTGTTCGCACTGGCGTTCAGCGCTGGAATCATGTACCTCTTGCAGGAAAGAACCATCAAGCGAAAGAACTTCGGGTTTCTTTACCTGCGTCTCCCCTCCTTGGAAAGCCTGGATAAACTCAACTACGCCTGTCTCATCCTCGGCTTCCCCCTGATGACCCTTGGATTGATCACAGGATTCGTTTATGCCGGTGCTGTGTGGCGTTCACCCTGGAATTGGGACCCGAAGGAGATTTTTGCTCTCATCACCTGGTTCATCTATGCCATATTGCTCCATGAGAGACTGGCGGTCGGATGGAGAGGACGCCGTGCCGCATGGCTGGCCATTTTTGGATTCTCGGCCGTGCTTGTGACCTTTCTCGGTGTGAATCTATTTTTGCAGGGACACCATACTGTCTTCATCAGGTAAGAGCAAAATGTCGCAAATCGTTCTCGTGGGAGTGAATCACAAGACCGCCCCGGTGGAAATCCGAGAGCAATTGGCTGTGGTTTGTCGACAAGATACGCCCCTGCTTCACTGGTTCCCCCAGCTTCGGCATGTAGAGGAACTTTTCGTGCTTTCCACCTGCAATCGGGTCGAGATCCTTTTTGTCTGCAGTCAACTGAATGAAGCCACTCACGAAGTCAAGTCCCTCTTCAAACAGCTGCTCGGGGACGACCTCTCCTCCCAACTGGAACCCTGTTTCTACACCTATCAGTTCCTGGATGCCGTGAAGCATTTGTTCCGAGTCGCCTCGAGCCTTGATTCGATGGTGGTGGGGGAACCACAGATTTTGGGCCAGATCAAGGCCGCCTACCGGGATGCGACCGAATGCAAGGCTGTGGGAGTGGTTCTTAACCGTCTCCTCCACAAGGCCTTTTCCGTTGCCAAGAGAGTTCGTTCCGAAACCATGATCGGCTCCCATGCCGTTTCCATCAGTTATGCCGCCGTGGAGCTCGCGCGCAAGATTTTCCGGGAACTTCGGGACAAGAGAGTTCTGCTGATCGGAGCCGGAGAGATGGCGGAGTTGGCCGCTGAACATCTGCTGGCCCAGGGGGTCCGCCAGTTGACGGTGGCCAACCGAACCCTGGAGAGGGCCGTCGAACTGGCGGGTCGCTTTAAAGCGGAAACCATCCCCTTTTCCCACATCCTGGATGTTTTGAAGCATGTCGATATCGTCCTCACCTCCACCGGTTCCCAGGAACCTATTTTGCGATATCAGAGTGTCAAAGCGCGAATGCGCGAACGGAGAAATCGTCCCCTGTTTTTTATCGATATTGCAGTACCCAGGGACGTGGAACAAAAAGTGAACGAGATCGAGAATGTCTATCTCTACGATATCGACGACTTGCAGGGAGTTGTCGATCTCAACCGCTCCGGCAGACAAACGGAGGCAGAGAAAGCGGAGCACATTGTCGCGGAGGAAACGGTCAAGTTCCAGCAGTGGCTTTGTACCCTGGACGTAGTGCCGACCATCGTGCAGCTTAGGGAAAAAGCGGATGCCATTCGGAGGCAGGAGCTCCTTCGCACCCTCAGTCACTTGCCTCACCTTTCTGAAAGGGATCAAAAGGCCATCGACATTCTTACCCAGTCCATTGTCAAGAAGCTGCTCCACGACCCCATCGTGTTCCTCAAGAAGAAAGCCCGCAGGGGAAGCAGACAGCTATACACCGACTGTACCCAGCAGCTTTTCAACCTGACCAACGGGTGCAAAAGCGATTCCCCTGCCTTGACGGATGAGGTCTTAAGTGGTAAGAATGACAACAAGCTCCTGAAAAATTTGGAGAAATGAACAGGAATTCACGATGGCCGAGATCATTGAGTTTGGCAAGAAGGCCGAGGACCTGAAATCTTGCCGCGACACGAGCGTGCGTCAGAGGAAGCTCGACGCGTTGAAGAAAATTTTCCAATGCACTCGATGCATGCTCAAATGTGCAAAATGTGGGACTCAGTTGGACATGAATGTGGAAGAATCGATCAGGTACGCCGCCCCTTACCATTTCTGCCGGAACTGCCTCGAGGAGTACGAAGAGTACCGGGCCAGGATAGGTGGCAAGGAGGCAGGTCCCAGATTTTACTGGCACAACGATGTTTGGATGAAAGTGTGGGAAAGTTGGCTGGAACATCAAAAGCATTTGGATCAATACAGGCAGTCCAAGGAATTCCTCAAACTCCTGGAAGAGGTGGAGGATTTGCTGCGGCGGTAGGCCTGTAAGCCATTCATTTGGGGAGGGGCTGGTAATGATCGGTGGGTTGGGAATGCCGGAGCTGATTGTCATCCTGGTGATCGTTCTCATCATTTTCGGGGCGGGAAAGTTGCCACAGATCGGAGAAGGCCTGGGCAAAGGAATTCGAAACTTCAAGAAAGCCACATCGGATCCTCTCGAAGCCCCTTCCGAGAAAGTTGAGAAAATCGAGGAAAAAGTCTCCTCGGACAAGGTGAGCTAGGGAAGCGAGGAATTTTTCCCCTCGGGAACTCGTAGAGCCGGAGGTGGACACTTCCGTTCCCCGGGGGAACCCCCGTTTGCCACGGGGGAGAATGATCCTTGCCGGAGAAGGGAATCGGGCACAGCATCGGGGGTTCGCCGTGCCTCAAGGCACGTTTCGAGGCTGTGCACCCTTGGAACCCACGGCACCTAAAAGGGGATATCCTCCTCTGTTGCGGGAGGGGCGGGAGGAAGTTCCTGCCCCTGGGACTGTTCGGAGTAGGAGGTAGGCGCCCCCGATGGATAACTCGACCGGCCGCTCGGAGCCTGAGCTATACGTTCGTCGGTTCCGCTTCCTAAGAACTGGATGTCCCTCGCAACGATGTCGGTAGTGTACCGCTTGTTGCCCTGCGGGTCTTCCCATTGCCTGGTTTGAAGCCGCCCTTCGACATAGATTTGCCGCCCTTTGCTAAGAAAATTGCCGCAATTTTCGGCAAGTTTCCCAAAAGCCACGATCCGGTGCCATTCTGTGCGTTCTTCCCACTTACCCTCTCCAACCATCACTGCATCGCTGGTTGCCAATCGGAGGTTTGCAACGGCGGTCCCGCTCGCGGCATAACGAATGTCGGGATCTGCCCCCAGGTGCCCAATGAGAATAACTTTGTTCACTCCTCTGGCCATGCGCTTCCCCCTTCTCTTGGGTGGCTAGTTGAAATACGGGTTGTTTCCATTCGCTGCTTTCTGTATAGCACATGCCGCAATTGGGTCACAAGTTTCAGTCCGCCCGTGGGGAACTGTTTCTTCATTCTTGGGAGTTTCCCCATTAAATCACCTTTGTTCCGCTGCATGGGATCCAATGAGCCGCAATGGTCAGGTTGCCCGATTGCACAATGGAATTGCCCCGTTGACTCGCAGGGGGAAACAGTTTACAGTTGACGGAGTTCCTTGGCAAGTCTTCGTTATTTATAGCAATCTCAAAACGACGGGGCTCAATCCGATTGCTCCCGGCAGGTGGATAGAAGAATCCGGAAAAAGAACCATGAAGGTCTGCGGAGAATGAACCGGCTATTCCGAACCTTGCTTTTCTACATGGGTCTCATGGCATCCACCCTCGTGCTGGGGATTGTCGCCGTGG
Organism: Syntrophobacteraceae bacterium; assembly: GCA_018053185.1. Classification (GTDB taxonomy): domain Bacteria; phylum Desulfobacterota; class Syntrophobacteria; order Syntrophobacterales; family Syntrophobacteraceae; genus JAGPLX01. The sequence continues at coordinate 60,751 of JAGPLX010000001.1, forward strand.
GGGTTTCGTACCTGCCCGGTGGAAGCGATAAGGCTCATTATTGCGGCCGCCTGTGGGGCAGGATCAACTTGTGGTTAGCCGGGGTCAAGGTCTTCATACAAGGGATCGAAAACATTGATCCAGGCCGGTCATACATCTATGCGGCCAATCACCAGGGCTGGTTTGACATCTTTGCCATTTTAGGAAAACTCCCGGTTCAATTTCGATGGATTGCCAAGGCGGAGCTGTTCCGTATCCCGGTCCTTGGAAGAGCCATGTCCGCCAGCGGCTATATCCCCATTGACCGCACAAATCGCAGAAAGGCATTTCAGAGTATCGACCAGGCGGCCCTGCGGGTCCGCAACGGCACGTCCATCCTCATATTTCCCGAGGGTACCCGAAGCCCCGATGGAATCATGAGGGACTTCAAATCGGGAGGTTTCCTCCTTGCCATCAAGTCCGGACAACCCATCATCCCGCTCAGTATCAGCGGCTCTTATCGCATTCTCCCCAGGGAAGGAACCTGGATGATCCATCCAGGAATCATCCGGATCGGCATTGGAGAGGCCATTCCCACGGAGAGCGTTGCTACCAGGGACCGGGAGGAGCTCATGACCAGGGTGCGAGAGGCAATTCTCCGGGGCCTGACACCGGAGGAAGGGGGGACACGGACGGAAGCGGATTCGACAAAACGGGAAGGAGAATTTCGAACCACATGGGAAGGCAATGGGCGACATGAATGAGCCGAGAGGGTCGGAACCTGTACTGAAAGCCATCCCACTGGGCGGTCTCGGGGAAATCGGCCTCAACATGATGGTCCTGGAATACGACGATACCATCCTTCTCATCGACTCAGGTCTCATGTTCCCCGAAGAAGACATGTTGGGAATCGACATCGTCATTCCCGATTTCGGCTACCTGCACCGGAATCGTTCCCGACTTCGCGCCCTGATCGTGACTCATGGGCATGAAGACCATATCGGGGCCATTCCTTTTCTGCTCAGGGACTTTCGGATCCCCATCTACGGGACACGCCTGACTCTGGCACTCATACGGGAAAAATTGCGGGAGTACGGTTTGGCGGAGCGGACAAAACTGGTCGAAGTAGCACCGCGCCAGAAGATTTCCGTGGGACCGTTTGGAGTGGAATTCATCCAGGTCTGCCACAGCATTCCGGATGGCGTCGGCCTGGCCGTTCGCACACCTGTGGGAATTCTGGTGCATTCCGGGGATTTCAAGATCGATCATACGCCCGTGGATGGCAAGCGGTTCGACATGGCCCGTTTTGGAGCTTACGGGGAAGAGGGGGTCCTGGCTCTCTTCTCCGACTCCACCAACGCCGAGCGATTGGGCTATACACTTTCGGAAAAAGACGTCGGCCGGACCTTGCGCGAAGTATTTCAGGAATGCAGCGGAAGAATCATTGTTGCGGTTTTTGCCAGTAACCTCCACCGTATCCAGCAGGTCATCCATCTGGCCCGGGAATTCAACCGGAAGGTCCTCCTCAACGGAAAGTCCATGGTCGCCAATGTGCGCCTCGCCCGAGAGCTTGGATACCTGGATTTCCCTCCCGACGAAGAGATCGCCCTCCAGGACCTGTCTCGACGGCCGGACTCCCAGGTCCTGATGCTCACCACCGGGTCCCAGGGAGAGCCCATGAGCGCTCTGAGCCGAATGGCATTCAACGACCACAAGAAACTCAAGGTCAAGCCGGGGGACACCATTGTTCTTTCTTCCCGGTTCATCCCCGGCAATGAGCGCACCATCCAGAACATCATCAACAACCTGTACCGGCAAGGAGCCGAGGTGATTCATGAACAGGTGAGGGACATCCACGTGTCGGGCCATGCCTATCGGGAGGAACTGAAAGCCATGATCAATGCGGTGCGCCCCCGGTATTTCATTCCGATCCATGGTGAGTATCGCCACTTGGTGAAACACCGGCATCTGGCCATGAGCATGGGCATCCCATCCCAGCATTGCTTTCTGGCAGAAAACGGCGATGTCATTTCCTTTCAGGGGGACGGCAAGGCCTCCGTCGAGGAACGGGTCGAGACCGGGAGAGTATTTGTAGACGGTAAGGGAGTGGGGGATGTGGCCGGGATTGTCCTGCGAGATCGCCGCCATCTCTCCGAAGACGGCCTGGTGATTGCCTCGCTGGTCCTCAACCATGAAACCAAGGAGATCCTGAGCGGTCCCGACATCCTGAGCAGGGGATTCATCCACGAAGGGACAAAGTCGGAGATTCTCGATGATGCCAAGTGCCTGGTTCTTGAGGTCTTCGACCGGATGCTTCTCGAACCCGGGTTCGAGGTCGATTGTGCGGAACTGCAAACGGAAATACGTAAGGAACTGAAGCGGTTTTTCGCCCGAGTCCTGGATCGACATCCCGTGATTTACCCCATCGTGGTGGGCATTTGATTCGATATCGCGGCTTGGAAGGCTTTTTCGTGGAACACAAAAAACACGAAATCTGGGCGATCTGCCTCCTGATTCTCTCACTGCTGGCCCTTTTCAGCCTCCTCTCCTATCGAGGCGGGGACTTCGTTCACTTCGTTCCGTCTTCTTCGGAACGTATTCCACCAGCTCCGGCGAACTGGGTGGGCTCTTTTGGAGCCCACTTGGCATGGCTTCTCCTCAAGACCCTCGGGATCGGAGCCTATGCCGTGGTGATCGTTGGATTCCTGCTGAGCTGGAGTCTATTCCGCGGACGTCTCAGCCTCTCCCATGCCTATGTGCGATTGGGCGGAGCCGTTCTGGCGGTGCTGAGTCTGATCACTCTTGCGGCCGTCACCTCGCCTTCCCTTCATCTTTTCGGGGAGAAGATCCAGAGCGGGGGTGTTTTGGGAGCATTCTTCGCCGAGTTGCTCCTCAAGTTTTTTTATCCCCTGGGAGCCCACATTCTGCTCCTGGGTACTTTCCTGCTGGGGTTGTTGCTCAGCACACCCATTTCCATGGAATCTTCGTGGAAATGGTCGAAGCGGATTTTACTGCATGTCGGTGAGGCAATATCGGGGGGAATCGGGCGCCTGGCGGCCTTTTTTCGGAGAAAACCCAAAGAGGGAGTCCTCGCCGCCCCTTCCCGAGTCCAAAAGGCGTCTCGTGCGCCCGGGAAATCTCCTCCTTCGGTGGAGGTACTCCCCCCTGCCTCCCTTCCCCCCAGGCCGAAGAGGACGGCCAAACAGATCCCGCCTCCCTCTTCCCCCGCGAAGATGTCCGGGCATTACCGACTACCGGATCTCGACTTGATGGATGCCTACGAGGTCGAGAACCATAAGCACGACTGGAAGAGGCTGGAAGAGAACGCTAAAATTCTCGAGGAAAAGTTGGCGGACTTCGGAGTTCAGGGCAAGGTGGTGGCCATCTCTCCGGGACCTGTCATCACCATGTATGAGTACGCTCCGGCTCCAGGAATCAAGATCAGCCGCATCGTGGGATTGGCGGACGACTTGTCCATGGCATTGAAGGCCACCAGCATTCGAGTGGTGGCTCCCATTCCCGGCAAGGCAGCCATTGGCATCGAATTGCCCAACGATCGCCGAGAGGTTGTTTCCCTTCGAACTGTGCTGGAATCCGATGCCTATGCTTCCTCCGTTTCTCCTCTGACCATTGCTCTTGGGAAAGACATCACCGGACACCCCGTGGTGGCCAATCTGGCCAAGATGCCGCACCTTCTCATTGCGGGAGCTACCGGAACCGGAAAGAGTGTCTGTATCAATACCCTTTTGAGCAGCCTCCTGTATCGGAGAACCCCCGAGGATTTGCGGCTGCTCCTCATCGATCCCAAACGGATCGAGCTGAGCACCTACGAGGGGATTCCCCACCTGATACATCCTGTGGTGACGGATGCAAAAATGGCCACACGAGGACTTCGATGGGCAGTGGAGGAAATGGAATTGCGGTATAAGTTGCTTGCGGATAAAAACGCCCGCAACATCGAAGGGTATAACAAGGCCATCGCCAGGGAAAAGCCTGGATCCAAGGGGGAGGGACAAGCCGGGGAAGATTCCGGATTGCCCCACCATCGGCTGCCCTATATGGTCATCGTCATCGATGAGCTTGCGGATCTCATGATGGTTGCCTCCCGAGAGGTCGAGGAATCCATCACCCGCCTGGCACAAATGGCAAGGGCGGCTGGAATCCACCTCATCCTGGCCACCCAGCGCCCCTCGGTGGATGTTCTCACCGGGATCATCAAGGCCAACATCCCTACGCGCATTTCTTTTCAGGTTTCGTCGCGAATCGATTCACGAACCATCCTGGACACAATGGGTGCCGAGAGCCTCCTCGGGTCGGGGGATATGCTCTTCCTGCCTCCAGGAACAGCCAAACTCCAGCGAATCCACGGAGCATTCGTATCGGAACAGGAGGTTCAGCGTCTTACCGAATTCTGGCGCCGTCAGAACCTGGTGGAAGATCCCCTCCAGGAAAGGGTTCATTTCGAGGAATCGTCTTCATCGGGCGACCTTTCCGACGAGGAGCTGGATGAGAAATATGATGAAGCCGTGCAGCTTGTTTTGGAAACCAGGCAGGCATCCATTTCCATGTTGCAAAGGCGGTTGAGGGTGGGATACAACCGAGCGGCCCGGATGATTGAAATCATGGAACAGCGGGGGATTGTGGGAGCATCGGACGGAATCAAACCTCGTGAGGTGATCGGAAAGCGGGTTTCAGGATGAATCAAGGGATCGAACGCGTAATGAGACGAAGCTTCTTTAGTTGGGTGCAGGGACCCATTTTGGCCTTTTGGCTGGGGGCGCATCTTACTTTGGCCTGGGCCGACGCCGGGATGAGCCTGGGCGAGATCGTGAGAAAAACTGAGGCCACATATCAACAAACCCAGGCATTTTCAGCGCGTTTCCACCAATGGACCACCTCTTCGGCCGCTCGCTCCATGGCAAGCACCGAAGCCTCGGGAACCCTCTACTACCAGAAACCCCGCCAGATGCATTGGCAGTACGACACTCCAGAGCCCCAGATCTTCGTGGCCAACAACCAATTGGCTTGGCTTTATGTCCCCTCGGAAAAAACCATATCTTTGTACGACGCCGATACCTTTTTTTCCTCTCCCCTCGTACAGACCTTTTTCGATGGAATTCTCGAACTGAGACGTCATTTCGAGATCAGCCTGGATTCCAAGCAATCCACCAAGCGAGTCGCGGTCTTGAAGCTGGTACCCAAAAAAGAGGACCCGAGCCTCCAGTCGCTTTTTCTCTGGATCGAGCTGGGATCCTACCAAATCAAGGCCATCGAGAGTCATGATGCCTTAGGGAATGTCAATCGAGTCACGCTGGAGTCCCAGCGAACGGTCTCCAATCTCGACCCTAAATTATTTCAGCTGGAGATCCCCCCCACCACGGTGGTTCTCGACCCAAACGGTCGGGAGCTGTCGCCCTCGGATATCGAGAACCTGAAGAAGAAGCTCGCATCCAAGCAGGAATACGGGAATGACTGAATCTGTGATTGACCGGATCTTGAGACTCAAAGAGGAACGTCGGGCCGTCATTCTCGCCCACAACTATCAGCCCCCTCCCATCCAAGACATTGCGGATTTGACGGGGGATTCTCTCGAGCTCAGTCGACAGGCCGCTTCGACCGATGCCGAAGTGATCGTCTTTTGCGGCGTTGCGTTCATGGCCGAAACCGCCGCCATTCTCAACCCGCACAAGAGAGTCCTGTTGCCTCGCCCCGATGCCGGCTGCCCTATGGCGGACATGATCTCGGCGGAGGACCTCGTGGAAGTTCGGACCCGGTATCCCGGAGTTCCCCTGGTCACCTATGTGAACTCCACCGCGGCCGTCAAGGCCGAGAGCAGCATCTGCTGCACTTCCGCCAATTCCATCCAGGTGGTGGAATCCTTTCCGGAGGCCGATACGGTCTACATGTCTCCGGACAAGAACCTGGCCATGTATACCGCCCGCCATACCAGGAAGGTGGTGCTCTTTTGGGAGGGTTTTTGTCCCGTTCACCAAGGTCTGAGGGCCCGGGATGTCGAGAAGCGCAAGGCGGAATACCCCGATGCCCTCTTTCTCGCCCATCCCGAGTGCCGCCCCGAGGTGATTGACCTGGCCGACGCCGTGAGAAGCACCTCAGGGATGCTTCGATTCGTGAGAGAAAACTCGCACAGGTCCTTCATCATCGGAACCGAAAACGGGATTCTTTATCCTTTGCAAAAAGAGAACCCGCATACGAGCTTCCACGCGGCATCCCCCAGGATGATCTGCCCCGACATGAAGAAGACAACCTTGGACGACGTGTGCCGGGCCCTGGAAACCCTCGAGCCGAGGGTTACCGTGCCGGAGGAGGTACGCATCCGGGCACTTCGGGCTGTGGAGCGAATGCTGACCACGGGGTAGGCTTCAACCGAATCGGCAGAAACGTTTGCGGTTCTTCCACCCTCAGACAATCCGAAGAGAGGCTCCTGTCCCCATGCAACCCGCACCCGACGCATTCAAGCCGCGCATTGCCATCACCATGGGGGACCCTTGCGGCATCGGTCCGGAGATCCTGGCGAAGGTCTTGTCCTCTCCGTCCGTTTTCGACAAGTGCACACCGGTGATCGTGGGAGACCCCGCCGCCCTCGAGCGGGCATTGACCCTTACGGGCACCAGCCTCGAGCTTCGAGTGATCCGGGAGGTCTCGCTCCCCTTCCCGCAGGAAGAAGCGGGAAAGGTCACGGTCCTTTGCCCCGGAACACTCTCCCCCGAAGATATCCGCCATGGGCATCCGTCGAGGGAAACCTGCGGGGCCGTGGTTTCGTACATCAAGGCCGCCACTCACGCCGCCATGAACGGTGCCGTCCACGCCCTCTGCACGGGTCCCATTCACAAGGCCCACCTGCATCGTCACGGCTTCGCATTTCCCGGCCATACCGAGTTCCTACGGGAATTGACCTCGGCAAGGCATGCGGTCATGATGTTGGCCGGTCCCAGGCTTCGTGTCTCCCTGGTGACCGTACATTGTGCCCTGGCGGATGTTCCCGGGATTTTGACCCGGCAACGGATTGCGGACGCCATCCGGGTGACGGGGAAAGCCCTGGTTGCGGACTTCGGAATTCGGTCACCCAGGATCGCCGTGGCGGGGCTGAACCCTCACGCTGGGGAAGAAGGAGCCTTCGGGTGCGAGGAGGATGTGCTGATCAAACCCGCAATCGAAGACGCGAAATCCCCCGACTGGGGTGTGTTTGGGCCCTTCTCCCCGGACACGGTGTTTCTCCGAGGTTTCCAGGGAGAATTCCATGCGGTCCTGGCCATGTATCATGACCAGGGGCTCATTCCTATAAAGCTTGTCCATTTTCATGAGGCCGTCAACGTCACCCTGGGGCTCCCCATCATTCGAACCTCGGTGGATCATGGAACAGCCTATGACCTTGCCGGGAAAGGAATCGCCGACGAAGGAAGTCTTCGCTCAGCCATTGATTTTGGCGTTTTCATGGCCCGCAACCGGTTTTGTCTTTCCCCCTCCCGGACCTGAAACTTCCGCCCGGCCTGCCGGAAGACCATGGACAGAATCGTCATCAAGGGTGCTCGGCAACACAATCTGAAGAACATCGATCTTTCGCTCCCCCGAAACCGCCTCATTGTCATCACGGGTGTGAGCGGATCGGGCAAGTCCTCCCTCGCCTTCGATACCCTGTTCGCCGAAGGACAAAGACGTTACCTCGAGGCCCTTGCCCTCCACCAGAGGTACTCCATCCAACGCCTGGACGCCCCGGCGGTGGATGAAATTCAGGGTCTCAGTCCGGCCGTCGCTATCGATCAGCGAAGCGTGGTTCGCAGTCCACGATCTACCGTGGGAACTCTGACGGAGATCCACGACTTCCTGCGCCTGCTGTTTGCCCACCTCGGAACTCTTCACTGTCCCGCCTGCCGCCGGGAAGTGCATGCGACCTCAATTCCGGAGATGGTCCGGGAGGTATTCCTTTCGTGGCCCAAGGGGACTCGGCTGTTCATCCTGGCGCCCTTGGGCGAATCAAAAGAAAAAGAAATCCCAAGTCTGGTGCGGAAACTCAAGCGGGATGGTTTTGCACGGATTCGAATCAACGGAGAGATATTGGACCTCGACCCACTCCCGCACCTGCCTCGAAGACCCGTCTATCAGATGGACGTGGTGGTGGATCGACTCATCTTGGATCCCGAAAAACATCGGCGCCTTACAGACTCCATCGAGCTGTCGTCCAGAATCGGGGGGCAGCTGGTCAAGGTCCTTTCCCTCGATGGGGAGGAGAAGGTTTTCAGTGAGCTGTTCCGATGCACTTCCTGCGATCGGAGGTTTCCGGAGCTGACTCCCAACCTGTTTTCAACCCACCACCCCTCGGGTGCCTGTCCCGTCTGCAAAGGGTTGGGGAGGGTCTGGAGGGTGGATTCCTCGAGATCCCGGCTCACTCGTAGCTCCACGAATCAAAAGGAAGAAGAAGAGGCCGAGGAGAAATGCCGACCATTTTCTCCCGCCTGTCCAACCATCCCGTGTCCTGACTGTGAAGAAAGCGGACTCCAGCCAATCGCCCGTTCGGTGCTGTTGGGGAATCTTGCCATCCACCAGGTTTCCGCGATGGGATTCCAGCAAGTTCGCCAATGGCTGGAGAATCTCGATCTTTCTCCCTCCCAGTCCATCATTGCCGAGCGCCCGCGCAAAGAGATCCTTTCCCGGCTCCGAACCCTCGAGGAACTGGGAGTAGGATACCTGACCTTGAACCGATCCACCCAAACCCTGTCGGGAGGTGAAGCCCAGAGGGTTCGTCTCACCCAACAGATCGGCACTCCCATGTCCGGAATCCTTTACGTTCTGGACGAGCCCAGTATCGGTCTTCATCCTCGGGACCATCAACGTCTCATGCACATCCTCCTGCGCCTTCGGGACCAGGGAAACACGGTGATTGTGGTGGAACACGACCGGGAGACCATCCTCGAGGCGGACCACGTGGTGGACCTTGGGCCGGGAGCGGGGCTCCTCGGAGGAGAGGTCCTGTTTTCGGGAAAACCCGGAGATTTGTTGGGACAACCCAACTCCTTGACCGGTCAGTACCTTTCCCGAACCAGAGACATTCCCGTCCCCACCAGGCGCCGCAAGCCCCAATCCGGCCATCTGCGGGTCATCGGAGCCTCCGGACATAACCTCAAGAAGATCACCGTGGACTTTCCCATCGGTTGTCTCACATGCGTCACCGGGGTCTCCGGCTCCGGGAAGAGTACACTCGTCCTCGACACTCTCTACGCGGCCCTGGCACGACAACTTTCCGGCAGGAAAAGCCCCATGGCTCCTCTGGAAAGGATCGAGGGCGCCGACAAGATTCAAAGAGTCCTTCTCATCGATCAGCTTCCCATCGGAAAGACTCCGCGGTCCACCCCTGCCACCTACACGGATCTGTTCGCTCACATTCGACGAATCTTTTCCCAAATCCCGGAGGCCAGGGTCAGAGGCTATGGCCCAAGCCGTTTCTCCTTCAATGTTAAAGGAGGGCGGTGTGAAGGATGCAGGGGTGAAGGGATGCAGGGTGTGGACATGGTGTTCCTGCCGAACATTTTCGTCACCTGTCCTTTATGCCGTGGCAGCCGGTTTCGAGAGGAGACCCTCGACGTGAAATTCAAGGGAAAATCCATTGCGGAGGTGCTCGAGATGACCGTGCACGAAGCAGCCGCTCTCTTCGAAAGCTTTCCGTCCGTGCGCCACAAACTGGCAGCGATGGAGGAGGTAGGATTGGGATATCTGCGCCTGGGGCAGCCGGCCACCACCTTATCCGGGGGTGAGGCACAGCGGGTGAAGATCGCAGCCGAGTTGGGCCGCCAATCCTCCGCCAACACGCTCTATATCCTGGATGAACCGACGACGGGACTTCACCTGGATGATATCCAAAAACTCCTTCACCTGTTGCAAAGACTGGTGGATCTGGGGCATACCGTCATCCTGATCGAGCACCACCCGGACGTCATCAAAGTGGCGGATCACCTTATCGATTTGGGTCCTGAAGGAGGTTTCGAGGGGGGGCATGTGATCGCCTGCGGAACTCCCGAGGAGGTTTGCCGGGTGGAGTCTTCATACACGGCCCACTACCTGCGGCCCCTTTTGGTGGGAAGAAGCTGAGTCCCTTTACGCGCTCCGGGATAACGGTCACACACCCAGGGACAGATGGTAGGCGATGGCGTCCAGTTTGATCGTGAAGTCCACATTCTCTACATGACAACAGTCGGGTACTTGAATCTGGACGGGGGCAAAATTCAGGATCCCGTTGATTCCAGCAAGGACCAGCTGGTTCGCTACACTTTGGGCGGTGCTGGCCGGAGTTGCGATGATTCCGATATGCACCTCCCGTTCTCGAATGACCTCTTCACATTCATCGATGTGGTTAATGATCAAACCATTGGGAAGCCTTTTGCCGACTTTGTGTGAATCCACATCGAAAGCCGCTGTGAAAAGGTATCCGTGTTTGGTGAAATTTCCATGTCGTATCAGGGCGGAACCCAGGTTGCCCAGACCGACCATGGCAAGGTTCCAGGGACGGTTCAGTCCGAGGATCTCCTTGATTTGGTTGACCAGATCGTTGACCCGGTAGCCGACTCCCCTCACGCCAAATTCACCGAAGTAGGCAAGATCCTTACGGATTTGAGCCGGATTGACTCCGCATTGCTTGGCAAGGCGTTCGGAGGAAATGACGTCCACTTCATCTTCCAGCAGTTCTTGCAGGGTACGCATATAGATGGAGAGCCGATTGATCGTAGCCATTGGGATTTTGGCAAATTTCATCCTCGAACCTCGATGATACTTTTGCCGGAACGGCGGGGATGATTTTGCGCATTCGGGCAAAAACGTGCTAACTATGTGATAAGATTCACATTAGTTCTAAAAAAAATAGGTCTGGTTGAACTCTCCCTTTGGGCAGCGGGAAACGGGTCGCCGGAGATCGCCCGAGAGCCCGTTTCCCTTTTCCGCTCCAAACTGCACGAGAGCCTTATTTGGCCAGACCTACGAAAGTTTGAATGAGTTTGGATACAGGATTCGCGTAAATGAGAATCAACGAGATGACTAGGGCGTAAATCGAGAGAGACTCGATCATGGCCAAGCCGATCAGCATGGTGACCGTCACCTTACCAGAAGCGTCGGGGTTGCGCGCGATCCCTTCGACTGCGCCTTTCACCGCCATCCCTTGGCCGATTCCGCATCCAAAGGCTGCGATGGCGATGCCCAAACCCGCGGCCACTGCCGAATAGACAAAGAAGCGAAGTCCCTCGGCCTTGTCCGAAGCCCCCGCGTCCGCAGCAAAAGCCAGGGTGGTGAGACCCAGTACCAACAGTGTCGTGAGCAACCCTACCTTCCTCGTCATAATCCGACCTCCTTCGTATGGGTGAAACATTAAAAATGGTTGAGTGGATGAGAATATATCAAAGCGGCCTTTCCTCCAGACCCGTACCGCCGGACTAATGGGCGTGCTCGATGGCTCCCGCAAAGTACATCATGGACAGCAAACAGAAAATAAACGCCTGAATGAACCCGGTAAAGAGACCCAGAACCATCATGGGGAGCGGTGCAAGGTAAACCCCCGCCAGGAAAAATAGAATGGCCAACACCAGCTCCTCCCCGAAAATATTGCCGAAAAGACGGATGGAGAGGCTCAGTACTCGGGCCAGGTGTCCGATGATCTCGATGGGCATGATCAGGGGAGTCAACCACCACACCGGTCCCATGAAATGCTTGACATATTTCATTCCATGGAACTTCACCCCGATCACGTGGGTGAACACCACCACGATGAGGGCCATGGCACCCGTCGTGTTGATATTGGCCGTGGGAGAGAAGAAACCCGGAATCATCCCCAGGTAATTACTCAGAAGGATGAACATTCCCAAGGTCGCAATGAGAGGAAACACAAACCGGCCTTCCTCCCCGGTCACCCCGACCATGAAATCCTCGATCCCCGTAATCACCACCTCAAAGAAGTTCTGGCCCTTTTCGGGGACCACTTTCAGGGTGCTCGTGGCCAGCTTGCCCAGAATCAGCAACAGGATCATCACGACCCAGGCGTAGGTAACGTGGGGTTGAAGCAGGAAATCCATAAAACTTTTCGCCTCGTCGGCTCCCACCACATGAAACCCCAGTTTTTCCAAGATAAGATTCAAAAACAGAATTGGGTGTTCCATAGGTCAGTCATCCCCCCTTTTCGACATCATCGCCAATAGTTCTCCGCCTCCAACCAATACAATGCTCACCATGACCACCGACAATCCCACCAGGAGGGGAACCGGTTCCGTCCACCCGTACGCCGTCACCAAAAAGACGATAAACAGCATCCCCAAAAAACGAAGATAGTAGGAAACAAACAGCCTCCCTTTGGTCGGCAGCCTTCCGGGTCTCGTTAAAGCCCTCCTGAGCTGCCACTTGAGGAACTGGAAGCTGAGTGTTGCAATGGCTCCACCCACCAACACCGCCAAGGCTGCATGCCGCGAAAAGAGTAACCACGCCGCTGGCGGAAGCACCGCCAGCAAAGCCGCATTCACCCCCTCAATACGCCGCAACAGTCTTTCTTCGATCTGCCCATCCCCCTCAAACCAACTCTGGCCCGCCCTATTGGTCTTTCTGACGATCCCTGGCGAAACGGTAATAATTGAGAAATCCGGCGACGACTCCAAAAACCATGAAGACAAGCGCCAACCAAGGAAAGGTCCCGAGCCACGAATCCAGCCACACGCCAATGGCCAGACCAATGAAGATCGCAAGGGCAACCTGAAACCCGAGGGTGCTGGCCATGGCCAGCTGCCGCAAATACTTTTTGGTCTCTTCTTTCATGGGGCAACTTCGTGTAAATGTTCACAGAGTTCGTAGCACAGGGGTCTTTTTGAGTCAATGCTTTTTTTCTCGACTCAGGGGGTTGAAAGCTTGCGAATCTGCATAAATGCTTGGCCTGCCGCCTCTATTGTGCAATCAAGATCCTTTTTCTCATGAGCCAGGCTCAGAAAAAAGGCTTCAAACTGGGAAGGAGCCAGGTAGATTCCCCTCTTCAGCATTTCCCGAAAAAATACGCCGTAGGCCTGGGTGTCGGACTTCAACGCAGTCTCCAGATCGGAGACGGGATGATTCGTGAAGAAGCCGCTGCCCATGGATCCAAGGACATTCATGGTCATGGAAACGCCGGCGGCGGCGGCGGCACTCTTAAGACCCGAAACCAGGTAGGCGGTCTTTTCCGACAACTCTTCGTACACTCCGGGACGACTCAAGGCTTCCAGGGTGGCGAGTCCCGCACTCATGGCCAGGGGATTTCCGGAAAGAGTCCCCGCTTGATAGACATCTCCCGCAGGAGCCATTTTCATCATGATCTCCCGCTTTCCTCCGTAGGCCCCCACCGGCATCCCACCACCGATGATTTTTCCCAGACATGTCAGGTCCGGCATGACCCCGAAAATCCTTTGAGCTCCCCCGGGCGCCAGGCGGAAACCCGTGATGACTTCATCAAACACGAGAAGCGCCCCATACTCATCGCAGATTCCTCGAAGACCCGGCAAAAAATCCGCATCGGGCAACACTACCCCCATATTGGCGGCAACAGGTTCGAGAATAATGGCAGCCACCTGCCCCCCTACCTGCTTCATCACTTTTTCCACTTCATCCAGATGGTTGTATGAGAGGGAAATGGTGTGTTGGACGATCTCTTCCGGAATGCCGGGGCTTCCGGGAATCCCCAATGTCGTCAGCCCCGATCCTGACCGCACCAGCAAGGTATCTCCATGGCCATGATAGCATCCATCGAACTTGATGATCTTCTTCCTTCCCGTGAACCCTCGCGCCACTCGTACGGCACTCATGGTTGCCTCGGTTCCGGAATTGACCATGCGCACCATTTCCACGGATGGGACCATTTCCACCACTTTTTGGGCCATCTCGATTTCCAACCGGGTGGGAATCCCGTAGGAGGTTCCGTTCTCCGCCGCTCTCTGAACGGCTCCGATGACGGAAGGATGAGCATGGCCGAGGATCAGTGGCCCCCAGGAACCGACATAGTCAATGTACTCGTTCCCGTCTTCATCCCAAATCCGACATCCTTCTCCTTTTCGAACGAAAATCGGGTGAGTTCCAACGGCTCGAGCAGACCGAACCGGACTGTTGACCCCGCCGGGGATCCATTTCTGAGCTTCCTCGTACAATGCCCTCGAACGATTCCATCCCATGGATTGACCCTCTCTCTCCGCTTGGACCGTGCGGGAGCTCCAAGATCCCGTACGGCCTTGGAAACACCTTTCTTCATCCCCTCGTCGCCCCCGGTCATTCGGAACGCCAAGGAGAGCCCCAAAAATGAGCTCCCTCACCTCTCCGGATCAAGCTTCGAGGGGGATGATTTCGTATTGCTCCAGATGAACGGTCGCGTCCCCTTTTACCTCTATCCGCGCATGCAGCATCTCCTCCAGGCGATCCAGCTGCCCGCTCTCTTCGTCGCAGAACCGCGCGGCGACCTGGGGATGCACCGTCACCAGGATGTTCTTTCCGAAAAATTCCGGCCGTTCCCGCTCGAGTTCCCTGAGGATCTCGTAGCAGACGGTCTGAGTCGACTTCAAATGCCCTTCCCCTTCACAATAGAAGCAGGGTTCGCATAGAGTCCGTCCGATACTCTCCTTGGTGCGCTTTCGGGTCATTTCGATGAGACCCAGCTCCGACATATGCAGAATGTTGGTCTTGCTCTTGTCTTTGCGTACCGCTTCCTTCAGAGCGCTGAACACCTTCTCTCGATTGCCTTCTTTGTCCATATCGATAAAATCGATGATGATGATTCCGCCGATATTGCGCAGTCTCAGCTGGTACGCGATTTCCTTGACCGCCTCCAGGTTGGTCTTGAGGATCGTCTCCTCGAGATTTCGTTTGCCCACGTATCGCCCTGTATTGACATCAATGGCCGTGAGGGCTTCCGTCATCTCGATGACAATGTAACCCCCCGATTTAAGCCATATTTTTCGGCTGAGTGCCCTCTGTACCTCCATTTCGATCCCGTAAGAGTCGAAAATGGGCTCTTCCCCCTGGTAGAGCTCCACCGAGCTTTTGAGGGAAGGCATGAAGGTCTCGATAAAACTCACCACCCGGTGGTACTCTGCCTCCGAATCTATGATCAATCGGTCGACCTCCATGGTGAAAAGATCCCTCACGGCACGCAGAGTCACATCCAGTTCCTGGTAGACCAGGGAAGGCACGGAAGCGTGTTCGGAGCGGCGTTGGATGTTTTGCCAGAGTTTCAGGAGGAAATCCATTTCGGCCTGGAGCTTTTCGGATTCAGCTCCATCGGAGGCGGTTCGCACGATAAAACCGCAGCGGGGAGGACGAATGGTGCTCATGAGTTCTCTCAGCCGTTTTCGCTCCTTCTCGTTTTCGATGCGTCTGGAGACTCCAATATGATCCATCGTGGGCATGAGGACCAGATGTCGACCGGGCAGGGTGATGTGAGTGGTGATCCTGGCTCCTTTGTGCCCGATGGGCTCCTTGGCCACCTGGACCAGGATTTCCTGCCCCTCCTGGAGCCGATCTTCGATGGGTATGGGCTCGCAGGGGACGGCCGTTTCCGGGTTCTCGTTGAATTCGGGCTCCGCAACCTCCATGATCTCGTCGGCCTGCCCATCCCCCTCTAAAAACAGCCGCCCCATGTCCCCCAGGGGATGGTGAACATCGCTCACGTACAAAAACGCGGCCTTCTCGAGGTTGATGTCCACAAAAGCGGCCTGCATGCCGGGCAGCACACGAACGACTCGACCCTTGTAAATGTTTCCTGCGATTCCCCGATCGGAGTTCCTTTCCACATACAGCTCGGCAACCTGACCATTTTCCACGAGAGCCACACGAGTCTCGTAGAAATTGGCATTAATGATGAGCTCCGCGGACATCCTCGTCTCCCTTTGTATCTTCCATGAGCTCCAAGGCAACCTTGCGTATGAGGCAGTCCGAGAATTTGCGGGGAGGTTCCCTCAGAAGCTGCTGCAAGACTGCGTTGGGTCGAAAACAAGCTTGGGCTTCCTCGTAGAGGTCCATCTCCAAGGAGCTGTCACCCCTGGGTCGCACATCCAGCAAAATCTCACCCAACTTCGCCCGGACCTCACCTCGCTTGGTCTTCTTGACCAGAACCTCTTCCCGATGCTTTGCCCAGGACTGGCAAAGACTCTTCACCTCCCACGAACTCAAGCCCTCGATGATGTAGGTTTCTTTCCAGGCCTTGGGCTTTGGTTCCGGCAGAGGCGCAGGAGCCACCTCTTCTACTTTGAGCCCTCGGGGCAAGGCACGGTTCAGGCACTGCTGAATCCACGCCGGGTCATGTTCCCCGACGAGAGTCAGCCGGGCCTCCTCCACGAGACTCTCGAAACCCAGGGGCAGAGCACCGCTGAAAGAGAGCTTCATGTGAGGGTGGAACCCTTGACTGTATGCCGCCGGCAAACCACTCCTGCGGATGGCCCGCCGGAAGCTCCGGCCAATCTCGAGCTGTCCGAAGAACCTCGCCACACCCGTCTTGCTGT
The DNA here is from genome assembly GCA_018053185.1 of Syntrophobacteraceae bacterium. GTDB lineage: Bacteria > Desulfobacterota > Syntrophobacteria > Syntrophobacterales > Syntrophobacteraceae > JAGPLX01. Next base: position 77,202 of record JAGPLX010000001.1, read on the forward strand.
ATCGCAGGAGGTAGGCTTTTTCCGCCCCCTCCCCTGCCGGATGCCGAGGATGGGACCGAGAGAGAAGGGGGGGATCTTTGTGAAGCTCGGGGCGGACCCTTTGATGATCGCACACCCCACAGGAACTGCACCCGTGCCGGCGACAGTCGGAAGTATACTCTCCCCTGCAGGCACGCAGGTATTCTTCCCACAAATACTCTTTATCCACCCGGGCAGACAGGTGATCCCATGGAAGAACCTCATGGAGCGGCCTCTGCCTCTGGGAGTAAAAGGACGGGGACAATCCGCTTTCCTGGAAGGCCTGTTCCCAGAGGTCGGGTCGGAACGCTTCCGACCAGCCGTCGAAACGGGCGCCCAATCTCCAGGCCCGAAACAAAACTTCTCCCATTCTGCGGTCTCCCCTGGCGAACGCTGCCTCCAGCAGGCTCTGGTCCGGCTGATTCCAACGCACATGGATGCCGGGACGTCGCAGTCTCGCCTTCACACTTTCCACCCGATCCTGCATCTCGTCCCGCGAAACCTGTCCCACCCACTGAAATGGAGTGAACGGCTTGGGAACGAAGGTGGCAAGGGATATGTTGATAGACGACCTGGAAGGCTTTGCGAGCTTCCAGACCTCGAGGCAAAGCTTCACCAGGGCATTCAGATCTTCCTCGGTTTCCGTGGGAAGACCGACCATGAAGTAGAGTTTCAGGAGCCGCCATCCCAACCCGAAGGCAGCCTCCGCGGTGGACAACAGGTCTTGATCGGAAATATCCTTGTTGATCACCTGCCTCATGCGCTCGCTTCCGGCCTCGGGGGCAAGAGTGAACCCTGTCTTTCGGACCCTTCGGATCAACTCCATGAGCTCCGGGGTCAAGGTACCCACCCGCATGGAAGGCAGCGAGACCGCCACCTTCTCTTCCGAAAACCGCTCCATCAAGCCTGCCAGCAAGGGGACAATCTGGCAGTAGTCTCCGGTGCTCAGGGACAAAACCGAGATCTCCTCATAGCCGCTGTGAGCCAGGGCTTCCGCGGCTTTTTCCAAGACAACCCGCGGATCCCGTTCCCGAACCGGCCGGTAGATGAAACCCGCCTGGCAGAAGCGGCAGCCGCGAGTACAACCCCTGGCGATCTCGATGCTGAGCCGATTGTGGACAATGTCGATCATGGGAACCAGGGGCAAAACTGGAATGGGAGAATGAGCATCCAGGTCCTGGATGAACCGTTTCCTGATAAACGTGTGGAAGGGGTATCGGGGCTTCAGGCTCTCGATGGTTCCATCGGGATAATAGGAATCGTCAAAAAAGGAAGGAACGTACACCCCTTCCACCCTTGAGATTTGTTGCAGAAATTCCAGGCGGGTGGCCCGGGAGGTTTTCCAGGCGCGAAAGATTTCCACGATTTCCAACAGGACTTCTTCGGCCTCTCCCAGCACCACGAAATCAAAGACTCGGGCCAAGGGTTCCGGGTTGTACGCGCACGGCCCTCCCCCCACCACCCAGGGCATCGCCTCTCCGCGATCCATAGATGCCAGGGGAATTCCCGCCAGATCCAGTATGGTCAGGATGTTCGTGTAACTGAGCTCGTATTGAAGACTGAATCCCACGAAGTCGAAACGGTCCAGAGGTTTCCCCGACTCGATGCCTCGAAGGGGTTCCCCCGCTTCCCGAAGCCTGGCTTCAAAATCGGGCCAGGGCGCATAAACCCGATCCGCAACGACCCCTTCCATCCGGTTCAACAGATGATAGAGAAGCCGCAGTCCCAAATGGCTCAATCCCACCTCGTATACATCGGGAAAGGCCAACACAAAGCGGGTCGATGCCTCCTCGAAGTCCTTTCGATAGGCGTTGACCTCGCTGCAAAGGTAGCGGCCGGGCTTGGCCACATCGAACAGGAGCCTCTCCATCAGGGGCGCATCTTCTCTACGGGCAGAAAGCATTCCTTGCAGTCCGTCATTATTTGGCAGTGCCGCTCGTCTTCCCTCTCTTGTACAAGGGAGACATGGCTCGCAGCATTTCCACAACCACCTCCAGGGATTCCACGGTCCTGTGGATTTCCTCCCTGGTGTTTCCTTCTCCCATGGTGAAGAGAAGCGTCCCCAGGGCTCCCGTCCCGAGAACTCCCATAGCCTCGAGCACGTGAGACGCCTTGGCCGTGATGGACATGCAGGCCGATGCCCCCGCGACACTGATGCCTCTCATGTCCATGTGCAGCAACAACGCCTCTCCCTCCACGTACCGGAAGGAGACGTTCACCAGGCCCGGAATGTGTTCTACCGGGTGCCCATTGAACTGGATTTCCTCGATGCGCTCGGAAATCTCGCGGCAAAGCAGAGTCTCCAGCTCCTGTAAAAACCGCATCCGCTGAGTCAGCTTCTCCGAAGCAATCTCCGCAGCCTTGCCCATGCCCACAATTCCCGCGACGTTCTCGGTGCCTGTCCGCCGTCCGTCCTCCTGGCCTCCACCATGGAACAGAGGCCAGAGTTGCACGCCTTTGCGGCAATAGAGGGCTGCAACCCCCTTGGGACCGTAAAACTGGTTGGCGGAAAGACTGAGCAGGTCCACCCCCAGCGTCTTGACGTCCACCGGGATCCGCCCGGCGGAAGCGACTGCATCGGAGTGCAAAAGAATTCCTTTCTCTCGCGTGTACCGGGCAATTTCCAGCAAGGGCTGAATGGTTCCCACTTCGTTATTGGCATGCATGATGGACACCAGGACCGTATCCGGCCGCAGAGCCTTGTCCACATCGATGGGATCCACCTGTCCGTAACGATCCACAGGGATCTCGGTAACCTCGAAGCCAAATCTTTGGAGAGCCTTGGCTGCGTACAGGACCGAGTAATGCTCGATGGAGGACACCACGATGTGTTTTCCCTGGCGAACCCTGCCCAGGGCAACCCCCTTCACGGCCAGGTTGTTGGACTCCGTACCACACGAGGTGAAGATGACTTCTTCGGGTTCGGCTCCGATAAAGGCAGCCACTTTTTCCCGGCTTTGAAAGAGGGCATCTTGAGGGATCTCACCTTCCTGATGAATGCTTGCGGGATTCCCGAAGTATTCATTGAGGAACGGCAGCATGGCTTCCACCACGGAGGGATCCACCGGAGTTCCCGCAATGTGATCCAGGTAAATACGCTCGCTTCTCATCACTGCAACCTCCGTATCCGTCTTCTCATTGGCCGGAAAGGTGAAAGGCTGAAGAGAAACTTATACTTTCGAGCCCGACACGGGGTCAATGAAAACCTCTAGTACAGCACGGCGCCGACTATCCCTCCGGGTAGGGGGTGGCCTTTCCGATCATATCCCGGATGACGGCCTCGGGAATGTACCATTCTTCATAGAATTTCGCCCTTTGAACCACCCTCTTCCGGTGGATATCCCGCAGGTCTTCGTCGCACACCAGGGGCATTCTGGAATGGTAGGACAGGTTCAACAAATCGAAAAAGACGGCCGTGCTCACCTTCCCCATGACATACTTGGGGGCATTGAACTCCAGGATGGGGAAACGGTCCGAGTTGACCTGTTCGACACCCTCTACAAACCGGAGGACCGCACGGGTATCCAGGTAGAAAAAGCTCAGCAGGTCCGTCAGATCATGGATTCCGATCCTTTCCAATCGATCCCGGATGCCGGGCAGCTGCAGGCGACTTCGAAGCTCTTCGCAACGCAGCACGAGTTCCTGGGCGGATCCTATGAGCAGGGCGTCCGTGTTGGCGATCCAGACATGAACATGGGGGAAAACCATCTGGAAGGTCTTCAAAAGAATCCGGAAATGCTCCCGGTCCATGTGATAGTACGGCAGCCACTGGCACACCACACCGTCACGGGTCAGGCGCTTTTGCACCAGGCGGAAGAATTCCAGGGTAAACAAATTGGCATTTCCCGTCTGCCACGGGTGAGAAGGCTCCGAGGTCACAACATCGTAGCGCAAGGGCATGGACATGAGCCAAGTTCGACCGTCCAGCACACGAAGGTTCACCCTCGGAGAACGAAGGGCGTCTCCATTCGCCTGCCGGAAGTACTGAGAGGCTTCCACCACGGCATGGGAAATCTCGAGGACTTCCACTCGATCCACCGGAAAATCCAGGAGGCTCCCCAGGGTGATGCCGGTCCCCAGGCCGATCACCAGGCTGTTCCTCGCATTGGGACAGTAGAGGGCCGGCAGAATCCCCAAAAGACTCTGTGTGTAGATATCTCCCCGGTCCGACCCGTCCGTCTTCCCATTGATTCTCAAGAACCGTGCTCCTTCCGGCGACTCGAGCACCGCCACGGTTTCCGACGGGCCATCCTTGTAATACAGGAGCTCATATTTGGACATGTAAGCCTCGATGTTCGTCCCCGCAGCCCTGGCAATGGAGGGGGCGTAAATGTAGACCCCCGAGGTCATGACCTTCCTGTCCCAGGAGGGAAAAACGAGGAAACCGACAATGGCCAAGACCGTCAAGGTCGCCGGTGTCACGGTTCGAACCCATGTTCTCGGCATCACGCTCCGTGGAAGCAACAATGCCGCTCCCAGGACCATATTCATTGCTCCTCCCCACAAAAGGGTCTTTTCCACCCCCAACCAGGGAATGAGGAGGAATCCCGTCGCCAGGGACCCGAAGATACAACCGGCCGTGTTGAAAGCATAGGCGTCGGCCACGGCCCTTCCGATCTGAACCGGCCTGGCATGGGCAAGAATGTGAGCCACGAGTGGAAAAGCGGCTCCATTACACAGGGTTGGAACGAACATCACGAGAAAGGAGACGGCAAATTCCAGGAAGGTGAGGTACTCCCAGCTCCTGTCCTGCCCTCCGAAAACCTCTACGAAAAACCCTGGGAGTGACCCAAGCACGGGGGTCGTCACAAGAACCGACACGCCCACAGCCGTCAAAAGCATCGAATAGGCGAAAACCGGCTTCTTGACTCGGTCCGCCAGCCAACTGGACAGAAGGCTTCCCAATCCGAGACCCAGGAGGTACGTCGTCAACATGGTTGCAAAGGCATAGATCGAGGTTCCAAACACCAAAACCAGGGCACGGGTCCAGGCGTTCTCGTAGACCATCGACAACAAACCGGTGAGGAAGAAAGCGGACAGGACCACCCTGGAATGGAAGGATGCGGACGGGCTCTCCCTGGTCCAATCCTCCTTTTCCTCCGGGGAAGGCGAAGGGAAACAGGCACCAGGCGGCCTAAGGAACATGGCCGTCACTCCCACCCCGATGTTCACGGCCCCTCCCAGGAAGAAGGTCCAATGAAGGCCCCAATGCGGGATGATCACAAAGGCACTGAGGAAGGAACCCGAGGCGGCTCCCAGGGTGTTCAGCGCATAGAGCATCCCTGCCCCTCTTCCGACTGACCACCGGGAACCGGCCAAAACCTGGGCCAGGAGTGGAATGGTTCCTCCCATGAGGAATGTGGGGAGCAGAATGGCGAGGCCTGCCACACAAATCCTTACCGAATTGAGCAGGTAGGGACTATGGTGGACAAGCGGGAACAGCACGGAATGAATCCATTCAACCAGCTGGATTTCAGGCAGAAACAAGAACGCATAAATGCCGATGGCAATCTCCACCAGGCCGTACGCTCTCTGGGGATGGGAGAATCGCGCCGCGATGGTTCCGAACACGTAGCTGCCAACGGACAGTCCCAGCATAAAAACGGCCAGGACCGTGGCCACCGCATAGGTGGTGCTTCCGAATACGAGCACCAGCAGTCGAGTCCACACGACCTCGTACATCAGTCCGCAGAGGCCCGAGCAGAAGAAGATCGCCAGGATAAGAACGGCGCTTGCCCGGTTCACGGATCGCACGGAAGGGCTCCGACTCCCTCCGCCGGGTTTCTCGACCTCTTTCTTTTTCTTTGTGGGTCCTCTTTTTTTGGCCATCCTCGTCACACGTCCTCACCAAAACATGAGCCTCATCCCGGACGCACCCCGGCGAATATGTTCCCTGTCACTCCGCTCCTGTTTTCCGCCGACTCGGCGTGTCCTGGATCGGGCGTTTTCTTTGTATCCCCTCCGGTTTCGGCTGTAAAGGGATTCCCAAAAAGCCAAGGGGCAAAAGAACCCGGCATTCAACCTCCGTTCCTGATGGAAAAACCCGCCAGGAATTTCCCGCTCCGGGAACAAAAGATATCCTTTCGGCAATATCTCATGAAGAGCGGGAAGAAACTGGTTGGAATGGACTGTCCTAAAGGGGGTGAGGGTGTTTCGATGCCGGGGAAACGAAGATACCTCCCACATCGTGGAATCCATGGTGCACAGTCGGCTGCAAAAAGCCCTCATTCCCCGGGGGGAGTTGATCGGCTCGGGAGCAGCAAACTCTCGTCGCGGGCGGTTCAAAGAAGAACGACCGAATGGCGGCTCAGGCAGAACCGGAGAAACTCCTTGAAACACCGATTGGCCTCGAGGGCTTCTACGCTCCGGGGAATGCCGAGAAGGAAGGTGCGACTTCCCACCACGACGAGCTTGTGCCTGGCACGAGTGACGGCCACATTGAACCGATTGGGATGATTCAGGAATTCATCCATCACGCTATCCGGGTCCGAAGCGGTCATGGAAAGGAGGATCACCTCCCGTTCGGCCCCCTGGAGCCTCTCCACCGTGTCGATGACGGGCAGGACGGCCTCGCCGCCGCCCAGAAGCTGTTTCATTTTTCGGACGATCGCGTTGTTTTGTGCCCGGTGTGGAGACACAACGGCCAGCCGGTCCGGGCTCAGGCCGTGTTCCATCATCAAACGGCAGGCCAACCGGGCCACGATTTCGACCTCGAGGTCCGATTTTTGTCCACAGCCGCGATGATCCGCCAGCACCAGGGTGACGGGCTGCCGAGGATCGAGGATACGGTCCGGATCAAACCCGGTTTCGGCAAGAAGCGAGGCGGCTGTGTGGTCGCCCGGCACATTTTGATGGGGCGCCTGCGGCTGGTCAGGATTTGCAGGCTTCAGGCGAAGTCTCGAGCGGGCGTTGCCCTCCGCGGGACGAAGGGATCCATCGTACCACATCCGGCTGGGAAAGGCACAGAGCTCCTCGTTCATTCGATAGGTCACCTCGAGACGGACCCGATGTTTCTCGCCGTAGCAATCCAGGAGATGCGACAGGATGGACCGTGAAACCTGCCGAGGGGAGGCCCCAACCTCACGTCCCTCCTCCTCCGAGTCCGATGAGAGCTCGATGCCGTCCTCCCGTCCCCGCATCGAGCTCCTTCCCAGGACAATGGGAGGCAGCTGCCGGGTATCTCCGAGGAAAACGGCGCAGCCCTTGCCGTAGGCCAATCCGAGGATGGCCTGGGGGACAAGAATCTGGGATGCCTCGTCGAATACGATCCAGTCGAAAACCGGGGGAAAGGCCCCCGTCCGGCTGTCGAAAAGCCGATAGAGCCCAAAGGTGGTGGAACCCAGCACAAGGTGACGGCAACCGGCGATTTCCTCGGGACCGTGGAGGGACCCGACCTGCACGGGACTCCATCCCGTCGCTTCCTCGCCCGCTTCCGCCCAGGTGGACGCATCCCCCCTCCACCGCCCCCATTTCGACAACCGGGCCGAAAAGTCCCTAATTCGATGCAGATTCACCAGCTCGGCCACCTTCGAAAGGACTCCGTCGATGGCCTGATGCGTTAGTGCGCTCACCGCCAGGCGAAGAGGTCTTTCGCGATGTTGGGCATGGAGGACGAGGGCGATGATGATCCAGGCAAGCAGGTGGGTTTTGCCGGTGCCGGGAGGCCCCTCGATGAGGGACAGCCGTTTGAGGAACGGAAGTTCGAGGGCTTTTTTCTGAACTGGATTGATTCCTGAGATGGGTTCGAAGGTCCGGAACCACTCCCGCACCCACGAAGCCATGGAACTCTCCTGGTCCCGGGTCCATTCCCCCGACAAAAGCCCCGATACGGGATGCTCTTTTCCCGAACCCAGAGTGGCTTCAACTCCATGGACCAGCTTCGGGTGGTTCCAATCGGTGAGGTCTTCCTCGAGGGAGTAGGCGAGGTAGGTGGAAAGGGCGGGCCTCTCCTCTCGAGGCAGCAGCGAGAGGCGTCCCCTGCCCTGGTCGTAGCGGGCCAGGATCACGGGAAACCCGCTCTGCAAATCTCTCAAACCCAGGGGCACCAGCTTCAGAAAATCCTCTTCCCGGAATTTCGACAGGCAGTTCTCCTCCAAGAGCTGGAAATCGAGGAGAAAACGGCCTTCCTCATCGAGGGAAGTCCCCTGGAACCTTATGGGTCCCAAAGCTCGAAACCGTTCGATGCGTTCCTCGAGGGAAAACTCCTGCAGCGACCGGAGTTCCTCTTCCCGAACCCTCCGTTCTTCTTCGAGAAAACCCAGGTATGCCGCCGCCATCGACTCCTGCTCTCTGCGGCCTTCCCCCCACTCCGTCTGTTCGAAGTCGCTTTCCAGGTGCCGGTGTGCCCATCTCCAGATTTTTCCCTCGATATCGAGTAATCTTCTGACATGCGAGACGCAATCTTCGCCGGCCGGCCTCTCCTCCGTCCCTTCCACCCGAGGAAGGCCGGGCTGCGGATCGTCGTGAAAGAGGCTCTGCGGCCACCCGGCAGCAAAGTCCCCAGCCTCCTCGATTCCGGGAGAAGATAGGCCCAGGATCCGATCGAGAGCGAAAACCGTCAGCTTGCCCGGACCCGGCAGATAAAAATGTTCCCGAACCAGGCGCTGAAGGTCGGTCCGGTAAATCCGCCCGCTTCTCCACAAGAATGCCAGG
>JAGPLX010000001.1:85971-137070 GCA_018053185.1 Syntrophobacteraceae bacterium
CACCCTCCAGGTTTTGGCCGGTCCTGGAAAGTTCGAACCATTTTCCGGCATTCTCGATAGTTGAAAGCCCGAGCTGCCGCAATTTCCAGAGTTCCCCTTCGCTCAGGCCGGGCAGGAATTGAATATCCTCTTCGTTGACGGCCTGCCCGTAGCAGGTCCCAAAAAACCCGCAGGTGGTGCAAGCCTCGCCGAGTCGATAGCTCGCCTTGGTGGGCGGATGCGAAAGAACCGTCCCCACCTGATGGAGAAGAGCGGGAAAAGCAGCCAGGAAAGGAAGCAGGTCGAAGGTATGGACTACCGGCTCCCGACCTTCCCGGTCCGGCCGCAAGATCAGGAACCCCGTAGCCGAGAGGCGACAGGTCGGGGGAAGAAGTCCTCGGTCCAGGCAATCTTGCAACAGCAAAGCATGGAACGCCACTCTCCATTTCCGGCTGAGATGAGGAACGGCGCTGTCCATGGTGTCTCCCACTTCCAGTCGAACCCCATTCGACGAGTGAGACACCCGAACCAGGTCCGGAACGCCTACGGCATGGATTCCAGCAAGCAGTGTCATGTCGGGCGGTTCCCGAAAAAGTTCCGGCAGACCATGGGTCGAAAGGAGGCACGAAACCAGGAGAGTCGCCCGGGAAAGGAGCCCCGGCCGCCCATCGATAGGATGGTGAATCGTGTGTGCGAGCCAATCCAGGGTCTCGGCGAAACGTTCCTCGATGGATCGCACCCGCCCATGGTCCCCGAGAGTCCGGACCATATGCGGAGGCTCCCCTCTTTGGCGGAGGAAATCGAGGACTCTCTCTTCGTGTCGTCGAGCCCGGTCTATTCGGACCACATCGAGATTGGCGCCTTCATTCCTTCGTCCAGGCGGCCTTTGATCCGGGGGGAGGAATTGAAAACTGAGCCACCGCTCACACTGCCGGAGCCGCAGGTATTCTCCGATCATGGCCCCGGTAACGGCTCGCGGAATGTGGCGTGCATCCTGGGAAAGGACAAAATCGGCCGCATCTCGACCAACGGCTCGCCGCTCTTTCTCCCGGGCCAGCAAAGACACGGACTCAGAGGGTTGCAGAAAGACCGGCGCTGCAGGTCCTGCCTCGACCTCCGGGAATTCCAGGATTCGAGGGTCTCCCCGAACGATCTCGGAAGGAATCGATCGGAAGCGGGCAAAGACCTCGGATACCCTCGGATCATGAAGCATTCCGGCCACCTCATCCACGAGCAAGCCGTCGGGCAGGGCATCGGCAAACGCGTTGAGGGGAATAAAAGCACGAAGGGAGCGAACCCGTTGCGAAACCCACTGTCGAAATTCTTCCCTGTTGCACGGCAGTGGCAGTTGTTGGAAGTCGATCCAGTGCGAGCAGGTGATTCCCAATTCGTCCGAGCTGACGCAGAAGTCCTCCCACCCCTTCCCGTGGCTTTCGACCGTGAGGCGAAGAACCAGATTGCCCAGGGTCCCGAGAAAGGTTCGATAGCGAAAGAAGCCGTTGGGTTCTTTCAGAACTTCGATTCCATTGGCGAGGACAACGCAGCGGCGGGCTTTTTCCTGCTGTTCCCGGAGCAGTCTGCGGGTGCGGGCGAAGAGGCCCAGCTCGCCCGGGTCCGGGGATCTTTCGGGTCCATCGAGAATGGCCTTCATGGATTGGGCCACTTCGAAGGGAACGTGCGGCCCGACCCCGACCCACGAAAGCTCCTTGGATCCCGGTTCCTCACAAGGCTCCGCCAACACGCGCCCACCCTCGGCGGAACGAAGGATGCCCAAAATACAGACCCGGCGCCCCGCAAGATGGACACAGTCTCCGGCATCGAGCTGCCGGACGATGGAACGGGGCAGATCGGCAACGACTTCTCCCGATATTTCCAGGAGGTAGTCTTCCTCGGTTTCCGGAAAATTGCTCCAGATTTTTCGACTGAGAAGAGCGTCCCGGTAGCGCCATCCCCCATGAAAAAGCCCGGCCTCGCGGTCCGGCCCGGGAAGACGACTCGAGGCCGCGGGCCGCTGGAAGGAGCTCAAACGGTCGGACCGAAGCCAGCCGAGTCTCTCCATCGAGGGCACAACCTCGTCGAGAACCTGCCGCTCCTGGGGGAAGAGTGCCCGCAGGGCCGGAAGAGAGAGGGTCTTCTTTTCGTAGAGGCAGGAGAGCACCTGCTGCACAAGCACACTGGGAAAATCGGTTTTGGGAGGAATCTCGACGGACCCCTGCCCAGCCAGCCGCAACAGCCCCCCAAACCGGAGAAGTTGATCTCCCGACCGCTCTCCTCGACAGATTCCCCAAAAGCGAGAGGTTCCCCCTCGCCGGTTGGAACGACCGATCCGTTGAAGAAAAGCCGACACGGAATCGGGAGGTTCGTAAAGCACCACCGCATCCACGTCTCCCACATCGATTCCCAACTCGAGGGTGCTGGTAGCTACGCACAACGCATGGTTGCGGCGGCGGAAACGCTGCTCCGCCGCCCGCCTTTCCCGGAGCCGGAGATTCGAGAAGTGAATCTCCGCAACCCCTCGAAACGGCCCCTCACGGTTTGCCAGGGCAAAGAGACGATCGCACTGCCCCCGGCTGTTGGCAAACATCAGGATTTTCCGGTATCCCCAGAGGCGGTACAGGTCTTCGAGAAGACCGACCAGCTCATCATCTCTTCGGAGGTAGACCAGGTGGGACTCGATGTCCCTTTGAACGGCTCCGAGGAGCCGCACCGTGTCCTCGCGAAAGCCGAAGAAACGGACAATGGCATCCACATCGGCAATGGTGGCGGAAAGAGCGATCTTTTGTACTCCACACCCCGTTCTACGCTCGAGTCGATTCAGCAGGCAGGACAGGTGCCTCCCCCGGTACTGGTGTAAAAGAGGATGCACCTCGTCGATGATCACCGTCCGAACCCGCTGGACAAACTGTCTCCATTCGGCATTGGTCCTTCCCAGGAGAACATCCAGGGATTCGGGGGTGGTGAGGATGAGGTCGGGCCGGCTTCCTCCCGCCCGCTTGGTATCTCCCGTGCGAATCCCGAATTGAAGACCCAAACGTTCGATCAGAACCGGGGCCAAACGCCGTTCGAGATCGAGAGCCAGCGCCCGTGTCGGAACCACGTAGAGAAGAGCGTCCGCCTTGTCCGAGCGGATCAGTCGTTCCACGCAGGGAGCGAGGACGGCCTCGGTCTTCCCCGACCCCGTCGCCGATTGCAGAACGAGATCACGACCGGCGAGAATCGGAGGGATGGCTTCTCTCTGTAGGGGGTGAAGCTGTACGAACCTTCCGTAAAAGGCGCGAAAGGTGTTGGGAAGCTGCAAAAGGGGGGTGGTCATCTCCACGCCGTTGTCCAACCAAGCCGCTTCGAGATTTTGTTCCTACGATTGTCCTCTCACGGAATCACGCAGGAAGAAAGTGGTACTGCCCGGCACTCCGTCGGTTCCAAGCCGTGGGCATCGCTCCACCCCCTCCACTCCACACTCCCGGCAGGACCATGGAGACAAAGCCCTAGAGCACCTGTTCCTGGTGGGCGAGGTCCAGGCATTCCACAAGGGCTTTGAGCTTGAGTCGGGTTTCCTGGGTGCCCATGGCATCGAGGCGTTCGGTCATTTCCCCGATCAGGCTGGATTGGGGCGGTTCCCAATCATAGGCCCGGCCGTGTAAACAAAGAAGCTTGCGGGAAAGCTCCTGCCACTGGCTTCGGGTAAGATCGTGGAGGCGAAAAAGGTTCAATCCCTGCCATTCCCGAGCGTAGTCGCAATCAAACAGGCGGACCTCCCTTCCTCGCCGCCTTACCGGACGATGGTAATCCTCCTCCTGGACCTGTTGGAGGAAATCTTCCGTGAAGGCAAAAACGGGATAGAGAAAGCTCTGCCTCGAAGAGCTGCGTGCAAAGAACCGGTGGAGAAACCGATAGCTCCTGCTGCGCACGGAAACGCTTCCCTGCACCGCGGATTCCCCTTCGTCGAACAGGAGCACCCAGCCTCGATAACCCATTCGGCGGAAAAGACCGGAGAGCGCTTCGATTACCGAAATGACGGACTCGTTGTCCACAGGGCACAGCGGACCCTCCCGATAAAAAGGAACCTGCCGGTATTTCAGCACCTTGGCCAGCTGGGGAGACGGTATCGCCTCCCCGTTGAGCGCACGCTCGAGAAGCAGGGAGAATTCCCCGGGACGAAAGGCTGCAGGCTTTTTCAGCAGATTTTCTTCTCGGGTAACGGGGACGTTCCTGGAGGCCAGGGCCGCCAGGACCGATTTAAAACGGTGCGGCATTCGATCCGGGATGAGGTCCACGATGCTCTTGACGGAAGATTCCGGTTGCCTCATTTGCTTTCGGGCCCAGGCCTTCCAGAGGCAGGCGAAGGAGGAGGAGCCGTCGGGGAATTGCAGCCGTGCCATAAGTTCCCGGAAGACCCGCCGTGGGTTCGAGAGGGAGATTTCCCTCGGATCCAGGTTCACGCAACTCGTAACAAAACCCTGGCTCGACGCAAGGTCCTGGATATACACGAGGCTGTGGGACTTGCCCCGGCCGTAGGCTCCGAGGATGCACAGGTGGGGCGCCTCACCCGCCTCTGCAGCCCGAAGGCCCGCCTCGACCGCTTCCCGGAGCCGTTCTTCGCTGGCGGTCAGCCATCGAACGGCACAAGGATCGAAAAGGCCCTCTCGAAGCCGTTCCACAGCCCGACAGATGCCAAACGAGCTCGCGCCTTCAAAACTATCGAAGCCATCGAAAACGGATGGGCTTTCCCCAACCCAGTTCCTGCAAGGCATTTGGGCCGTCATGAGTCCCACCTTGGCTGAAGCTGTTCCAGCTTTTCCTGTTCCAGTTCCCTTCGACCGGCCAGGATTTGTTCCGTCAGGTCCAGCTCCTCGTCCACGGGCATTCCCTGCTCGGCCATATCGAGGATTCGGACCACCTGCTTAATGAAAAGCCTCACCTCACTGAGGAGCCCCATCTGTTTCTGGGTGGCGCAAATCTCCTCGAGAAGCTTTTCGTTGATTCGTTCACTCGCCTGCCACCGGTAAGAGATCTCGTGAATCCGTCTCAAGGCAAGTCCGAGCTCGATCATTTCCTGGACGGTCAGGGGAGTTCGGTGCAAGTCGATGAGGATGCTCCGGTAATTGAGACTTTTTCCTTCCCCCATGGAACGCACCCGGCTCCACAGGGCGTCATAGGACTTGAGGCCTTTCTCCGAAAGGATCAGGTCCGGAATAATGGAGAAGAAGATGTGGAGATACCGGGCCTGTTCGGTATTGTCGATGAGAAGCCGCACATTTTCATAGGCGGCGTTGCGAACGGAGGCAGAGTGGGCGATGACCGTTTCGAGCTCGTCCAAGAGGAGGACAAGTCCCCGGTAGCCGAGGTATTTCAGAAAGACGAGAAGTGACTGGAGGAAGCGCTTGCTGTTGGTCTTGTTGAGCGATTCAAAGATCTGAAAGGGTTTGAGATCCTTCTTTCCGACCTTGCCTCCCTCGAACCACTGGAAGAGCACCTCGCGGGCGTCCGTACCGCCTTCCTCAGGGCGCCGTTCCTGCGCGGGGCTCGTGCAGCAGGCCTTCAGGAGACCCACGAGGCCGTTGGCGAAATTGGGATCCATGCCGGCAAGGGAACGCAGCTCGTCCGCCAGGGCATCGACCTTTTCCTCCTGGGACGCCGCGCCCTCAGGTTCCCTTTCCAACGCCAGGCCCCTGATCCAGGCGCTCAAGAGCCCGCGGATTCCGGTCCCCTGCACCCCTGCCACCCTGGCCTGGGGAAAACCTTCGGGCATCTGCAGGCCCTTGATGATTTCCCGGTACACCACCTCGAACTTGTGCATGGGCACATCCCGGGTCAACACCACGTAGGAAACCGCAAACCCTTTTTGCATCGCCATGTGGCGAACCACGGACATGAAATGGGTCTTTCCGTCCCCGTAGTCCCCGTTGATAAAGCGCACTTTGGCCCCACCTTCGGCAATGTAGTGATCAAGGTCGTCTTCGATAAATTTCAGCCAGTTCTGACGACCTACGGTGAAGAGGGAAACATACTCCATGGGCACGCTCCCTTTGCGGAGCGCCTCGATGATGGCCCTCGCCTCGTACGCTTGCAACTGCTCGATCCGCTCTTGGTCTATCATGGTGTGACCTTCTGAAAAGAGATCCCGGTAATTTGGCGTTTCTGCCCATCGCTGTCCAGGAGCCACAGAGAATTGCTCCTTCCCGACCTCAACTGCAAGGCATGGCCGTCGGAGGTCCCACCGATCCCGGCCTGGAAATAGCGCCATAAGTCCACAGAAAAACAATCCACACTGTAGCCGCGGAACCTGGTCTTGGCCATGTCCTGGAAAAACGTCTTGCTTTGCAAGGACATGACATATTCAAAGTAGAATTGGTGAATGGGAACCGAATGCCCCGGCGGCCAGTGCTCCTTCTTCAGGATGACCCCGTACACCTCGAACAAGCCGTCGATGAACGACTGAGGATCCAGAGGACGGTCGTAGAGCTCACGTTTCTCCTTGAGGAGGAGGGACACGATTCTCCTGGGATCGATGGAATTCAAAGTCTTCTTGTTGATGGTGGCGGTGCGCCTGGCAAAATCCACCGATCCTTCGATACCTTTGAGGGAGTTGAAACGCGGGAAATCCATCTCGAAGGGAAGACCGGCCTCCCGGGCACGCCCTGCAAGGTCCTCGATGAACCGGATCCGATACCGTTCCACTTTCTCGTCGGCGTAAGTCCTCAGAGCATCGAGGATTTCCCCGCAGCCTTCGAGACCCGGTTCTCTCGACACCTCCTCGACCATCTTACCTTTGAGGAGCTCATCGAGCTGGATGAAATCATCCCGTGCGGCACAACGGATGCACGAGTTCACGAACTCCGCCATCTTCTGCTGCCGATTCAGTTGTCTCTGATACGGCTTGAGGATCTCTCCAAGCTGCCCCTGTACCTGTTCCAAAAATGCCTGGTTGTTTTCCATTTCTTCCCCGAACCTGTTGAAGTGCTAGGAATTGTTTGTTTTTTTGTCTGTGAGGATGCAGCTCCCGGACGACCGGTCCTTTCCCGCCGGCGAACCGAGCCATCCTTTTAACGCAGGTCTTGTCGGGAACACGGCCCTGCCCTCCCGCACCATCTCGAAAGTCGCCCCCAAGAACAAAAAGACTCACCAGGAACACCGCTTCAGGATTAAAATTCCTCTTCTTCTTCCCAACCCGTGGCTTTTTTCGAAAAGTCCGTCGGGCTTCCCGTTTCCAGAAGTTTTTCTCGGGCCTTGCGGCAAAGGGGATAGACGAAGACTTCCTTGATCGCTGCCCCATGGCGCTCATGGTATCGATCCATGCGTCCCCGCCCGCTGGTCCGACCAAGAGGGATCCAATTGGCCGCCAGGTAGCAGGTACCGCGGAATCGGGCCGGGTCCACCAGGGTTTCCATGAGGACCGGTCGAACGGCGTAATGGGCCTCCCAGTCGTCTGCAATCCGACGGGCCAGCCGGGAGAGGACGGCGCTGGCCAAATGGGGGATTTTGACCCAGGGAAGGATCAGAAACCGGCTGTTCTGAACAATCCGCTGCAGGTGACGCACTCGCTGAGCTTCGTCCCAGCCGATCCATCGATCCCGGGAAGCCATCCGCCAGGCAGGGCTCGATACCTGGATGCAGGCGACCTTTTGAGGCTCGGGTCGGCTAATCCAGGCAAAATAGCGGAGATGAGCGCCGAAGGGCACCTTGCAGCCGATGTAGTGATACTTTCCAACCCACTCGCGCCATTGGTCGCGTTCTTCCTTGGTCTGCACCAGCCGGAGATCCAAGGGTTCAACCTCGCCGAGACGGCCCTCGATAGGGTCGGGTAGCTCATGGGGCGCGTCCGCGGGAGGCTGGTCGGCGGGCCGGGCACCATTCCTGCGGCGTTGTGCTTTGGCGCCGGGCAGCCGCAAAATTCCTCTCGCATCCAGCTCCTCCAGGAACTGGCGACATTCATGTGCTTTGAGAGATCCCGTGGGTCGTCGCCAATCCAGCAGCTCACAAATGGTGTGTGCCAGTTCGGTACGGCTCAAGCCGCTGCAATCCCGAACGGTCTCCAGGATCAGTTCGAGCTCCTCACGACTCACGTCCTCACCACAAAACTTCGGACACTTTCCTGTCTTCACGTGCATATTACGCCCTCAACATCTTTTCATACCCCAAAAAGAGCCGCGTGTCCAGACAAATTTTTACAAGACAGGGAGAAATCGATTCCTCGTGATATAAGCCGCTGAATCGACCAGGCTTTCGCAGGGTTCGCCCTCCTTGGGTTCCTCCGACTCATGGAACTTTATAGCGAAGTCCCGGGGCAGAAGCCGGTATATCGGCGGTCGAATCCGGGAAAGGCAGCATCAGGAACGCACACCATAATTCGTCGGGCCAGACGGGTCAGAACAGCCCACAGCTTTTGGAGTATTGACGGACAAACCTTTAAGAGATATTTCGGAAGACACCGTGGGGGGCCTCAGTCGGGAGGAATTCCCCTTTTCCCAACAAGGATCGAGCCAGGGGAGACAACGTCATGGAAACACTGTCAATACTCGGCATCTTTCTGATTTTGTTTATTTCTTTGATGCAAGTGCCCACGGCCTTCGCGCAGCACCTCAAGACGATCGAGCTTCCGAAGCCCCGGACGGAAGGGGGAAAGCCCTTGATGGAGGCGATCAGGGAACGAAGCACCTCCAGGGAGTTCAGTTCGCAGGAGCTGCCTTTGCAGGTTCTATCCAACCTTCTGTGGGCCGCTTTCGGGATCAACCGCCCCGACTCGGGAAAGCGCACGGCCCCCTCGGCCAGAAACTGGCAGGAAATCGATATCTACGTCGCCGCCAGGGACGGCCTTTTTCTCTATGACCCGAGAGCCCATGCCCTCCACCAGGTCCTCTCCGAAGACATCCGGGCGATCACGGGCAGACAAGACTTCGTGAAGGATGTTCCCGTGAATCTCGTCTACGTCGCGGATCTGTCCAGGATGGGAGATGCTTCGCCCCGGGACAAGGACCTCTACTCGGCAGTCGACACCGGGTTCATCAGCCAGAATGTCTATCTCTTCTGCAGTTCCGAAGGACTTGCCACCGTGGTACGAGGTCTCATTGACCGGCCGGCCTTGGCCGTGGCCATGAAGCTTCGATCCGACCAGAGAATCATTGTGGCCCAGTCGGTGGGGTATCCCGGCAAATAATGGAAAGGGACCATCGAGTATTTTTGACCGCATCTGCCTGCAGCGGATCACCTGTGCCGGAAGAGGATATCGTTGCCCGGCACCATTACCTGCGATTGCCCGGGGACAGCCTCAGACCGTGATTGACGAGAAGAGAACGATCTGGTATTTGGGGACCAGCCTTCTTTACGTAGAGCGGCAGCCATGGTTCCGGTTACGTCTATCGCGGGAGGTCTCCCGCGGTTGTATTCAAGGGCGGGCATGGAGTGGAGATCGTTGTACCGGAGATGGAAACCCCGGTCGGAATACTCGAGATGATAAGCGGCCTGGTTCACCTTTCGGGGAAAGACTCGGATGAATGGGGTGCACAGGCCGTAGTCCTGATGAGAAGCTTTACGAAGAACCCATCAGCCGGGAGAGGTTGTCAAGAAAAGGCGGCACGAGAAAGCACGGCCCTGGAATTCAATGGAAAACGGACCCGGAGTGGTTGTGGATGAGGGGAGGATTCCCGTCGCGGCTGCTCCACAAGGAACCGGATGATCTGCTCCGGATCGTTCCCACCTATGATGATCGGCCATCCAAACGCAGGCAGGGGCAACTTGTACCGGCCTCCCCTCAAGAGGGAACGAACGTGTTCCATGAGAAATGGAATGAGAAAGAGGAGTTCATTTCGGACACAGGTGTTCGTGGCTTTTCATGGCGGTAATATTCCGGTTCCGTTGCAGCTGATTTCCGGGGTTCTACTTTGCTGTTTGACCGGTTCCAGTGCCCGTTTGGAGGGCGCTTCGTGATTGTGGGGAAAGAGATTCGCGCAACAAACCGTGGAGAGCCCTATGGTGTGTAAAAAGGCATGGCAAAAGGTCACCGTCATCTTTCTGCTCCTGTTTTTCCTCACAAACAGCGTGGCAGCCCAGCAGGGTATTCGCGTGGTTCCCATTGGTCCGGGGACTCCAGAGGAGAAAGAGTCCACACCTGCGATTCCTCCCAGTAGAGGCCAGGTTCCACCAAGCCAAGTCCCCATGGGCCAAGTCCCGCCGGGCCAGCTCTCTCCAGGGCAAATCCTTCCGGGTCAGATCCCGCCCGGGCAACTCCCGCCGGGACAGGTCCCCAGGCCGCCGGCAGGAGGAGCACCCCTTTCGTCGGAAGTTCCGACAACTCAATGGCAGGCGGTGCCCCCACCCCCCGAAACATTTGTCGAAAAAACCTATGCTCCTGTCGAACAGCTTTCGGATATCGAGAAATACCTTTCCGGAAAGGCTCCCCTGGAATTGACCTTTGACATCAAGCAGTTCGGCTACGAGCTTTTTCTCGAGCCGCCCTCCAGCTTTGCACCGGTTCAGAACGTGCCCGTCGGGCCGGATTATGTGATTGGTCCCGGTGATGAGATCCGCGTCAACGTCTGGGGAGGAATTGAGGGGGCCACAACGGTTACGGTGGATAGAGACGGGAACATCACTCTTCCCAAGATAGGCACCCTTGGGGTTACGGGTCTTACCTTTGAAGAGCTCAAGCAGATGCTCCATAAGGAATTTTCCAAGTCCTACAGCGATTTTGAGATGAACATCAGCATGGGGCAGCTGCGGAGTATGAGGATTTATGTAGTCGGCAAGGCAAGAAAGCCGGGAGCCTATTCCATTTCATCCCTCTCGACCTTCGTCAATGCGCTGTTTGAATCGGGAGGCCCGAGCAAGGTCGGAACCATGCGTGATCTGCAGCTCATCAGGCAAGGAAAAACCCTGCTTCATTTCGATCTGTACGATTTCTTGCTCAGGGGCCAGAAGAGCGATGACATGAGACTGATGCCCGAGGATGTCATTTTCATTCCTCCTATCGGGCCGGTTGCGGGGATCGCCGGGGATGTTCTCTCGCCGGCAATCTACGAGTTGAAAGGGCGAACTCGGGTGAGCGAGCTCATCAAAATGGCGGGGGGAGCAACGGCTAAGGCCTACCTTCAAAGGGTTCAGGTTGAGAGGGTGTTTCAGAACAAGAGCAAAATCATTCTCGATCTGAACTTGAAACAATTGAAAGACAAAAACGATATTCTTCTTGAGAACGGCGATCTCGTGAAGGTCCTTCCCATCACTCCCGATGTAGAGAACAAGGTCGTTCTCCAGGGGAACGTCTGGAGACCTGGGGAATATGAATGGAAACGGGGTATGAGAGTCAGGGACCTCATCAGGTCCACGAAGGAGTTGCTGCCCGATACCCTCATGGATACGGCTCGGATCGATCGACTGGTTCCTCCCGATTATCATTACGAATACAAGGTCTTCAATCTCGGCAAGCTCCTTTTGGAAAACGACGAACACGAAAATGTCAAGCTGGAACCCTACGATACCGTGGTGGTGTTCAACAAATGGCAAGTGCGTGAAATGCCCAAAGTGCGGTCCGAAGGAGCTCTTCACCATCCAGGAGCGTATGATTTTCGACCCAATATGAAGCTCTCGGACCTCATCCAGCTCTCGGGGGGACTCAAAAAATACGCCATGGCGGATGTGGCCGAGCTGACCCGGGTGACACCCACCCCGGAAGGTCCAAGAACCCAGAAGTTCCAGGTCAATCCCAAACTTGCCGTCGAGGGAGACCCCCTGGCGGACATTATCCTCGAGGAAGACGACTACCTGTTCATCCGATCCGTCCCGGAATGGGATCTTTACAAAATCGTCACCTTGACCGGCGAAGTCAGGCATCCGGGAAATTACACCATCGAGAAAGGCGAGAAGCTGTCCACGCTTCTTGCTCGCGCGGGAGGCTTCACCGACAAGGCCTACTTAAGAGGAGCCGTGTTCACACGGCAGAGCATCAAGGCAACCCAGCAGGCCCAGGTGAAGGACATGGTCGATCGCCTGGAACGGGAGCTTCTTGCGTCGGGATCTTCAGTGGCGGGCACGGCCCTCACCCCGGAGGAGGCCAAGATCATGGCCGAGGAGAACAAGGAGAAGGCCAAATTCGTAGAAAGCCTGAGAACCCTGGAGGCCAAGGGAAGAATGGTGATCTCGTTGCGTCCCCCCGAAAAGCTGAGGAATACTCCCGAGGACCTGGTCCTCGAGGAGGGAGATCAACTCTATGTTCCGGCGACCATGGAGAGCGTGCAGGTTGTGGGCGCGGTGTATAACCAGTCCGCATTCCAGTACAAGGAAGGAAAAGACTCGTCCTACTATATCAAAATGAGCGGCGGATATACCCGGAACGCTGACAAAAAGAACCAATACATCGTGAAGGTTGACGGCAAGGCGCTCAAACCCAAGGGGGGCATCTTCTCCTGGAATAAGGATTCCCGTGAATGGACGGTGGGTTCCTCCCAGCTCGAACCGGGGGACACCATCGTGGTGCCGGACAAGCTGGATAAGGTTTCGTGGCTGCGAAACATCAAGGACATCACCCAAGTCCTCGCCAATGTCGCCTCAGCCGCTGGGATCACATTCGTGGCATTGGACCGGAATTGATGTGAATGCGGCGCCACGGTATAGGGTGACCGGTCGTCCCCGGGGTGATACCCTGCCCTCTTGCTTTTCTTGAGAAGGGACTTTATGGGCGGGACAAAGGGAAAGGCGTGCATGGGCCCGCCGATCTTATGGCTGCCCGGCAGAGGGCCTCATCGCCGTCGAAACAGGAGTAGGAGCTGGTTTAGATGGATGATATGATTCAAAACGAGATGGAAGAGGTCCATCTCCTGGACTATGTGCTTATCCTGGTAAAGCGCATGAGGTTTATCCTCATCTTTACCTTCACCCTGAGCTTCCTCACGGCGGTCTACAGCCTGATCACTCCCGAAATTTACCAGGGAACGGCAAAGGTCGTTCCTCCTTCGAAGGGGTCTTTGGGAGCATCCGCCGCCATATTGGGTCAGCTGGCGGCAATGGTGCCCGCAGGCCTTGGGGGAGGACCGGCTTCTCCTTCCGATCTTCTGGTCGGCATGGTGACGGAAAGCAGGACCATTGCCGATGCTATTATCGATCGATTCAACCTGATGGAACTGTACGAGGCAAAAACTCGAATGGATGCAATCAAAGAGCTCTCGAAGGTTCTCAAGGCCCAGAGCGACCGGAAGAGCGGGATCGTGACCATCCAGGTGGAAGACGAGGACCCGAAAAGAGCCGCAGACATGGCCAATGCCTTCGTCGAGGAGCTGATCAAGACCGAGAGGAAGCTCTCCACCACGGAAGCCGCCCAGAAGAGGCTCTTCTATGAAAGGCAGCTTAAAGAGACTCACGCTGACCTCGTCCGGGCGGAGGAGGCCTTGCAGAAGTTCCAGGAGACCACGGGAGCGATCAAGATCGACAACCAGGCGGAAGCTGTGTTTTCGGGCATCGCCAATCTGAGGGCCCAGATTACCGCCAAAGAAATTCAGCTCAAGGTCATGAGGACCTATACCACTCCGTACAACCGGGAAGTGAGGCAGGTGGAAGAAGAGCTGGCCGGCATGAAGGAACAGCTGAAAAAATTGGAGGCCGGAGCGGACAGTTCCTATGGCAGTACGATCATCCCGACCTCAGAGATGCCCGTTTTGGGAGTCGAATACCTCCGGAAGTTGAGAGAGTTCAAGATCCAGGAAGCGATCTATGAAATATTGCTGAAGCAGTACGAAACGGCAAAGATAGATGAGGCAAACGACGCAGCCAGCTCGATCCAGGTGCTGGACTGGGCAACGGTACCTGATAAGCGAATCAAACCCAAACGGACCCTCATGGTGGTGCTTGCGACCATGGTGGGGTTCTTTCTCGCCGTTTTTGCCGCCTTTGCGGCCGAATACTGGGAAAAGGCCTCTAGAGACCCTGAAGAGAGCGAACGTCTGGCCCGGATGAGGGAATACCTGGCCCCCATCAAGAACAGTCGAGTTGTTGTGAAGTCCCGTGAGATTCTCAAGAAGAGGCTTCCCTGGTTTCGACGGGATTGAGGGGGTTGCGTTTATCGCCTCAGAGCACCATCAACTCTTCCGACGCCGTGTTCAAGGATTGGAGGCCTTCGGAACCCACAAGGTAGGTATTTTCCAAACCCGCGATTCCGATATCGGGAAGGAGGATTTTGGGCTCGAAGGCAAATGTCATCCCGGCCTCGAGGGTGGTTTCCTGCCCTTTTGCGATGAGCGGGGGTTCATCTATCTCCAGTCCCAGGCCATGACCGACGAAGGTAACCCTGGTGTCCTGATGTCCCATGAAGTATGCTGCCCAGCCGGCTTCCTCGGCCCACTGGCAGGTGTTGCGGTAAAGGTCACCACAAACGGAACCCGGTCGAGCGATTTCCCGGAACCGCCGGTGCACTTCCCGGACAAATTCGTAGGCTTGCTGCAGCTGGGCGGGGGGCGTTCCGATGCAGAAGTTGCGGGTCTGATCGTTGAGGTAGCCGTGGTAGTTCATCCCGATGTCAACGCTGACGACCTCTCCCGCACGGATTTTACGCATGCCTGCCCCCAGGCCGAATGCGGGGCTCCAGCCCGTTCCTCCCGTGGGAGTGTCCGTATAGGCCGGTACCGCGGCTTCCGGTCCCGACAGGATGTGCCCGAAAAACATGTCCATGTTGAACTTGCGAACCCGAATCAAACCCAGGTGACCGGCCTTTCGGGCAACGGCTTCCAGCTCCACGCTCAAATCGAACTCCGAAATCCCTTCCCTCAGGAACCTCGGAACCGCGTCCGCAACCACCTGGGCCAAAGCTGCCGCCCCTCGCATCATCTCTACTTCCCAGGGGGACTTGATCATCCTCAGGCGAAGAATGAGCCCGCTGATGTCCTTGATCTTCTGCCGGGGGAAAAGTTTCTGGTCATAGAACAAGTAATCGGCGGCCGGGAGGACGTCCAGTTCCATTCCGAGGACTTCGGGGGATTTGGTGCCGCACGCCTCCCACACCGCAGATGGAAGCTCCCGGGTGCTTCGCAAAGGGCGGATGGGACGAAGGGGGGATTGGGACAGGGCGCGTCCGGGATCCCGTCTCACCAGGAAGAGGGGATTTCCCGATGCGGGAACGATGAGGTGAGCGTCCTGCACCGTACCGGTGAGATAATACAGGTCGGCGTTTTGCCGAACGATAGCCGCATCCACCTCGCTCTTGGAAAGAACGTCCTGGAAAGACGCCAGCCTTCGGGCAATTTCATCGGGTGGGACTCTCAGCATGATGGATCGTATCCTCGACCGATCGCCTCGGGATGCTGTGATGTATCCTGAACTGACTTCATCTTGCATCCGCCTGGACAGCCCCTGGTCAACCGCTTTTTTCGGAAAAGGGATGTCCATCGGAACCCGTCGGAAATTGTTTACCATTTTTTCGGGCGCATCGTAAACGATTTGGTCGACGCCCTGCGACCCGACTTGTGCGTCGCGGTTTTCCATTTCATGAGGTCGGGTTATATCCTATCGGCTCGATCGTTAAGCTTCCATAATTGTCCTGATTTGTCCCGGCGGAGGAGTAAAACCACCGTGTTGACGGTTCAAGGAATCGGCAAGTGTCTTGGGGGAAAGGAGTTGTTTCGGGACGTCTCCTTTCATTTGCACCCCGGGGAAAAGGTAGGGCTTATCGGCCCCAATGGATCGGGCAAGACCACTCTCTTCCAGATCATGATGGAGCAGGTCGAGCCCGATGCCGGCGCGGTGGTCCGCTCCAGGGGTTTGCGAGTGGGATATCTTCCCCAGCAGTGGTTTCCCGTTCAAGGAAAAACAGTCCTTGCCTACGCCATGGATGTGGACCGGCAGGTTCTCTGGGTCCGCAATCGGCTCCACGAGATCCAGATCTGTCTCGACACAGAGAAGGGGCGGGAGAAAATCGAGGGGTTGGCCCTCGAGCAGGCGAGTCTTCTCGATCGACTGGAACACCTCGGGGGCTACGACCTCGAGGCTCGAGCATCCAAGGTTCTTGGGGGCCTCGGATTTGGCGGCGACCGGCTGCATCAGTCCGTATCCGGCCTGAGCGGCGGTTGGGGCATGCGGCTGGAACTGGCTCGGCTCCTGCTTGGAGAACCGGACCTTTTGCTTTTGGACGAACCCACGAATCACCTGGACCTCGATTCGTTGATGTGGCTCGAGACCTATCTCGTGGGGACGCCGTCGGCGGTGGTGATCATCTCCCATGACCGTACCTTCCTCAACCGGGTTGTTCAAAGGATTTTCGAAATCGAACAGGGTCGATTCCAGGACTACAAAGGAAACTACGACTCTTACGTGGAAGAGAAGGCCCGCCGGAAAGAAGTCCTCGAAGCCACCTACAAGAACCAGCAGGAGAGAATCCGCCAGGTCGAACGCTTCATCGAACGGAACCGGGTGCGCAAGGACCGGGCCAGGCAGGTACAGAGCCGCCTGAAGCTTCTCGAGAAAATGGAACGGGTCCGCCCTCTTCGGGAGGTGACCCAGGTTCGGTTTTCTTTTCCGGAACCTCCAAGATCCGGCAGGCAGGTCCTCGAGTTGCGCCGGGTTCACAAAGCCTACGGCCGCCATACGGTCTACTCAGGAATCGATCTGACCATCGAGCGCGGAGAAAGGATTGCCTTCCTTGGAGCCAACGGCGCCGGAAAAAGCACCCTGTTGAAGATCCTGGCCGGGGTCGAGGAAATCTCACAGGGGGAGAGAATCCTCGGGCACAACGTCGTCCTTGGCTACTACGCCCAGTACCAGTGGGAACAGCTCCGATCGGAATGGACGGTACTCGAGGAGGCTTCTTCCGTTGCCGGAGATCTGAGCCAGACGGCCCTTCGCAGTCTCCTGGGCGCTTTTCTGTTTTGCGGCGACGAGGTGTCGAAAAAGGTGAGTGTTCTAAGTGGCGGGGAGAAGGCTCGATTGATCCTGTGCAAACTGCTTCTCCAACGCCCAAATGTTCTCCTCCTGGACGAACCTACGAACCACCTGGATATCCCTTCCAGGATCGTCCTGGAAGCGGCCCTGGCGGATTTCCCGGGCACACTCTGTTTCATCAGCCATGACCGCCATTTCATCAATGCCATTGCCACCCGGACGCTGCTGGTGGAAAATGGAATGGTCCGTCTTTTTCCAGGCAATTATGACGATTACCGGAATATCTGGAGTCGCAGGATCGAGGCCGAAACCCATTGCACTCCCGAGGCTTTTTCCCAGGCAGACCCGGCCTCCGGCGGCGTTGCTGCAAAGAAAGACGCCGCCGTTCGAAAACGCGAGGAAGCCC
Source organism: Syntrophobacteraceae bacterium (assembly GCA_018053185.1). Taxonomy (GTDB): domain Bacteria; phylum Desulfobacterota; class Syntrophobacteria; order Syntrophobacterales; family Syntrophobacteraceae; genus JAGPLX01. The sequence continues at coordinate 103,208 of JAGPLX010000001.1, forward strand.
ACTGGAGAAATGAGCTGTATCGCCTGAAAAAGCCCTTGCAGGAACGCCTCGAGGAGACGGAGGCCCGCATCGAGGAGACCCAGGCCCGATGGAGTGAGCTGAACCAGGCCCTGGCTCTTCCCGAGACCTACCAAGACCCGTCGAGAGCTCGAGATCTGATTCGAGAACACAGGGAGTGTCAAACCCTCCTCGATCGCCTTACCCAAGCATGGGAAGATACGGCGCTTGCCGTGGAAGAACTGGAAGCCGGCTTCCGTCGGCAAAAGGAGGACAGTATCCAGGAGTGCCGCAAAAAGAATTCGAGAGCCCTCTAACCTGGGAGTGCCCCTGCAAGCCCGGGCGGAATCGGAAACGCAACCCATGGATATTCATCGATTGGAAGTGTTCTGCAGGGTAGTCGATCTTCGGAGTTTCACCAAAGCGGCCGACGCGGTGTACCTGACGCAACCGACGGTGAGTGAGCACGTTCGAGCGCTGGAGGAAATGGTCGGCGAAAAGCTGTTGGATCGATTGGGCCGCGAGGTGCTTCCCACTCCCGCGGGCAAGATCCTGTACCGGTATGCTCGGAACATCATCCAGATGAGGGATGAAGCCGTCCAGGCTCTCGAGAGCTACAAGGGCAACCTGTCGGGACACCTCTTCATTGGGGCCGGCACCATCCCCGGAACCTACATCCTCCCGGAGTTGCTCGGCTCGTTCAAATCTCTTTTTCCATCCATTCAAACCACTCTGATCATTGCGGGAAGCTCCCAGATCGTATCCAGGCTTCTCGAGGGAAGTATCGAGCTGGGGCTCGTGGGAGCCAAGTGGAACGACCGCCGAATCCTGTCCGAAGAGATTTTCTCGGACGAGCTGGTCCTGACGGTCTACCCCGGACACCCTTGGGCCGGAAGGACACAAATTCCTCTGCACCGGTTGATGGAAGAGCCTTTCATCCAGAGGGAGAGGGGTTCCGGCACCCGAATCGTCCTGGAACAGGTACTTTCTTCCCATGGATTCGACCCCTCACAGCTTCATGTCATCGCGGAAATGGGGAGCACGGAAGCAGTGCGCCAGGGGATCAAAGCGCGAATCGGGGTATCCATCCTTTCTTACCAGGCCGTTGCCGAAGACATCGATCGGAGCGTACTGGCAACGGTTGGCATCGAGGGAGTCCGGTTCCTTCGGCCGTTCTACCTGGTGCGACGGAAGAAGCGGCAGCCTTCGCCTCTCGGCACGGCTTTCGTCGAGCATTTGCACGCACAGGCCGAGGCGAAACTGAACCGAAGGCCGGGATAACCCCCCCCCTAGAACATCCCGAAAAAACTGTGCATCCAGCCTCTGCCGGCAGCAAGGAGAGCTGTACCCACAAGAAATGGTTGCAGAATCCTGCCGACCTGTACCGGTACTTCTTCCCTACGATTTTGGCGGGGCATGAAAGGACGTGGAGTCGGCGGAGCACGGCGGGACTTGCGCGGCTTGGAACCGGCGAAGTACCGGGTATTATCCGAGCAGGGCTAGCGTGACTTTTCCAGGATCTTACCTATCCGGACGTAATCCTGCGGGCTCAAAGTCTCAGGGCGCCTTTCGGAATCGATGTCGGCAGAGGACAGCACATCCTCAATCCTCATCCCGCATCGAGCCGCAAAACTCCTCAGGCTGTTTCGGATGGTTTTGCGTCGCTGCTGAAACGCAGCGCCGACTAGGTCTCGAAGGAAGGAAAAAGGGAGTTCTTCTGCGAGATCTCTCTCCATGAAATCCATGCGCACCACGACGGAATCCACTTTGGGCCGAGGAAAGAACTGGCCGGGTCCAACGCTGAAGAGAAGCTTCGTCTGAGCATAGATCCCCAGCAGAACCGAAAGGACCCCATAGTCTTTCGTCCCAGGGTCGGCGGCCAAGCGCAATCCAACCTCCTTCTGCACCATGAAGACCGCTCGTGCCAGCTTTCCATGGGCCTCGAGAAGACAGAACACCAGGGGGGAGCTGATGCTGTAGGGAAGATTTCCAACCACCACAAGGGGTTGTCCCACCGCCTCCGCCAGGCCGGAGAAATCAAACCGCAGGACATCCATCTCGTGGATTTGCACCTCCTCGGAGCGATCCGACAGGGCCTTTCTCAAGAAGGACACCAGATCCCGGTCCAGTTCCACGAGATGCAAGGCGCACTTCTTCGAAAGCAGGAACTGGGTCAGGGCTCCCAGCCCCGGACCCACTTCCATGACCACCTCCGAATCCCGGATCTGGGCGGACTCGACAATGCGCATGGCCGTATCGGGCTGAGTCAGAAAGTGCTGGCCCAACAGCTTTCGGGATTTGATCCCCGTCAGTCGGTAGTATTGGTGAGGGCTGATGAGCATGGGCACAGCACCGGATCAAAACCATCGGGACTTGGCGTCCAGATCCAGGGGGGTTTGGCAGAAACCTGAACGTTTCCAGGTATAATACCCGGCGGCCGCCACCATGACGGCGTTGTCCGTGCAGTAGCGGGTTTCAGGAAGATGAAGCGTCAAGCCATGATAGGCGGCTTCTTCCCGAAGACGCGTGCGCAGCCGCTCATTGGCTGCCACTCCTCCCACCACGGCCACATCGCTTACGCCTGTCACCTTTGTTGCGCGGATGACCTTGGCGACCAGGACCTCGACCACGGCCTCCTGGAAACTCGCCGCCAGGTCCTCGATACGATAGGGGCCCCCCTGAGAATCAGAAGCCGGAGGACCGTTCCGCCTCACGAAATTGGCCACGGCGGTTTTGATTCCACTGAAGCTGAAATCCAGGGAATGTTTCTCCATAAAGGACCTGGGGAAAGAAAAGGCTTGAGGGTTTCCCTGGGAGGCAATCTTATCAATGATGACCCCTCCCGGGTACCCGAGACCCAAAAGTTTGGCGACCTTGTCGAAAGCTTCCCCCGCAGCATCGTCCCGCGTGCCGCCGAGAAACTGGGCAAAACCGCTTGCATCTATGTGATAGAGGGTGGTGTGTCCTCCGGAGACCACCAGGCAGACCAGGGGCTTCTCGATCGGCCCTCTCCTCAGAAAGGCTGCGTGCATGTGTGCCTCGAGATGATGGACGGCGATCAGCGGTTTGCGCAAGGCGTAAGCCATGGCCTTGGCGGCGCTCAAACCCACAAGGAGGGCCCCGACCAGCCCCGGTCCCCGGGTCACGGCAATGGCATCCGGTCCTTCCATGGCAATGCCCGCTTCCTTCAAAGCCTGGCTGATGACGGGCAATATCGCTTCCACATGCTTTCGAGAAGCCAGTTCCGGAACAACTCCTCCGTAAGGGGTATGTACCGCCGCCTGACCGGCCACCACGTCCGAAAGCACCATGCGCCCGTCCTTGACCACGGCCGCCGCAGTTTCGTCACAGGACGTCTCGATTCCCAGAATGATCATGAGCTCTTCCCGTCGGTTTTTGCCCGCGCTCGGTCCGGCCCTGGTGAAATCCCCTCGACGAGGCGTTTCCAACGAGTTGCATGAAAGTAACACGTTCGCGCTCCGTTGAAAACGCCATGACCCGAAGTGACTCCCGACTTCGAGGAGGGAGCCGGTAAGAGGGATAGCAGCGGATCGACCCAACCATTCAACGGCTTTCAAACAGTCGGCCCGGCTGTTTTCATCGGGAGGCAGGGCCCTCTGGATAGGGCTCCCGCCAACCGACCCGGCCAACGAGACCTCCTTGCGTCCCTATCCTGCTTTCCTATTTGCAAACGCTGTTTGGAAGCAAGAAAGCAAGAAAATAAAAGGTCGGCACCGATTGGAAGCGTCCCTCTCGGATTAGAGTACCTTTCGTACGGCGGCGATCAGCCTGGCCTCGTCCGGAATGTAGAAACGCTCGAGGGGCGGGCTTGTCGGTACGGGAATGTCGGGAGCCGCAACCCGCCTGAAAGGAGCCTTGAGATCGGAAAAAGCATCTTCCGTCACGACCGCGCAGATTTCCCCGGCAAAGCCCCCCGTGCGATTCGCTTCATGGAGCACCACCAGGCGTCCGGTCTTGCGCACCGAGGCCAAAAGGGTCTCCTTGTCCAGGGGTACCAGGGTCCGCAGGTCCACGACCTCCGCTTCGATACCCTCCCGGGCCAGTTGGGCTGCGGCCTTCAAGGCGACTCCGACCATTTTGGACCAGGTCACCACGGTCACATCCTTGCCTGGTCGCTTCACCTCCGCTTTTCCGATGGGGATCAGGTATTCCCCCTCGGGGACGGGCCCTGGATGAAAGTAGAGCCCCATGTCTTCGAAGAAGATGACCGGGTTCTCGTCACGAACGGCTGCTTTCAGGAGGCCCTTGGCATCGGCAGGGGTCGAGGGCATGACCACTTTGAGACCGGGACAGTGAGCCACCCAGGCTTCCAGGTTGTGCGAATGCTGGCATCCCGCTCCAAAGCCGGCCCCGCTCTTGATGCGCACCACCAGGGGGAAAGAGGACTTCCCTCCCGAAAGGTATCTCAGTTTGGCCGCGTGGTTGACGATCATGTCCGAGGCAAGAGTGAAGAAGGGATTGAACATGATTTCCACTACCGGCCTGAGTCCCGCCGCTGCCGCCCCGACGGCGAGCCCCGCGATGGCCGCCTCGGAAACCGGGGTGTCCTTCACCCGCCCGGGACCGAACTCCTTGAGCAACCCGGCCGTGGGAAGCATGGGACTGTCGTGGATGCTTACCCCGACCCCCTCCCCGGCAACAAACACTCGATCGTCTCGGATCATCTCTTCTCGAAGGGCTTGATGGATGGCCTGTCCCATTCCTAGTTGCTGCATGGCGTTGGTTTCCTTTCCGGATCCTAGTGGATGGTTGTCGTTCTCAGGGGACCAGAACATCTTCCAGGGCGTCCTCGGGATCGGGGTACGGGCTTTCTTCGGCAAATCGCACGGCGTCCGTCACCACCTCGCGGATCCTTGCTTCCATCTCCCGGAGCTCTTCCGAGGTGATCCATCCCCGGGAGAGCGCCTCATCCCGGAGCCTCAAGATGGGACATTTTTGCCGCCATACCGCAATCTCCTCCCTGGGCTGATAGTGTTGGGGATCGCTCTCTCCATGCCCCCGCCAGCGATAGGTTTTACACTCGATGAGGGTGGGGCCTTCCCCCGAGACGGCTCGCTCCCTGGCCATTCGAGTCGCTTCGTAGACCGCCGTTGCATTGTTTCCATCCACCACCACCCCGGGCATGTCATAGGCAACGGCCCTGTCGGCGATATTCTTTACCCTCGTGTGTTCCTCGTATCGCTGAGCGCCGGCATAATGGTTGTTCTCGCATACGAAAACCACTGGAAGACTCCAGAGGCTCGCCAGGTTTAGAGCCTCATGGAAGGACCCTTCGTTGGCTGCGCCATCCCCAAACAGGCAAATCGTTACGGTGTTTTTCTTCTTGTATTGCTGGGAAAATGCCACCCCGACGGCAATGGGCAGCCCTCCTCCCACAACGGTCGTCGTGCAGAGGGCATTGACTTCCGGTACCGCCAGGTGCAGGGTTCCGCTCTTCCCCTTGTTGCAGCCGGTGCTCTTGCCGTAAATTTCGGCCATAAGGGCTTTCGGGTCGGCTCCCTTGGCCAGGAGGTGGCCGTGACTTCGGTGATTCGAGATGATGACGTCCTCGGGAAGGAGAGCGGCGCAAACACCGGAACCAACCGCTTCCTGCCCCGTGCACAGGATCACCATCCCGGGGATCTTCCCCTCCGTCTTGCACAGCTCCGTAAGGGACTCCTCGAACCGCCGGGTGAGGAGCATGGATCGGAGCATTTCGATTTTCTTCTCCCTGGTTACCTGCATGGGTCCTCCTTGTGTGAAGTTTCCGTTTATCCAACCTTTTCCCAGTCTGCCGTACTCATTCGCTGCACGGATTGGATTCTTCCGCTCTCCGGCAGGCTCGGGGTCCGTCCGTGAATAAGGGACCCTCCTTTTCCTCAACCTTCTTCCACCGGCCTCGACTCCAAGTACCTGCCGGTATGAAACACCTCTCGGGACCCTGCTTCAGAAGACCGAGAAGAGTCAATCATATAGTGATCGAAAGTTCCCGCAATCGAAAAAGGGTGGTAGAAGTGCTCAGTGGGACAGAGGAAGCGGCGGGGATGGAGCGAATGCCGGGCCGCGGCATCGACCGTGCCGGATGTTCGATTCATGGGTGCAGGGCGAGATGTTCGGTGATACTCTTCTCCCACCGCTCAGGGGGAACCGTTTGTCAACTTCGCGACCACGGGAGGTCTGAGAATGGCAGGAAAGAGAGACGTCGAAATCAACTGTCTGGCCGACACCCTTCCTCTCATGAGCCCGGAGGTGAGGCCCTGGCCTGTAACACCGGCTCCATCCCAGGAAGAGGTGGAAGCCGTCTATGCCAGGCGCAAGGCCGCGGAATTCGGCAAATGGCTCGAGGATAATCTCCGGTTGGAGGAAAGCTGGGGAAAGCCGGAGGCTTTGCAGGGAATGAGGGTCATTTGCATGGGGTTATGGAGGATCGGCAACAAGTTCGCCGCTTCCCAGTTGGCCGAGTCGGGGGCCGAGGTGATCAACATTGAGCCTCCGGAAGGAGATCCTCTGCGCAAATTGACGCCCTTCGGCCGGGAAGAATACATGCTGCCCGATCGGGACACGGGGGTAAAATGCGGATTGGATTTTATCTCCGAGACACGAAACATGCACTCCATCACCCTCAACGTGGATACCGAAGAAGGAAGGGACATCTACAGAAGAATCGTCACCCATGCCGACGCTCTCATCGAGGAATATCCCCCGGGATACATGGATGGACTGGGGATCGGGTACCGTCACCTGTCCAAGATCAATCCGAGATTGATTTACTGCCAGATGGCGGTGCGTGGCACCTGGGGTCCCTACAAGGACAAACTATCCAAGCACGGTCAATGGACTCTCGAGCCCTTCGGTCAATGCGCCAATTCCTTCGTTCACAGTACGGGGTTTCCGCAGGATCAGCTGCCGAGAGGCAAGGGTGGCGATCCAACCCGTTCGGGGGTCTGGTTTGCCGATTATGTGGCGGGGGAGCAGGCCGCGGTGAACATTCTGGCGGCTCTTTACTACCGGGAGGAAGTCAGCGGGAGGGGGCAGTTGATCGAGGTGACCGGCGCGGAGTCTCAGATGGACACCCTGGATTTCGACATCAGCTGGTACGGTTTCAACAAAAGCATCAAGGCCAGAACGGGGGGTTGGGACCCCAACTTGAACCAGTATGCATGGAACCCATGCAAAGACGGTTACATGATGATCGGAGGACAGACGGACCGTTTATGGTACCGTATCGGCATGTGTATCGAGCGGGATTTCCCCCAGTTCGGGCGACTCATCCACGAAGATCCCTCCCTCAAGGAAATGGGGGCCAGAAATGCTCTCCAGGCTCTCGTCAAGACCTACACTCTGACCACGAGATGGCTGCGCGAAAACAACCGCTTCGAGGCCGAGCAGAAACTGATGGAATACGAGGTTGCGGCGGGTCCCGTTCTCTCTATGGATGAAGTGTGTGAATTTCCCCATTTCGTATATCGTCCTTCGGTCTACAACCTCGATAGTGAGCAATACGGCACCGTTCTTTACGCCGTCCCCCCCAACGCCTACCAGCAGAGGACTCCGGCGAGGGTCAAATGGCTTGGAAGGCCCCTGGGCAAGGACACGTACGAGGTCTGCATGAAATACCTCGGGATGGGACCAACCAAGGTCAATGAACTCAAGGAGAAGGGGGTGATGTGATGGCAAAGGACCTTGGAGAAGTGAGCCTGGAGGAGCTGCCGGGACCCTCCAGCAAGGATGAACTGGAGGAAATGAAAATGCCCTACGAGGAGTATTGCCGCAAAATGTTCGATGTGGGCAACGAGTTCGGCAAGCCTCAGGCCCTCAAGGGCATTCGGTGGCTGAGCGCCACCATGTACATTTTCACTCCCCATTCGGTGGCCAACCTGGCCGAACTGGGGGCCGAGGTCATTAAAATCGAGATGCCGAGAATGGGTGATCCCATACGGCACACGTCTCCTTTCAACGAAGCCTACCTGTACCCCCTCCACGACTCCCGACCCATGACGGGAACCGGCTTTGGTTTTCTGGGCGCCAACGACAGCGAATACCACATCACCATGGATTACCACCTGGAGGAGATGAGGGAAGCCTTCTATCGCCTGGTGAAGATGTCCGACGGTCTGACGGAATGCTATCGCCCTGGTACCTTCGATCGATGGAAACAGAGCTATCGGGTCCTGCAGGAAATGAACCCACGGTTCATCTACGTCTGGGGAGGCGGGTTCGGGTATGGCCCGAAGATCTTCGGTGCCTCCTACGACATCCTGGGGCAGGCTCATGCAGGTCTGGCCTCCATCACGGGGATGCACGATTTCATGGGCGGCCACGTGGCCAAGCACTCCAACTGGTGTATCGACTGGTATTCGGGAACCCTCATCACCTACGGGATTCTTGCAGCCTTGCACTGGCGCCGGAAGACCGGCCTGGGCACCATGATCGAGTTCTCCCAGGTCCAGGCGGCCGCTCGCACCCTGGGCTACACCGTGCCTCTGTACGGAAGGTTCGGCGTTGTCCGCCAGCGGTGGGGCAACTGGGATACCCAGTTGTGCGTTCACGGCATCATCTTGTGCGGCAAGTCGGACTTCCCGGATTCCGACAATCCCCAGGACAAATACGATGCCCGGTACGTGATGGTCAGCGCCTTCCAGGATGCCGACTTCAGGGAGCTGTGCGACATCACGGGACTCAAGGAGCTCTACCCCAAATACAAGGCACACAAAGATCGAGTGGAAGCCGAACCCCAGGTGGAGATCTACTCGGCCCTCGAGAGATGGGCCTCCGACAAGACCCGGTCCCAGGTGGTGAAGGTCCTCCAAGATGCCGGCATTCTGGCGGAACCCGTTATGAACGACCGGGAGGTCTATGAATGTGAGCATTATCGGCAGCGGGGGACCATCCGGTGGCATGAAGACCCGCTTTTTGGGGATGTGCTCTTGCAAAGCACATACACCTGCGGACATATGTCCGAAACCCCCAGGAGGCAGAGTTGGATCTGGCGGCCGGTGGGTGCGGACAACGTGAAGATTTACCATGAGCTCCTGGGCTATCCCATCAAGAAGGTGGAAGAATGGTATGCCAAGAGCTGGATATAGAATGGGGTGTGCCGTGTGTGACATCATCTGGTGCAAAAAAGAAATCAATGGAAAGGTCTGCAACACGGTCAACTACCTGGATCCGTATTGCTTCTGGAACTGGGAGGGGAAGGTGAACTGCGCCGAATGCGGAACAGTGTACTACATCCACATGATCCAGGGCTTCATGTACAGGGGCCCTGAGGAGAAGCCGGGAGAGAAACCCGACACCAGCCCCCTGGTGGCGGACCGACCCCTCGATGGCTACAGGTGCTACATTCCCGGGATTGAAGGAAGGACCAGGCCGTATCAGTGCCTTCCCAGGGGGACCTACCTCGGTCGGGCGGACATGGTTCGGTACAACATTCGAGGCAGACTGGTGCGAGGCTGGCGGCCCCAGCCGCCATCCTCGACCATTGCCGGTAGTTTTGGCTTCAATTGGGATGTCAAGAAACTTTCCCCCGAGGTCTGGGAGGAATACCGGGAAAAGATCAAAAAGGGCGAGACCAGGGACTGGTAGCGAAGAAAGGTGTGTTGCATGGCACAGTTGACGGCCCGAGAATTCCTGGAGACCGTTCGGGTCCCGGAAAAGCAGAGCGATCATATCTGCTGGCAGTGCCAGTACTTAAGGCCGGTGCTCCGAGGCTCGAAGTTTCCACCTGCGGACATCATCGGTTGGTGTATGAAAATCCATTGGCCTCATTACTGGTGTGTTGCGGACTTCAACGTGGTGAGGAAGTGTTACGCATTCGAATCCAAGCGGCAGGGACCATGAAAGAGGAAATCCTGAAGGAGTTGGAAGCAATCAAGGAAATGGTGCTTACCTGGAAGGCGAGCTATCTCCGGGAGGCATCGCCCGATGGCGGAGCTCAGTACCTGGTGGAGGACTTTTCCCTGGAAATACGGACTTTCGTCTACCCCTATGTGCGAAGGTTTTGCGAGATGGGTTGCCTCAACGAATCCGAAGCGATGGAATTCCTCGACGGTTGCGAGAATGAGGTCGAGGACCTTCGCAATGCCGTGGGATAGGTTTCGGTAAAGAATGTTGGGGGAATCCAGCATGTGGGGCGGGGCTTTTTCCCTGTGTCCCCTGTCCCTTCGATCCCCCCGTCGTTGCAATCGCTGAGGAGAATGAGAATGCCTGCAAAATGCCGTGTGATCGTTTGCGGGTTTGACCCCATGCTTGTCCGAGGGTACCTGAAGACGGGCTATAGAGCCCTTTGGTGGCATCTTCCCGATGAAATCTGGGAAGCGCACAGGCCCCTTCGAGGCAAGACGGTCTCGGGGAAGATCCTCGCTGTCTACAACGGCGACGCCGTCAAAACAGCCTCGCCCAACGAGCGCTACGAATGGAACACCGCCAAGGAATCCGGCCTGGCCGTGGTCATCCCGCCCGAGGTCATCATCAAGTATCGACTGACCAAATTTCACTTTCTTGAACTCACCGTCGAACACGTTGGGGGAAAGAACGTGTACCCGGGCACCGAGAAGATGAGTTCCAAGTGGTGGCCCGAAGAGAAGATGAAGCTCGAATACAAACTGGCCTATGTGGCCCCATAGTGCCCGAGGGGCCTTCTTTCCTCCCCCAGGACGAAAGGGAGGCAGGGTGGGGCCCTTCCCCGTCCTCCACGGGATTCGGATCGGCCGGGGAAGAGTACCGGAAAGGAAGTAGCCGGCGGGATTTCCTCCCGACCGGGAGGGAACCGGAACTGCGAGTCGCCACTACAACCCGTTTTTTTGTTCAGGGAGAAGGTTTCTCCTGAATGGACCGGAAGGGGAGTCGTTGCACCTGATCTCCGGCCGAAGGATCGAGATCGATCATGACGACAATCGAGTGGCGTTATCGAGGCGGAGAAGAGCTGCAAGGTTCCGAAACGGAGCCTCGACACCCGGGGTGGTTGCCCCTGGTGTCCGTCCTCGAAACGGACGAGGCGATCTTTCGGGATTGCCTGTTCATGCCGGGGTTCGACATTTCCTCCAATATCTACCTTCTAGCGGGAGAGGATCTGGTCATTGTGGATCCCGGAAATGACTACACCGCTTACATGGAGCTTTTTGACACCCGGTACTCTCCGGAAGCGGTGAAAAAAGTGGTGCTTACCCATGGACATCGGGACCATTCCATGGGGGTGTTCGAGCTGCTGAGGGCCTACCCCGGTATCCAAAAGAGAGGAGGGTTTGAACTGGTCATGCACGAAGCCGGGCCTCCGGAGCTCAAAGAGGTCCCTAGGCAATTCGGGTGCCTTGTGACCGAGGTCCGGGGTGGAGAGACTCTAAGGCTGGGCCAGGCCGAATGGGAGGTGGTGTATACTCCCGGCCATACCATCGACGGGATCTGCCTAGTTCATGCCCCATCCAAAACGGCCTTCACGGGGGACATGGTCCAGCCTCACCTCATGGCCGAACCGGACAAGAACGCCGGGGGGGACTTGCGCCATTATCTCTACGGGATCAAAAAGCTGCTAAAAAAAGACATCGAGAACATCCTGCCGGGACACGGCTCCCCCGTTGCCGCCATTGGTCGACGGATCGTGGAAGAAACCTATATCGGTCTCCTGCTGCGAATCATCGGGACTGAATCCCCCATACCCTGGATGGACGGCGCATTGGCTCTATTGAAACGGGGGCTTCCTGAAGAAACGGTATTCTGCCTGGACAAAGAACTGGCCCGGCGGCCCGCCAATTCAAAGGCCCTGCACGTAAAAGCCTTGTGCCTGAATGAGCTGGGACGTTTCGAGGAGGCCATCGAAGCCCTGGATGAGCTCGAGAAACTGGAATCAAGGGAAGAGGAGGTCTTTTCCATTCTGGCCCGGGGATATGCACTCATGGGATTGGGCAGCTATGAGGCGAGTGTCGGGGTTTTTGATCGGGTGTTGCGGGAGGACCCCAAGATGCACGATGCCCTCGTGTACAAAGGCATGGCCCTCTATCTCTCAGGACGCCGGGAGGAAGCCATGGAAATCACCCCGTTTCGAAACGAGTTTGTGGTCAGGTTCAAGGAGGAGATGGCCCGAAGCCGCCGGGCACCTGGATCCGGAGGCGGATAAGGCGGCTTTCGTGACCCTGCGACGGTCTTCTTGTCCTCCCAATTCCTGCCGATGACGGATCAGTCCTCGGCCCCGATTTCGCGATCTCGATCCTGCCACGGGTTCGAGCCGTCAGCTGCCGGCATTCCATGAATTCCGAAAGAAGCGGCTTGACAAGGTTCCGTTCATTTTTTATACATTAGCGCTTCATTTTGATATTCTTCTCACTCCTGGAGATGAAACCATGAAGACGATCAGCGCTAAATTCGAGGCGGGGCGGCGCAAATGGATCCTGGTGGACGCCGAGGGAAAGTCCCTGGGAAGGCTTGCCAGCCAAGTCGCCGTGAGGCTTCGAGGAAAACACCTTCCTTATTTCACCCCCCACGTGGATGTGGGGGATTTCGTGGTGGTGATCAATGCCGAAAAGATCCGGCTGACCGGTAAGAAATGGGATCAGAAGGTCTACTACCGGCATAGCGGCTATATGGGGGGATTGAAGGTCACAACGGCCAAGAAGCTCAACCAGGACAATCCTGAGAGGATGATCCGCCTGGCCGTGTGGGGGATGTTGCCCAAGAACCGTCTGGGCAGAAAACTATTGAGAAAGCTCAAGGTCTACCGGGGTTCGGAACACCCCCACGAAGCCCAACAACCGACGCAAATCACCTTAGCCACATAAACGAACAAGTCAGGAGACTCAAGGAATGCCGGAACAACGTTTTTATGCCACGGGGAAACGCAAGACCGCGGTCGCTCGAGTTTGGTTGCAGATGGGGACGGGTCGTGTGGTGATCAACAAGAAACCGGTGGATGAATACCTCGACCGGGAAACCAGCAAGATGATCATCTCCCAACCCCTGATTGTGACGGGCACCTACGGCAAGATGGATGTTCTTGTCAGTGTGAATGGAGGCGGAGGGTCCGGACAAGCGGGGGCGATCCGTCACGGCATTTCCAGGGCTCTTCTGGAGTTCAACCCTGAATTCCGCGAAGTGCTGAAGAAGGCCGGGTTCTTGACACGGGACTCCCGGGTAAAGGAACGAAAGAAGTACGGGCGTCGCAGCGCTCGAGCTCGTTTCCAGTATTCCAAGCGCTAAAGAACGATCTTCCCCGCAAGGATGAAGGCTGCCGCCCGGTTCGACGACATCCTGCCGTCATCCGGCGAGGGGCAGACGGCGCGGAAGAACTCTTGCCTCCCGGCTGGAAGGATCGAGACATCGCCTTTCCCATCCGAGGGGGACCGGGGTCACGAGGGAAAGGAAACCGGCGCCTTTCCCGGCGAAAGGTGGCGAGACACAGGGGGCGTTACACGGGGAGTGTAGCGCCCCATATTTGTGGATCGAGGACGGATGTTATGTTGCGAATAGCCGTTGCAGGAGCATCGGGGTATACGGGATTCGAACTGGTGCGAATCCTGAGCATGCACCCCCAGGCCCGGTTGACCATGATCACCTCGCGCGCCCAGACCGGACAGAGGCTGGACGATTTCTACCCGGCTCTCAGGGCACACTGTGAGTTGGTCTTCGAAAACCCGGACCCGATTGAGCTTGCCTCGAGGTCGGACCTGGTCTTCACGGCCCTTCCCCACCAGGCGGCCATGGATCTCATGCCGCAGCTGCTGGGGGCGGGCGCCAGAGTCATCGATCTTAGTGCCGACTACCGGTTTCGGGATCCTGCAGTCTATGAAGCATGGTATCAGCCCCACAAGACTCCCGAACTTCTTTCGGAGGCGGTCTATGGACTGCCCGAACTCCACCGCGAACAGATTTGCGGGGCTCGCCTGGTAGCCAACCCCGGCTGCTATCCCACGAGCGTCATCCTGGCCATGGCCCCGCTTCTGAAGGAATCACTCATCGACCCGGGCACCATCATTGCCGACTCCAAATCGGGAGTCTCCGGTGCGGGGCGGGGTGTTTCCCTGGGGGTCCATTTCTGTGAAGTGAACGAAGGTCTCAAGGCCTATAAGGTTGCCGAACATCGCCACCGGCCCGAAATGGAACAGGAGCTGAGCTGGATTGCAGGCGAGCCTGTTCGGATCACTTTCTCCCCACACCTGGTTCCCATGAGCCGGGGCATCCTGAGTACGGTGTACGCTGCCTTGAAAGATGGGATCACCACCGCCCATGTTCAGGATGCCTTTCAGTCCTACTACGCCTCGGCTCCCTTCGTTCGCCTCTGCGGTTCCAGGGAACTTCCCGGCACCCTCCAGGTTCGAGGGAGCAATTACTGTGACCTGGGTTGGCGGGTGGATGAACCCACCCGGCGAGTCATCGTGGTCTCGGTGATCGACAATCTGACTCGAGGCGCTTCGGGGCAAGCCGTTTGCAACATGAACCTGATGTTTGGGCTTTCCGAAGACCTGGGGCTGAATTACCCGCCCTGGCAGCCATGAGGCATGTGCAAGGGGAGCGGCAGTCCAACTTGCGTGCCGCTTCAGGGAGGAAGGACACCGAGGGGCAATGGCCGGACGTAATATCAGACTGGTGCTTGAATACGACGGATCGCACTACCACGGCTGGCAGCGCCAGAGGGGCCTGCTCACCATCCAGGAGGTCCTGGAATCCCGGCTGGAGATCATGCTCAATCGTCCCATGAGTGTCCGTGCCTCCGGGCGAACGGACGCAGGGGTTCATGCCAAAGGCCAGGTTGTCAATTTCTATAGCGAGACCCGCATGATGCCCCAGGAGATCCAAAGGGGTCTGAACAGCCTCCTTCCCGGGGATGTGGTGGTTCTTGCCGCCGAGGAGGTGCCGGACTCTTTCCATGCTCAATTTTCCGCCACAAGCAAAACCTACGAGTACCGGATCCTCAACCGGCCGGAGCCGTCGGCCCTGGAAAGGCATTATGCCTGGCACATCCGCCGTCCTCTTTGTCTGGATTCCATCTTTGAATCCTTGAAATTGTTGACGGGCTCGCACGATTTCGCCGCGTTCATGGCTTCAGGAGGCTCCGTTCGTTGCACGGAGCGTGAACTCACGCAAGCTTCCGTCGAACAGCCCGATCCAGAGCACCTGATGTTTACCTTCGAGGCCAATGGATTCTTGCGGCACATGGTGAGGAACCTGGTGGGAACCCTGGTCGAGGTGGGGCTCGGGAAACGCATGCCGGAGGAGATTTCCTCAATCCTGGCGGCCAAGGATCGTCGTGCGGCGGGAATGACGGCTCCGGCCCATGGGCTGTACCTGGTATCCGTGCGGTATGATAAACGATTTCTTCCTTCTCATGAGTAAGGGGACCGGAATGAGACTCTCTCAACGGGTGGCACGAATCAAGCCTTCGGCCACACTCACGATCAATGCCAAAGCAAAGGCACTCGGACAACAGGGGATCCGGGTCATCAATTTCGGTGTCGGGGAACCTGATTTCGACACGCCGGAATATATCCAGGAAGCAGCCATAGACGCCATTCGCAAGGGATACACGCGCTACACGGCCGTGGGTGGCATTGATGAGCTCAAAGACGCGATCCTCGAGATGATACGCAATGAATACGGCCTGACCTATGGGCGGGAGAACGTCCTCGTTTCCTGTGGAGGGAAACATGCCCTCTACAACCTGTTTCAGGCACTCCTGGATCCGGGAGACGAGGTGATCATCCCCTCCCCCTTCTGGGTTTCTTACCCGGATATGGTGGAACTGGCGGATGGGAAGCCGGTCTTCGTGAAGTGCCCCGAGTCCGGTGGTTTCAAGCTTCAGGCCGACGATCTCGAGAAGGCCATCACTTCCAGGACCCGCCTTCTCATCTGGAACAGTCCCTCCAATCCCACGGGAGTCCACTATCGTCCGGCGGAAATGAAGCCCATTGCGGAAGTTCTCCTCAAATACGAGCACGTGGCCGTCGTCTCCGACGATATCTACTGCCGCATTCTTTTCGGAGATCACCGGTGGTGCAACCTTCCCATGGTCGAGAAACGACTCAAGGATCGCACTTTCATCATCAACGGGGTGAGCAAGACCTACTGCATGACCGGCTGGCGCATTGGGTATCTTGTGGGAGATCGGGATGCCGTTCGGGCGGCGTCGGACATTCAGAGCCAGTCGACGAGCAATCCCACCTCCATAGCCCAGTGGGCGAGCGCAGCAGCGCTCCGGGATCACGAATCGAAAATCCGGGACATGGTCCGGGAGTTTGAATCACGCAGTCATTATGTATTGGAGAGGCTTCGCCAGATTCCGGGAGTCTCCTGCCCGGAGCCTGCGGGAGCTTTCTACGTCTTTCCCAACTTCGGTCATTACCTCGGTAAAAAAGATGGTGAGAAGGTCATTCGGAGTTCGGAGGACCTGGCGGAATATCTCCTGGAAAAGGCTCACCTGGCGGTTGTCCCCGGGGGGGCCTTTGGAGAAGACCGGTGCCTTCGCCTTTCGTACGCCCTCTCGATGAAAGACCTCGAGGAAGGATTCGATCTCCTGGGGAAAGCCCTGGCCGAGCTCGAAAGCTGAAGCCGAAGATTCAGAACGGATGGCAACGATCCCGGCCCGCGTTTGTCCGTACTTCCGGTAAGAATCCAGGTGGATACGGATACGTGGGTCCTCCGGATGACCTCATGGGCGAAGATTGATGGATGGTAGCCCAGTTGATTTGGTCATGCCTCACCGAAGGGCCCGAACTCGGGAGCCGACCTCGGGCCCGGACTCCCAGCATTCGCGCAGGGTGAAATCCCTCGATCGGTGGGAAGAGGACTGGTATACCTCGAAAGCGGCGCGCCGCCCTTCCACCGAAACTCTCACAATGGTCTGTTTATAATCGCTGTGACGGATCGACCCGGCATTGCCCACGTGGATGAGGTCGATCCCGTCGACCTCCTGTGGATACCTCTCGTGGTGGTACACATGAGTGTGTGCCGCAAATACCCCTCGGACCCTTTCCCGGTGATCCAGCAGGACCCGCCATAGCTTCCAGTGGGAAAGCAGATTCAGAAAGACCGGTTCGTGCATGGCCAGGAAGATATGATCTATGGAGGGGGGTGTATCCAGGGCCGTGCGGAGCCACTTCAGAGAAAGAGCTCCCTTGAAAACCGATCCGTGGGCCGAATAGGGGTCGAGAACTATCAGGCGCACATTTTTCCAATCCATCGAGTAAGTAACGCTGTTTCCGGCGGGAGACCGAACCAGCTGCCCCATGGGTGCCAGGATGTCGTTCAGAATGAATTCCATATCCTCCCGGTTTTCGTGGTTGCCCCTGACGGGGAAAAGGAAAGGCGGCGGAGGGCCGAGTGCCTGCCGGAAGGCGGCGTAGCTTTGCGCTGTGGGGGTATTGTCCCCACAAAGCACGGCAAAATCCAGGGTAGGCTGGGTCGGATCCCCGTCGGGGCGCAGCTCGGCTATCTTATTCAGAACGTTCAGATAGGCGGGAAAGCCGTGTTGACTGTCCCCGATTGCCACGAAAGACCACTTCTCTGCCCCTGCCCCTGCCGAGACGGGCGGCAGCAGCAGGACCAAAACAAGAAGGATGAATCCCTTGAAGCACGCGCATCTCATGGAACAACCTCAAAGGAGTTTCCACACATGGAGGCCGGGGTCCAGTGCCTCAACAGCTTTCTCGATAGCTGTACGGGAACCCATGAATTCCACAACCCCTCTGGTTCGGACCACATCCATTACATCTGCAAAAGCTCGAAAGTCCGAGGCCTTGGTTGCCAGAACCTGGTCTCTCCAAAGTTGGCGGTCTTCCTCGCTTTCCTGGATCAGGGTCCGAAGAAGGGAGGTGAAACCCTTGGCGTCGGGCAGCAGGTGTGCGTCCATGGCCCCGATGGCACCGATGACGGCCTTGGTCAATTCGGATTCGTTCAGGTCCAGGTTTTTCAGGAAATGCACGGTCTGATCGTAGCACTCGAGAGTCTTCAACAGGTTCGGATCCCGGTAAGAAACGAGGGTGAGGCCTCCCGTGTGACGGTCCAACATGCAGAAGGCTCCGTAGGCTCCCCCCTGCATGCGCACCCTCTCCCAGAGCCACGAAGTCCTGAGGTAGCCGGTGATGACGGAAAACGAACCGTGAAAGGGAATTCCTTCCTCGTAAATGTTGACACCCTTCCCCACATAATTGACCTGAGATGGAATGAGGATCCCCTCATGCCCTCCTGAAGGCTCCCACCCCCAGGCCGTCTTGAAAACGGTGTCGGCAGGCAACCGGGCGGCAAACTCGCGGATGAGTGGTTCTGTAATGGACCATCCTTCCTGGTCCAGGGTCAGGTTCAGGATCATGGCATTGCGTTGGATGAGGAACCGACGCATGCTTTCCAACTGGGCCAGAACGCCAGGCCAATCCTGGTCCACACGCCGTGCGAGATCCCGCAAAAAGAGAAGGTAACTCACCCCGTTCATTTGCTCCGAAGCCCAGTCCGCTTCGTTGAAGCGGCTTCGGAGTCGAAGATTCACCATCCAATGGCCGCTGGGAACCACCCGGTGCTCCTGCCTTGCCTTTTCTTCGAGGACCATCTGCCGAAACCGTTCCTGGCAATCCAGCCTGGGATGCAACAGGATGTCTGCGAAAATGTCCAGGATGTCCTGCACTCGAGCCGACATGGCCTTGCCCCGAAGGAACAGCCATGCCGTGGTGGTTTTCTCCCCTCGTGTCATGGACGAGAAGAGCTCGGGGGCAATACCGCCTGTCTTGCGACCGATTCGCCGGGTGAGGGCCACGTAATCCTCGACGTCCGTCCCCATCTCGAGGAGGGCTCGGGCAAACAGCGGGACCATGGGAATACTCTCGCGCGGCAGAACCTTGAGGTTGAATCCAATGTCCAAGTAAACTATGCCGCTGGTGAAAAGATCGTGGAGAAGTAATTTCAAGCCGTTGCATTCCGCGGGTTCACAAGGGATGGTCTTGTTCTTTTTGTCCAGATCCGACAAACGAAGGCTCGGGATGGCCTTTAGGGCCTCGGGCGAGTCGGGTGTCTCCTGGAGCCTGCGAAGCTCTCGACTTGCCCGCACCAACGCCTCTTTCTCTTCGATGCTGATGGACTTTTGAATGGCCGCCAGACGATCCCTTTCCTGGGTCTCCGTTCTTTCATGCAAATGAGGATCGGGCCGAAGCACCAGGGTGGTTCGATGAGGATTTTCGAGGAAATAGCGGTGAAGAATGTCCTCAAAAAAGCGCGGGGTCGAGGCGATCCGGTTCTTGAGGGAGGAGAGGGGTTCTTCAAAAGCAAGGAGTTTCAACGGGTCCCCCCCATAGAGCCATGTGGTCAGAGACCGTAACATGAGGGACAGGCCCTGGGGGAAGCTTCCCGTATTGTTTTCCCGAAGCCGAAACTCGATGGTGTTGATTCCCGCTTCGATCGTGTCCGGGTGAATGGTTTCCTCGCAGAGACGTTTCAAAGTCTGGATCACCAGAGGTTCCACGAGATCGAGGCGGTCGACGGAGACCCCCTTGAGACCCGTCGAAAAATACATCTGGCGAAGTTCCGTTTCCAAACCCACGCCGGCCAGGTCATCCCCGAGTCCCGACTCGATGAGGGCCTTGCGCAGAGGGGAGCCGGGCGTTCCAAGCAGGGCGTGATGGAGAACCCGGAAGGCCAGGTTGAGCTCCACGTCCGTAACTTCCGCCAGGAGCCAGTTGACGGTAACCATCCCCTTGGGTATTTCGGGTTCGTGAGCTTCCGTCGAGGATCCGGCACCGTAGATGTCCTCGATACGTTGTGGGCTGGAAAAAGGAGGCTGAAGACCGACCTCGGATTTCACCTCGACCCGGTGGAAATCCTTCAGGTACTCGTTCACTATCTCAAGACGCCGATCGGGGGCATCGTCTCCATAAAAGAAGATTCGTGCGTTGGATGGATGGTAGTGTTTGCGGTGGAATTCACGAAACCTCTCGTAGGTCAGGGACGGAATCCTGGCAGGATCTCCTCCGGAGTCCAGTCCATAGGGGATGTCGGGAAACAGGGATTGCTGAGCCTTCTCGGCAAGAACATTGTCGGGAGAAGAGTAGGCCCCCTTCATTTCGTTGAATACGACCCCCTTGCAGGTCAAAAGACCGTCGGGGTTTTCCAACTCATAGTGCCAACCCTCCTGCTGAAAAATCGGCGGGCTGATTTGCGGGTAGAACACAGCATCAAGGTAGACGTCGATAAGATTGTAGAAGTCCTGCACATTCTGACTGGCGACCGGGTAGCAGGTTTTGTCGGGATAGGTGAAGGCATTGAGAAAGGTCTTCAGGGACCCTTTGAGGAGCTCGACGAAGGGTTCCTTCACACGGTATTTTCGGGACCCGCAAAGAACCGCATGCTCGAGAATGTGGGCGACCCCGGTGGAATCCTCCGGAGGGGTTCGAAACGTAATCCCGAAGACCTTGTTTTCGTCGTTGTTAGAGAGGGAGAGTAGCTCTGCCCCGGTCTTTTCGTGCCGATAGAAACGTGCCGTGCTGTTGATCTCCGCAATCCTCGTTTCCCTCTCGAGAAAAAACCCGTGGATCAATGTCATTAAATCCTCCAATGGCCCGATTCATGGGCATGTTCCGTGAAATCCGCCCGCCGGAGGCGCCGCCCCGGACGAAATAATATCGTTGATAAGAGGGTCCAGGTGGGCTTCTAGAATCGGCTCCGCCAAAGGAGACTCGATCCGGATTCCGGTCACTGCGCCGTGATGGATACCCCACCGAGACAAATCCTCAGGTTCGTGATATTTAACGAGCGTTTGCGGGGATGGTCAACACAAAACAGGAGAGTGTCCCCATGGCCCACCCATCACCACCCAGGGCAAAGTGTGGGGTGGAATGTCGCAACGATCCTGCCACCAGCCGTTGAGGTGCTCGTTTGGGGTCCCAACGGACCTAGAGCGGACAGCGTCAGAACGACGGTATGCAAAAACTCTTCGTGGCAGTCGCAGGAGGATTCTACATGAAGGTCATTTTTCTGGGAGTCGGGGAAGCGTTCGATGAGGGCCTGGTGAATACATCGATTCTCGTGGAGGCCCAGGTGGGGGGGAAACCCGGGAGCATCCTGCTGGACTGCGGATTTACGGTCCCACCCTCGTTCTGGAAGAAATCTCAGGCTCCCCAAGAGTTGGATCTGGTGTGGATATCCCACTTTCACGGGGATCACTTTTTCGGACTCCCTATGCTTTTTCTCCGATTCTGGGAAACCGGGAGAACAAAGCCCCTGGTCTTGATTGGGCAGACGGGGTTGCGGGATGTGGCCCGGAGCGCCATGGAGCTGGCCTATCCAGGGTTTCTGGCCAAGCTCACCTTCTCCTTGGAATTTACGGAAGTCGAACCCGGACAAATTTTTCAGTGGGAGGGGTTGAGGTTTTCCTTTGCCGAGAGCGATCACAGCCTGAGGGACTTGGCGGTCCGTTTGGACGACGGCCGGCGATCTCTATTCTACAGCGGAGACGGTCGGCCTACAGCTCAATCCCTCCTATTGGCGCGGCGGTGCGACCTGGTAATTCACGAGAGCTTTCGATGGAAGGGGGCAATCCAGGGGCATGGGAGTGTCGAGGAATGCATGCGCTTTGCCCAACGGGCGGAGGCATCCAGGCTGGCCCTGGTGCATGTTCAGCGGGATGAAAGAAAGAGGAAAGAGCGGCAAATCGAAGCTTCCCTGAAAAAGATGGAAGGAGTGGCAGGCATGCTTCCCCGTCCGGGGGACGAGATCACCCTCTCTTGACCGAGCCTTTTTCTTGGCGGAATGGGTTCAACGTCGGGAGCCTTCGAGAGCCCGGGAAAGAGGGATGGGCTGGGGACGGCTAGCTGTTGGAATTCGTCCGATTCATCGGTTTTTTGTACCCTCGAAGCTGCCAGGCTTTCAGCAGGCTCTCTGCTTTCTTGCGGAAAGCAAAGGCTAGTCCCCCAACCAGCCCTGCCACGGCCACGAGGACGTAGAGCCTTCCATACTGGTGGCACCGAATGTATCCCCCCCCGAGGGTGAGCAGAGTGGTTCCGAAGAGGCGTCCCACGCTGCTGACCAGGAGAAATTCCATGGTGGTGATGCGGCCCAGCCCCAAAATGAAACACAGATAGTCCTTGGGAAATCCCGGCAAGAGAAACAAAAGGAAAATGACCACCAGCCCCTTCCGGTGAAGGAGGTAATCGAAGCGATCCAGGACGGACTTGTTGACGAATTTCTCCACAAAAGGCCGGCCGAAGGCCCGCGATAAGGAAAAGGCCACAAAGGACCCGATCACAAGACCGGTGGTGGAGAAAATGACGCCGAGCATCGGGCCATAGAGATACCCGCCGATGATACCCGTGACTTCACCGGGAATGGGAGCGATGACGACCTGGGTCGCCTGGAGGAGAATGAAACCAAGAAAAGAGAGGGGTCCCAGGGAATCGAGGAACGCCAGCACACGATCCTTGTGGAGGAAGAACTTGAAGATTCCCGATTTGTACAACAGAAAGGTGATTGCGAGGATGAGGAGAAGAATCCCAAGCCGGAGCCAGACGGCGTTCTTGGTACCGTTCTTTTCTTTCTGTTCCTCGGGCGGTTGCAGCTCATCCCGCGATTGCTCGGGCTGGCCAGGCATGTTTGTTCGTCCTCTCCTGTCATTCTTTTGGCGAAACGCAGATCTCCGTCACAGGTCTCTTCTTGGAAAATGAGGAAGCAATTCGTCTTGTATATGACCCAAGGGCAGGCGAATACAACTCCCATCCGGACTGGGATGTACGGCCATCACTATATAACACGCTGCTGTTGCGGGTGCAAAGGTCGAGAGAGATTCTTTGAGCCCCATGGCGACTTTCCATGGGTGCATTCCCCTTTTTTTACCATTGCAACCTTTAACTACAAAAGGTTACGTCATGAACGTCCACAGCATCACCTGTGCCAAGGTGGGGATGTTGCGCTCGATTGCGGTTCATACCAGCATCAATCCTGGGAATCATCCCATGTGGCGGGCAACTCAGCATCATTTCACCTACCGAAGTTCCTCCTACGGGCTCGCTGTAGATGAGGATCACGCCTTCTTCCAGTGGCGCAGGGATCACAAGGTCCTTATCCAGACATCATGTCTGGATAGGACATGATGCGATCATTCTGCCCGGAGTCAAGGTGGGGATCGGGGCTGTGATTGGGGCCGGATCCGTTGTGACACGACACGTTTTGCCCTACACAATCGTTGCCGGGAATCCTGCAAAGGAGATCAGAAGGCGCATAAGCGAGGAAACCGAAAAGCTTCTGATGCGCATCCAATGGTGGGAGTGGCACCATGTCAGGATTTGATAGGCCATGGGAGACTTACGAAGCTTGTGGGCCGAAGAAATTTCTGAGAAATATGGGAGGAACCATGACGTCCCTTGTGCTCGCTAAGGAAACAGAGTCACGGTTAACTATCAGAAAGGCACAGGACGGCGATCTCGAGGATGTCGCCTGTCTTCTTACCTGCCTCGGGTATCCATTGAACCCCGATGAGCTGAGGTCCATGTACCAGACGATACTTCACGATCCTCAAATGAACGTCCTGCTCGCCTGCCTGGAGCATCGAGCCGTCGGGTTGATCACTCTCCGAGTATTTCCCAGCCTCAGGCTCAATGGGTTCGAGGTTACCATTGAAGAGCTGGTCGTACATCCGTTTTGCAGGGGAACAGGAGTCGGAAAAACGCTGCTTACCCGTGCGGTCGAATACGCAAAGGAGCGTGGCGCAGTTCGGTTGGAACTCCACACGAGCCACAAACGGGAGAGCTTTAAGCGCAGGTTCTACGAGAAAAACGGCTTCTCTCCGGCCCAGAGCACCCTCTACCGCATGGATTTCCGTGAGGAATCGGGCTCATGAAAGAGGCCCTGCAAAACCTTTGGATAGAAACCCGTCAAGAAATCGTGGAACAATGGGCTGAGGATCTCCCGAATGCTCTTGGCCGTGTCAAGGTGGTGGTACCTCTCCATGAGCCCAAGGCACCCGGACCATTCGATGGTGGTGTTTCCGCGGGAATCGCTCGAAGGAGACCGGTCAGAAGGGACGGGATATGCCACGTAAATTTCACGGTGCCAGGGCATACAACAGGGCCGCCGCCGACCGAATCCCCCGGTGAAAGTCGTCGAGACAGAAACGTTCGTTGGGAGAATGGGCTCCGTCATCCGGACTTCCCCATCCCATCAGGAGAATGCTATCGATCTTCAGGACCTCCTTGAGAACATTGACAATGGGAATGGAGCCGCCCTCTCGAATAAACACGGGAGCCTTTCCGAACCCCACCTCGATGGCATGGGCCGCAGATCGAATTTCCTTGCAGTCACGGGAAACCAGGACGGGGTCCGCCTGGTGCAGGTCACGCACCGTGATCCGAATCCCCCGGGGGACCAGGGATTCCACGTATTCCCTGAATAGAGCGCTTACGACGGATGGCGACTGGTTGGGCACCAGTCTCATGCTCACTTTGGCTCCGGCCCTGGCGGGAATGACGGTCTTGGCCCCTTCCCCCTGAAAACCACCCCACACACCGTTTACATCCAGGGTCGGGCGGGCGGTCTTGCGTTCGAGCACGGTGTAACCCGGTTCTCCCGAAAGTTCTTCGACTCCGAGATATTCCTTGAGTGCCACCTCGTCCAGGGAGAGGGATGCCAGTTCTTCTCGTTCCCGCGCATCCAGTTCAACCACTGCATCATAGAACCCAGGAATGGCGACGGTTTCATCGGGGTTTTTCAATTTGGCGAGGATTTTCGCCATAACTTGGATAGGATTGACCACCACCCCTCCGAAGCTTCCGGAATGAAGGTCCACCCTGGGTCCCTGCAGGTCGATCTGCAGGTAGGAAATGCCACGAAGCCCATAAGTAATGGCCGGCACTCCCTCGGCAAACTGCGAACCGTCGGATACGGCTACGGAATCCGCCTGCAGTTCCTGACGATGGCGATCCAAAAAGGCTCCCAGGTTGGGGCTTCCGATCTCTTCCTCGCCTTCCACCAGCACCTTCACGTTGATGGGAAGGCGGCCGGCGACCGCCAGGACGGCTTCGACGGCTTTGAGGTAAGTGAAAAACTGGCCCTTGTCGTCCGAGGCCCCTCGGGCGTACACATACCCGTCGCGAATGCTGGGCGAAAAGGGAGGGGTGATCCATTCCTCGATGGGTTCGGGAGGTTGGACGTCGTAGTGACCATAAATGAGAAGGGTGGGTACGTCCGCCTGGACAAGGGAGGCGGCGGTGACCACGGGGTGTCCTTGGGTGTCGTGCAGTCTTGCCCGAAGTCCCAAGCGTTTCAGATTGTGGAAGACCCACTCGGCTGCCTTTCGAACATCCTGGGCATGATGAGTGTAGGTGCTCACGCTCGGAATCCGCAGAAACCCCAGCAGCTCCTCTACGTATCGTTGTCGATTGCCGTCGATCTTATCGAGAATCTCCTTGGGGATCATCATGGGAATGTCTCCTTGCAGAAAAATTGCGGGCCTACATGAATGAGTCCGTTATACGGCACGTTCAGGCAAGTTCGGATCAAAAACGGATGTGAGCCGAAGACCGAAACTCATCACAAACCCGCCCTTCGATCGCTTTCGCTTCATTCTACCTGTTTTATCCAGGTTCGAGGCAAACCCTCTGCAGAGTGGAGCTGTGCAGAGGCCAAGGAACTCATAAAATCCCAGACACGGCACAATACCCTTTTTCTGTCGACCGGCCAACACAATCCGCAGGTCTTCCCTTTCATGGAACCCCCTTGACACGGCTTCGGGGCGACGTTCGTTGGAATTTTGCCGGCTTTCTCTCCAACCGGTTATAATGAACGGCACGTCTCAAAGGATTTTCGCGGAGTGGCCGCGACCCCTCGGCTGAGACCCGGCAAATCATGGATGAGAAGATGATTTTTGAGAGTTTTTCTCGGGTAAAGCTGGTGGACAAGGAGGTCTGGAATCGGCTGGCGGTGGATGCCGGGCCGACGATGGAGTGGGAATATTTTCTTGCTCTGGAGGAATCGGGTGCCGTGTCCCCGGACAAGGGATATCGGCCTTTTCATCTTCTTGGATTTGAAGGAGGCGATCCTGTTCTGCTGGCCCCCTTTTATGAACGGGATCGTGCCTGGGTTGAGTTCGGAGATGGGGGGTTGGTCGAATTTCTCACCGAGTTGACGGGATTGCCCTTCAATGTCGGGCTTGTAGGCACCATCCCCTTCACTCCTGTACCCAGCTACCGATTTTTGCATCATCCCGTTCAGGATCCTGTCCCCATGTATCGATCTTTACTCCAGTACCTGGACTACCTGTGCGAGACAAAACATTATTCCACCTGTCGGATTTACTTCACCGCCCCAAAGGAAACACTGCTGCAACAACTCCTGCGGGACCAGGGCTACATCGGGCTCAGAAACGAACACTACCGATGGTTCAACCCGGGCTGCCGGAGCTTCGGCGACTACCTGGGTACCTTCAGGTCCGGCAGAAGAACCAAAATCAAACGGGAACTCCGGACCATCCGGAATCTGGGGCTGGATGTTCGCATGCTGGATGGAACGGATGTACCGGCATCGTATTACAATGACATGTATCGGCTCTATTGTCGGACATGGGAAAAATACATGGGCGGTTGTATTCCGCCTTTCCTCAACGAGCGTTTCTTCCGGTTGCTCGAAGAAAATTTTCGCCGTCGGTGTGCCTTCTCGACCGCATTTCGAGGGGAAGAAGTGGTGGCCATGGCCATCTTCTACCGCAAGGAAGGGGAGCTGTACGGGCGCTATTGGGGAAGCTTCGAGGAGGTCCCCTTTTTGCACTTTGCCACCTGTTACTATTATCCGTTGGACTACGCCATTCGGCAGGGAATGGAACTGATGGACCCGGGCTTTGGAGGCGAGCACAAACTCTTTCGAGGCTATGAGATCGTGCCGGTGTATCACTTCATCAAATTCTACGGTGAAGAACAGCGTCGAGTCTCCAGGGCGGTTCTCAAGAACATGAGTGACCGGGCGTATCGTTCCAAACCGCGATAAGATGGAAGTGCGACATTGGGGAAAAGAAGAGAGAGCCGGGCAGGAGGGGAACCCGGCTCTCTCGGGGAGGAGGAAGGATGTTCTTCCCGATTTCATGATAACATACCTGTCAAGTGGGCGGGGGGGGAGATTCCCAGGAAAACGGTTTTGCTCGGGCGGCTGGTCGGTAACGGAAGGGCGCCCGGACCCTGTGGAAAATCCGTCGGAATGCCAAGGAATAGAGTGGGTCCGGGATCAGGTTGCCAAGGGATTTCAGGCGGGGAGGTGCCTTGGGGTGTTTCGAATCCCCCGCGGACCTGTGGCGTCGGCATCAGCGATTCTTCTTTTGTTTGATGAGGTTGATTGCCTCGAGGGCTTCCAGGTACAGGGTCGCATCTTCAGCGGTGAGCAACACCCAGCGTCCCGGAGGCTGCATCCTGCCGTCCTTGAAGATGGTGCCCACGAAATCCCCCGAACTCTTGTAGAGGTTGAAAGCGTTGTCTCCATAAGGCTGGAGGGTTCCCACGCACCCTTTGTCCTTGTAGCAGATGTTCCAGCCCCCGCTGCTCGTTGGCTGGATCACCATTTCATCCGCCATGGCGGCGGGGATCTGAGAGCAAAGCAAGAGCACGGCGATCAAAACAAACCTTACAAACCTTGGAAACGACATCATTCCATCCTCCCTTCCGACGGGTGTGTGCGTCGAGGCCAAACCGATGGTCCATCTATGATAAACTATTATACCACGACCGCCCGGAAGCCTCTATTCCTGACTGCGAACTGGACTTGTTCGGGAAAGACCGATAATGTGGGGTCCAATCCGGGACAGGGTGAGGGGGTACATTTTTTGCCGGAACACACCCTCACAAGGAAAAACACTCGCGAACCCCTCCCGATGAGCAACCTCAACCTCGGGTGGGGCTTTCCCAACAGCCGCGGGGTGTGCAAGGGCGCCAACGGAACTGTTTATCCGGCCCCTGCAAGTTCGGAGGCAGGAGAGCAGGGAACCCTTGGACCCTTTCCAGGGATTCGGGGGAATCAGCAAAATCGGATACGGGAAAGAAGAAGGAGTTCACCATGGTGCAATTGACAAATGGTCAGAAGTATCGGCTTCCCAATGGGCAAATCGTCACCGCCAGGTATGTCGAGAATGGGTTCCTGCTGGAATTCCGAAGAAAATATCGAGTGCCCCTTGAAGTGGGACCCTCGGGGGAACTCATTCTGCGAGGCAATGAGACCGCCTGGAGGGTGGAACACCTGGTTCCCGAGGTGGAGGACTAACGGAGGGACCTCGCCGATGAGTGAAGGTGCCGGCGCCCTCTCCCGCCCTTTGGAAGGAGAGGGCCGTTCGGGCTGCGGATCTTCGAGGACCAGGCCGGTTCCTCGCGGGTTCAGGGTTCCCGGTAAGCCCCCGGCGGGATATAAGGACCATATTTGGACCTGGCTTTCTCGAACGACCCGATGGCAGCCCTCCAAATGGCATAAAACCTCTCCGGACAATCGGGGGCTGCCTTTTCATAGAAGGCAATGGCCCGGTTCAGCTTGGCGATCCAGGAATCGATTCGGAATTTGAATAGCTCTTCATAGAGTTCCCGCGAGAAATCTTCTTCCAGCAATTCCCCAAACAATTTGGCCAAATCTTCATAGATGGGGATGAATCCCAGGGGAGTCCGGTGGGCGTCCAGTTCCCCGTGGATTCTACGCTCTGCCCAATGGATCCATACCTTCTTCGCCATCTTGTGGGTCAGGAAATTTCCCTGTGAGTCCTTTAGAAAATAGTTCACGGTGTAAATGCGCGGGATGTTCCGTATTCCCTTCACGAAGTTGATATTGTTCAGAATGTATTGCCCGATAGGGTAGCTGATGAAGTCCAGATTCGCCATAGGTTGAGGAGCCAGGATCCCTTCCTTGCCGATGGTAGCCGAGGTGGTTTCGGATTCGAGGGTGCAGGCCTTCATGACGATCCCGCTCTGCCAATCGGGTGATTCCTCGATGGGGACGGATGTGTTGCTGTCCCGACCGCCGTAGATGATCCCCCGGACCAATACCCCGTTCCTGTCCTCGTAGCTGGGATCAACGTTCTCCACATCCGCCAGGCGAAGAGTATACCGGGCATTGCTGTGGGCGAAGGGGATCTCTCGACCCTCTTTGTCCTTCTTGCCCTCGTACCATTCCCCGGAGAAATTCGTTCCCTTCTTGGGCGGGTCTATTCCCATTCCCTGCCAGTACGGACAATTGTCGGGACCCACCAGCACATTGGAGAAGATGATCTCGTTGCCCGGGGTCTGGAGCGTTTTGAATATGATGGGATCGTCCTCGGGGTTCACGTCCTTGATGATCCCGAATATGCCGCGTTCCACGTTTACCGCTCGGAATTCGCCCTGAATATTTCGAAAATAAGCGATGTCGTCCCCCACGATCTTCTCTCCGGGAAGCATGGCGGTAGATGTTTTTCCACAAGCCGAGGGGAACGCTCCGCAGAAGTAAGTGGATCGGGCCTTTTTCGGGTTGAGGACCGCCATGATGAACATGTGTTCACACAGCCATCCCTCCTGCCCGGACAGGCGGATGGCAAGGCGCATGGCGTGTTTCTTCAGCCCCACACTGTTGCCGGCATACTGGTTGTTGGCGGAGAGTACCACCATGTCTTCCAGGTCCTGATAAATTCTGCGTTTGTCCAGATTCACGGAGCAGCCTCGTTCATCCAGCTGCCCCGCGCTGTGAACAAAACGGAAAAACCGGTCCTTGTCTTCCATCCTCATGAAGTGCTCATAGCCCCGACGATACAGGATTTCCTCGGAATGACACACGTAGAAGGAATCGCTGATCTGGACACAGCCGATGGAAAAAGGACTCAGCGTCGGACCTTCGCAGCTTGGCTTGACGATGGCTTCTTTCCCCTTCATGATGCCCCGGAGGATCTCCCGAATTTCCGCGAGACCGGCGTCCCGGTCCATGGCGGCCAGGGCCTTCATGGGTTCGAGGAGTTCCCTGCGGACCAGGTTCTTGGTGGCACCGGGGGCTCTGCCCTGATCCTCGTAGCCGTCAAAATGAACGGTGTGGCCCTCCTTGCACAGCTTCTTCTCCTCCCCGACATCAAGGGCCCGCCTGCGCAGATATTCCGCGTCTTCGTCGCTGTCGTCACACATGTAGACCGAATCCGGCTGACACAGCTCTACGTACTCACCCACAAAGTTGAACAGTTTTTCGTTTTTCAGTGCCTCCAGCCTGCGAAAACTCTCGGTGGACATCCTGCTCCGCAGCAATTTGAAATATCGGTTCTTAGTGAGATCAACCATCGCTCCTGCTCCCTTCTGATTCCGGATCAATCCTTCGCAGCCTGCAAATGTGATTCCTTGTTCCCTGGACCGGCGGTCTGGGCAAAGGACGCAATGTTGTGCGTTTTCCACGCTAGACGTCTAGCAATTTGAATGCCCCGGTGTCAAGAATTGTGTCCGTGCTGTTGTCTTTTATCCGGAAGTGCGGCTTGAAACCAGCTGCACCCTCTCCCTAAAGCGGACCCCTTAAACGGGACCCCCTGTTGAGGTACAACCCGAAGTCAAGATCCCGGAACAGGGCGAGAATCTTCGAGGGATGCCGCTTTGCATCCCCAACCTGCTCCCGGCGTGCCTATTACAGAGGGATTTCGAGATGTGGCGTGGTTCTGTCCGAGGATTTCGGTCTTGAAGCTATGAAACAGAAAAGGGTGTTCAGGCTATTTCGTGTCCTATCGAGTGAACGCACCCGATCGAAGGTTGTCGATCGAAACGCGATACTCGTCCATGACCGACATCCGGCATGTGGCGAGCGTCGAAGGAGATAAAAGACACCGGAAGGCTACCTGTTCCCGTATGCTCGGATGGCCTTGCCGATCTGCCGCATTGAGTTCAGTTCTCGTTCCACTCGATTCATGGATCTTTCCAACGCCCCCGTACACTCCCGAATCTGCTGCTGAACAACAAGCAAAAGCTCCTCAAGAGGGGGATCTCCCTCCTTCATGCTCGTGTCCCCCGGAAACGAGGCGGACGGGGTGCCTGTCCCCAAGAGGGTCTGAAGAACAGCCAGCCTCTCATGGCAGGCATCGGCCACCGCCCCGACGTCCACATCGGGGTCCTGATCGCACCGGGCGAGCTGAGCCGTGTATTTGATCATCTGGATCAACACGGCACGCACACTGGATGGTTCGGCATTCACAACCACGAATCTCACCTGGGATTTTTAAGTTGCGGGAGGACCCGGATCGTTGCGTCCTCCCGCCTTGTCCTTGTAGATAGGCCCGTGCACCGGGTGCCGGGGTACCCTACGAACCTAAGGATCACGCCGATACACCCCGAACTCTCTCGTGGGCCGGAGCAACAATGGGCACTTCTTTCATGGAATTGAGCCGTACCTGTTCCCAGGCATTCCTCAGTTCCGACAGAATCCGGATCAGATGGTCGTACATGACGGTATCTTGACGGGTGTTGATACCGACGAGTTGTCGCAGGAGGAAATTGTAGAGCTTGCTGAGGTTTTGAGCAATGACGCCCCCTCGGTCGTAATCGAGGCAGATGAGCAATTCCGTGATGATGTCCTGGGCGTGACGTATTTTCCCATAGGTAGCCTCCATGGCCTGTCTCTCATGAAGCTTCTTGGCTTCCTGGAGGTCCCGAATGGTGGCGTCGTAGCACATGATCACCAGTTTCAAATCATCCGCCGTTTCGACATTGGTCTTGAGGTAGCTCTTGGCTGCTTCGTTGTAGTACATGGTTTCTTGCCTCCTCCATCGAGGTCGTCGTCCGACCGGCAACCGTTACCGATCCGGGTTATCCCAACAAACTGGTCACATAGCTCTGGATGCTCTGCAGCTTGGACAAAGCGTTTTCCATAGCCTGGAACTGGGCGGTCAGGATCGCCATCTTCCTGTCAATGAGTTCCTCTGTAGACGAGATCCGGTCTTCCACACGATCAATCTTGGATTGGATGCTGTTTTTGTGGATGGTCAGCGAACCCGAAACGGAATCCATCCATTGAGAGATCTGTTTCTCCAGCTGGTCGGCGACTCCACTGGTGTATGTGAAATCCCCCACGTCGCCCGTCGAGCTTCCCGTGTAGCGAATCTGAAGCCCGTAGGCGTCGCTGTTTTTATTCGTCACCTTGAGGATCTGGCCCACGCCCTCGGCTTCTACTCCCCCCACGGTCCCGACCACATCGGTGCCGTCGGCGCTGTCGGTCAGGATTCCCAGAGCCGCCTTGGTCCCACCTTCATACGACAGGGAGATGGTTTTCCCGCTTCCGTAACCGTCCTGGCTCAACAGGAGCTGGTTGGATGAACTGATGGAGGCGCTGATGCCGATCCCTTTGTTGTCGAACAGGGAGTTCAACGTGTTGACGATGTCGTTCAAACTCTCTCCTGCAGTGAAGGTCTTGGTGATGGAACGGCCTGTACTGGAATCTTGGATGGTGAGAGTGTCCCCCGTGCTTCCCAGGTATCCGGTACTCCAGTCGATGCCGGAACCTTCGATGGAAGCCTTGGACGCCGCTTGATCGATGTGGACGGCGTAAGTGCCCGCCTTGGTTTCCCCTGTGCTGTAGAAGTATTCGAGGCTCGTGTTTTGGCTCGATCCATCCCGGGCAAAGAGCTTAACCACGTCGTCGAAATTCGTCTCGAGCTTCTCCCGCAACACATTGGTATCCAGGCTCAACGCCGTGGAACTACCGGTGGTAATCCCGATGTCGCTCAAGGCTGTAAGGTTGGCGGTTCCGAATATCTCCGAGATCAGCGTCGATTGAATGCCGGTTCGCATGGACTTGAGCAGGGTATCTCCGAAAAGAACTCCCCCCGTTGTCTTGCTCTCGGTATTGTAACTGGTCTGAGTTTTGATGAAATCCACCACCTTATTGTAGGCATCCACCATGGATTGAATCTGCTCGGTGATTTCGTCGTAGTCCCTGTCGATGTTCAAGGTCACCGTGGTGTCCGAGCTTTCGCCGACGAGTTTCAGAGTGACACCCGGGATGGCGGTGGTGACGCTGTTCGATGAGCTGGTCATGGCCACGCCGTCCACGGTGAAGGATGCGTCCCGTCCCGCCTGGAGCACATATTCGCGGACAGTCCCCACTTCTGTGAAGGTGCCGAAGTTCAAACTTCCGGGGTTGGAACCATGGAGAGATGTCTGCAGGTCTACGGAAAGCTGGCTGGTTCCACTCTCGTTATCCACCACCTGAATTTTGCCCTGGGATGTGACCGTGGCCGTCACGTTGCCGAAAGTGTTCTCGATCTCCGCGAGCAGGTCCCCCACCGTTTTCGAGGTCATGTCGTCGTTGAAGAGTTTGAAGGTGGTGGAAACCGCGTGTCCGTCGTGCTTGGTTCCGGAGATGGTAATGGAATCGTTGGTGGTATCCGGGTTCAGATACCCATAGATGTCTTTAATGAGGGTGCTGCCGGTGATGGCCGTGGTCCCGTCCGTGGTGTTGGCAACGTTGCTGGTGACCCCCACGACGTTTTCCCTCTTTCCTTCTATGAACCCCAATGCCTGCAGAACGTTGTTGTCGTCCTTCCAGGTGGTCATCCCCTCGATCTCCAGACGGTAGTAGGTATCCGCTCCCACCGTTTCGGAGACGAGGCGAGCCGTGGCGGGATTTCCATCGAAGCTGAAGGCTGCGTTGATTTTGTCCTTGATGGTGGACAAGGAGTCGGTGAGATCGATGGTCACGCGTGTGCCGTTGATGGTGACATCTCCGGCCAGGTCATGGGATGCGATGCCCAGGAGGGCCTCTACCGAAGAGGAGGAGCTTGACAGCCGATCGCTGCGGGCCGCTCCCGGTGCCTGGTTCTTGAGGGTCGTGCCTGAGCTGTTGAAGCCGAGACTTGACAGGATGTCTCCACTGGATGCGTTGAGCAACCCGATTCCTGCGGCCCCTTCCGTCTCACTGGTGAGAACGAGTCGGTACTCGTTCGCAGACTGCTGGAT